>NZ_LPDI01000095.1:0-202791 GCF_001528895.1 Burkholderia sp. MSMB1078WGS | reverse complement strand
CGCGCCGATCTCGGAACCTTTCTCGAGCACGCACACGCCGATCTCGGCGCCTTTCTCGGCGGCCAGCTGCTTGAGCCGGATCGCCGCCGACAGCCCGGCGGGGCCGCCGCCGACGATCACGACGTCGTATTCCATCGATTCGCGCGGGCCGTATTGTTCGATAAGCGAGGCGTGAGACATGAGCGGATAAACGGGCAAGGATCAGCGTTCGACTGACTCGATCGCGACCGAGATCAGACGGGAGTCAAGTGTGTCGGATTGCAGATCGAGTTCTTCTACACGGTCGTCGAGCCATAGACCGTGCATCGGCAGCAGCGTCTGGGTGCTGAGCGACGCACTGCCGAAGCGCCATCGGCCGGCCGCGCAAATCAGCAGATGCGTTGACGCAGGCGTTACGCGGCACGAATGCGTCATCACGCTAACGGCGGCCTGGCACGAAGCTCTGCGCGTCATCACGTTGAGCACGTGCATGGGCCGCGCGATATCGGTCGTCCACACCGGCAAGTCGCCGGGAAAGCGTGCCGGCACGATCGGGTGGGCGACGAGATGCCCGTCCTGTGCGCGAAGCTCGACGCTCGTGTTGTCGATCGGCACGAGGATCCGGTCGACGCCCGGAAATTGCGAGAAGCGGGCCGATCCCTCGAGCGTGGCGAGACTGATACGCCAGTCGACGCTGCCGTTCGGGCCGATGCGGTTTGCGATCGTACGCGTGACGCCCGCGCCGTTTGCCCACGCCTCTGGCTCGATTTGCGTGCAATCGATGAACCGGATAGACGGGAAGCGTGACGTCCACGGTGCTCGCCCGGTCGAGGAAAGCGAAGCAGTCGCACGCGGGGCGCGCTCCTGCCCGGAATCCGCGTTCGTCATGCGCCACCTCCGGCCTCGACGTGACGTTCAAGTGCGGCCATCACGTCGAACAGGTCCCCGACGAAGCTCACGTCCGCAAACGAGAAGATTGGCGCATCCGGATCCTTGTTGACGGCGACGATCAACTTCGAATCCTTCATGCCGGCCAGGTGCTGAACGGCGCCCGAGATCCCGAACGCCAGATAGGCGTCGGGGGCGACGATCTTGCCGGTTTGCCCGACCTGGATCGAGTTCGGTGCGTAGCCGGCGTCGACCGCGGCGCGCGATGCGCCGAGGGCTGCACCGACACGCGACGCGAGCGCGCCGAGCCGTGCCATGTTCTCGCTGGACGCGAGCCCGCGTCCACCGGACACGACGATCGGTGCATTCGCGAGATCGATGCCGGCCGTCTGGGCGCCGTTGCGTTCGACCAGTGTGGTCGCGGCGAAGGCGGGCGGGGCAGCTACGGAATCGATCGGTGCCGGTTCGGCTCGCGCACCGGCTGCCGCGAACGACGATGCGCGCACGGTCGCAAAGGTGTTCTCGCGCACGCTTTCGACGGTCGCGACGATGCTTCCCGCATACCAGCCGCGCACGAAGCGCCCGTCGTTTGTGATGCCGGTGACGTCCGCGACGAACGCCGCAGCGGTGAGCGCCGCGGCCCGCGGCAACGCATTCCGGCCCAGCGTGCGATGGGCAGCCGCGATCAGTGTGTAGCACGGTGCCAGCTCGGCCAGCAACGCGGCGAGACTTTCCGGCGCGACGAGGCCGGAAGCGTCCGGCAGATCGGGCCGGAGCACTTGGTCGACGCCGTCGATCAGCGCGGCTTCCGCAGCGGTCGCGGGATCGAGTACCAGCAAGTCGACGGGATGTCGGCGTGTCGTTGCCGCGGTCACGACGCGCCGGACCACGTCCGGCAGCGTATGGTCGGCCGAGGCTTCGGCAACAACCAGCGTTCTCATGCGCAGACTCCTGTATGGGCAAAGACGTTGTGTGCGGCGAGCGCGGCAATCAGCGCATCGATGTCGGCCACGCGGTGACCCGAGCGCTGTACGGTGGGCTCGTCGAGTCGCACCGCGCGTGACGACGGCGCGAGGTCGACCGTGAATCGAGCGGCGGGAATGATCGCGAGCGGCTTCTGTTTGGCCTTGACGATGCTCGGCAGCGTCACGCGGCGCGGTTCGGCCAGACGCAAGTCGGCGCTCACGACGGCGCTTCCCGCCAGCCGCCAGATCGCGGTGCCGCTGTCGTCGCCGCACGTGACGCGCCAGCCGTCGCCGTCGGGTACCAGAGCGGTTGCATCGAGACCTTGCGGCCAACCGAGCAGGCCGGCCAGCATCGGCGCGACGCCGCCGGTGTCGTCGTCGATCGCCTGCTTGCCGCAGAGCACGAGGTCGTACGGCGACGTGCCGAGGTACGCGTGCAGCAGCCGTGCTACGCCCAGCGAGTCGAGCGACGCGGTAGCGTCACCGGTGTCGACCAGGATCGCGTCGTCGGCACCCATCGCGAGGCCGGTGCGCAGCACGTCCTGGCAGGCGGACGGGCCGCACGTGATGACGCTCACCTGTGCGGCATGACCGGCTTCGCGCAGGCGCAGCGCCATTTCGAGCGCGCATTCGTCGAACGGGTTGACGGACGTCTTGAGGCCGGTCGTCTCGATCGAGCCGGCGGAGCCGACCCGCACGCGCACGTTCGGATCGACGACGCGCTTGATGGGCACCAGTATCTTCAGGGGCATGGGAATATCTCGTCGGAAGGATGACAATCAGGACACGGCGCCCAGGCCGTACTTGCCGGTGAGCAACGCGCCGGTCGTAAAGCGTTCGAGCGAGTAAGGGGCGAGCGACACGTCGGTTGGCTGTCCGAGCGCATGCTGCGCGAGCAGCCGGCCGATGCCGGGGGACAACTTGAAGCCGTGGCCCGAGAAGCCGAAACCGACGACGAGCCCTTCAAGGTCGCCGACGTTGCCGAGCACCGGGTTCCAGTCGGGGGTCACGTCGTAGACGCCGGTCCACGACGACGCGAGTCCGGCCGTCTCGTAGGCGGGAAAACGTTCGGCGACCTGCGCGCCGACTTCGGCGACGTAATCCAGCGAGATGTCGCCCTGTTCGGTTTCGGGCGCGTTCAGCGTTTCGCCGACGATGCCCTCGGAGACCAGCATCTGGCTGCCGCCGTAGCTGCGGTAATAGAGCATGCCGGGCGAGCCGAGGTCCTTGAACGCCGGCATCTGGAACGAATAACGTGCGTCGCATTCGAGCGCCAGCACGGTGTGCCGTTCCGGCTTGACGGGGAGCGGCACGTCGATCCAGCCGGACAGTTCCGGCGTCCAGATGTTCTGCGTACTGATCAGCGTGCCGCATATGAAGCGGCCGGCGCTCGTGTCGACGCCGACGATGCGGCGGCCGTCGCGCACGACGCCCGTGACGGTCGTGCCTTCGAGAATCTTCACGCCGCGCCGGCGGGCCGATTTGGCGAAGCTCATCGCGACCAGGTATGCGTCCGCGAAGCCCGCTTCCGGCTCGAAGCCGATCAGCGCGGCGTCGTCGAACTGCGCGATCGGCAGGCGGGCGTGTGCGTCGTCACGATCGAGCAACTGCACTTCGATGTCCATCGCGCGCTGCGCGTCGAGCGACGCGCGCAGCGGCTCGAGCTTCGCCCCCTCCGGCGCGCAGATCATGTAGCCGCACTTGACGAGCCCGCACGACGCCTCGTCGTCGCCGACGTATTCGGCGAAGTGGTTGAAGGCCGACCACGACGAGCGCGCCAGCTCGACGTTCTGGCGCACCGAGTAATGCGTGCGCAGCAGGCCGGACGATTGCGACGTGGTGCCGGCGCCGATCATGCCGCGTTCGATGACGAGCACGTTGCGTGCGCCGAGCGACGCAAGATGATGCGCGACCGACGTGCCGATCACGCCGGCGCCGATCACGATGAAATCGAAGTGGCTCATGGTTTCCCTCTGGGTAAGCGACGAGCCGATTCTAGGGAGCCGCGGCAGCGCCGAATTTTGTATTAGGCAAACTTATGCAACGTGCCCGGTAGCACTCATCCAGCGCCCGGGCAGGCCGAACCGGCGCACCATTCATCCCGTATTGCCGAACGGCCGACCCCGCCGCCACTGGAGCCGCTATGCGACGTACCCCACCGCCCATCGACCTGCGTGCGCTGCAGGCCTTCGTCGCCGTGTGCGAGACCGGTTCGATGACCGGCGCGGCCAGGCGCATCGGCGTCAGCCAGAGCGCGATCAGCCAGGCGGTTTCCGCACTCGAGCGCGAGCAGGGGACGGTGCTGTTCGATCGCGACAGCCGCCCGCCGCGCCCCAACATCGCCGGACGGGCCTTGCTGGAGCTGGCCGGTCCGCTGCTCGAGCATGCGCAGATGGTCAGCACGCGCGTCGGCGACGCGTCGGACACGGGGCGGCTGCCCGTGCGGCTCGGCTGCGTCGATTCGTTCGCGGCGACGGTCGGGCCGGAGTTGATCCGGGCGGTGTCGGGCACGTCGCGGCAGATTTCGATGTGGTCGGGGATCACGCCGGGATTGAGCAAGCAGTTGCATGACCGGGAGATCGACGTCGCCGTATGTACCCAGACCACGCTCAGCGATGCGCGCATCGTCGAAGTGCCGTTGTTCTCGGAAGCCTTCGTCGCGGTCGTCGCGCGCGCGCATCTGGCCGGGCGCCCGAAGGTCGACTGGCGAACGCTGGCCGCCGAACTGCCGTTGATCCGCTACACCGCGCGCTCCGTGATCGGCCAGCAGGTCGAACGGTTCGCGCGCCATCTCGGCATCGACTGCCCGAGGCGCTTCGAATTCGACGCGACCGATCCGCTGCTGAGCCTGGTTGCCGCCCGACTCGGTTTCGCGATCTCGACGCCGCTGTGCCTGTGGCAGGCGCGCCATTACCTCGGCGATGTCGCGGTCGTGCCGCTGCCGTCCGGCCGGCTCGGCCGGCGCGATTTCTTTCTCCTGCATCGGCAGGGTGAGTGGGAGGACTTCGTCACGGAGATCGTCGAGCTGACGCGCGCCGTGCTCGACCATTCGATCCGGCCCGCGCTCGCGCGCGCGGTGCCGCAGTTGCCCGAAGATGCATTGCTTTAATTCGTCCGGAGCCCTGATGAACGACCTTTACACGCTGCAACGCGGCGATGCGCCGCTGCTGATTTCGATTCCGCACCAGGGAACCGCCATACCCGCGCCGTTGCGCGATGCGTACACCGACCGCGCGCTGACGCTTGCCGATACCGACTGGCATCTCGATCGGCTGTACGCGTTCGCGACCACGCTCGGCGCGACGATGCTCGGTGCCACGGTCTCGCGTTACGTGATCGACCTCAATCGTCCGCCGGACGGCGAGAGCCTGTACCCGGGCCAGACGACGACGGGCCTGTGTCCGACCGAAACGTTTCGAGGCGAGCCCGTCTATCGCGAAGGATGCGCACCGGATCCGGCGGAGAAAGGCCGCCGGGTCGAAGCATACTGGCAGCCGTACCACACGGCGCTGGCGGCCGAGCTGGCACGGCTGCGCGAGCGCCACGGGCACGTGCTGCTGTGGGAGGCACACTCCATTGCCAGCACGCTGCCGCGGCTGTTCGACGGCAAGCTGCCGGACCTGAACATCGGCACGCAGGACAGCAGGACCGTCGCGCCGTCCGTGCAGGCCGCGGTCGAGCGCGAGGCCGCCGCAAGCCCGTTCACGTCGGTCGCGAACGGCCGCTTCAAGGGCGGCTTCATCACCCGCTCGTTCGGCCGGCCGTCGCGCGGTGTGCACGCGATCCAGCTAGAGATGTGCCAGTCGACCTACATGGACGAAGCCGTCCCGTTCGCCTACGACACCGCGCGCGCGGCGCTCGTGCAGCCGACGGTGCGCCGCATGATCTGCGCGGCGCTGGATGTGCTGGCGGCACTGCCGCCGATCGCAGCATAAGGGTCACTGATACATCTTCGTAACCGTGGTTCCCGTATCAGTGCGGCGTTGCACCGAAGTTGGCGTGGAGCCGCACCCGTAGTACGCAGGGAGTGGGTCGTCACCCGGTGACGCACGGGCGCCGTTCTGCTCGAAGTGTTTATCCACGGGAATCTTTGATTCCTGCAGATAAACCTGGCACGACGCTTGCGTTATCTCTTGCAACGCGGAGGTCATTCGTCGGCAGGCGGGCCGTAGACGAAGATCGACAGGAACTGGATCGGCGTCTTGATCAGGCGCTCCGGGCCGTGCGGTACGTCGGCGCGGAACGTCAGGGTGTCGCCCGGATGCAGGATGTAGGTCTGCTGACCGTGCCGGTATTCGATCACGCCCTTGAGCATGTGGATGAACTCGGTGCCAGGATGCTCGAATACGGGAAAGCGTTCCGCCTGGTCCTCCATCGTGATCAGGAACGGCTCGAAGATTTTGCGTGGACCCTGGTCGTAGGCGAGCAGATGGTAGGTGTGGCCGCTTTTCGTGCCTTTGCGGACGACTTCCATGCCGGCGCCTTTCTTCACGAGCTGGGCACCGCCCTGCGGGACGTCGAAGTTGCGGAACAGCACGGCCATGGAGACGCCGAGCGCCTGCGCAATGCGGTGAAGTACGTCGAGGCCGGTCGAGGTCTGTGCGTTTTCGATCTTCGACAGCATGCCGCGGCTGATGCCGGCCTGTTCGGCAACCTGGGCGATGGTCAGGCCGTGGCGCTGGCGAAGCTCGCGGATGGTCGACCCGAGATAGCGTTCGAGCGGGGTCTTGGTGTCGTCAGCGGTGTGCATCGTCGACCTCGAAAAGGGGCAAGGGTAGCAGATTGCGGCGTGCGCGCTGGCATGGTCGCGAGCGCTGGCCTGCGCGCCGAAAGTTTCATACAAGGAATTATTGTTTCATATCAATAAATCCCGTCGTAGGCAGAAGGTGTGGCCGCAACGTACCGGACACGGTGCTTGCCCATGTCGCGCAATGGGCCGCTCGCCAGTCGGGCGGAATCCGCAAACCAGTGAACGAAGCAGTTGCAAGGAGAGACGATGAACCTGAACGATGCGAGCCCGTTGCCAGCCAACGCGCTTGGAAGCGTACCGCGCTTCGACTCGGTGGACGAAGCGCAGACATATCTCGCGCAACACGGCGTGAAGTACGTGCTCGCGCAATTCGTCGACATTCACGGCGTGGCCAAGGCGAAGTCGGTGCCGGTCGCGCATCTGGGCAGCGTGCTTACCGCGGGCGCGGGTTTCGCGGGCTTTGCGATCTGGGGTGTCGGCATCGAGCCGAACGGGCCGGACTACATGGCGGTCGGCGATCTCGCGACGCTGACGCCGGTGCCGTGGCAGTCCGGGCTGGCACGCATCGCGTGCGACGGTCACGTCGACGGCGCACCGTGGGCGTTCGATTCGCGCGTGACGCTGAAGAAGCAGGTTGCCCGCCTGACCGAGCGCGGCTGGACGCTTTTTACCGGCCTCGAGCCCGAATTTTCGCTGCTGAAGCGCTCGGCGTCGGGCACGCTCGAGCCGTGCGATCCGAGCGATACGCTGGCGAAGCCCTGCTACGACTACAAGGGGCTGTCCCGCACGCGTGTGTTCCTGGAAAAGCTCACCGAATCGCTGCGCGCGGTCGGCATCGACGTTTACCAGATCGATCATGAGGATGCGAACGGACAGTTCGGAATCAACTACACGTACACCGATTGCCTGACGTCGTGCGATCACTACGTGTTCTTCAAGATGGCGGCGTCGGAAATCGCGAACGAGCTCGGAATGATCTGCTCGTTCATGCCGAAGCCGTTCGCGAACCGCCCGGGCAACGGCATGCACATGTCGATCAGCGACGGCAAGCGCAACCTGTTCGCCGACGACGGCGACGCGCTGGGCATGGGCCTGTCGAAGCTCGGCTACCGGTTCACGGCGGGCCTGCTCGCGCACGCACCCGCGCTGACGGCGCTCTGCAACCCCACGGTGAACTCGTACAAGCGCCTCGTTGTCGGCCGCTCGCTGACCGGCGCGACCTGGGCGCCTGCGTACGTCAGCTACGGCGACAACAACCGTTCGACGATGGTGCGGATGCCGGGCGGCCGAATCGAACTGCGTTTGCCGGACAGTGCGTGCAACCCGTATCTCGCGACGGCCGCCGTGATCGTCGCCGGGCTCGACGGCATCGACCGCGACCTGTCGCCGGGCGCGCCCGCGAACGAGAACCTGTACGAGTGGCCCGCACAGAAACTCCGCGACCACGGCATCGGCGTACTGCCGCAAAACCTCGGCGAGGCGCTCGACGCGCTCGAAGCCGACCGGACGATCTGCGATGCGCTCGGGCCGGTGGTCAACGAGTTCATCAAGCTCAAGCGAATGGAGTGGCTGGAATACATGCGCCACGTATCGGACTGGGAAATCAAGCAGTACGTCGAATTTTTCTGAGGAGCAGGCAACATGTGTGGAATCGTAGGATTGCTGGTCAAGACACCGGCGTTGCGCGACCGGCTGGGCGAGTTGATGGTGCCGATGCTGATCGGCATGACCGAACGCGGCCCGGACTCGGCCGGCCTCGCTGTGTTCGGTGACGCGGTCGAGCCGGCCCAGCGCAAGCTGAGCCTGTACTCGGGCTTTACCGAGGAAGGCGAGCACTTTCCGTGGGACGTGCTGCTCGACCGGTTGAAGGCGTGCGTCGACGCGGCGGCGCGTGTCGATGCGAAGGGCAACCACGCGGTGCTGACCGTTCACGCGCAGGCCGACACGGTCAGGCACTGGCTGAACGAGCACTATCCGCGCGTGTACTTGCTGTCGGTCGGTCGCTCGATCGACCTGTACAAGGACATCGGCCTGCCCGCCGACATCGCCGCGCGTTACGCGTTCGGTGGCCTCAAGGGCTCTCATCTGGTCGGCCATACGCGGATGGCGACCGAGTCGGCGGTGACGCCGGATCGCGCGCATCCGTTTACGGCCGGCGAGGATTTCTGCCTGGTCCACAACGGCTCGCTTTCGAACCCTTACGGCGTGCGCCGGAAGCTGGAGCCGAAGGGCATTCACTTCGATACCGACAACGACACCGAGGCGGCGTGCCGCTTCCTCGAATGGCGACTGCGCGAAGGCGACACGCTGCCCGTGGCACTGCAGAAGGGCTTCGAGGAGCTCGACGGCTTCTACACGTTCCTGATGGGGACACCCACCGAGCTGGCGCTGATTCGCGACCCGTTCGCGTGCAAGCCGGCCGTCGTCGCCGAGAACGACGATTACGTCGCGATCGCGTCGGAGTTCCGTTCGCTCGCGCATCTGCCGGACATCAGGAACGCCAAGGTATTCGAACCCGCACCCGAGGAGATGTACGTATGGAACGCATGACATTCGACCTTGAACGCGCCACCGTCCGGGACGTCAACCAGTACCTGCACGGCAGCGCGGACGTACTCGACGGGCAGGCGATCGTCGTGGCCTCGCCGAACGGCGCGCACAACATCGCGGTCGGCGTGGACGCCGACGTGACCGTGACGATCGACGGCCACGCGGGCTATTACGCCGGGGGCATGAACAAGCGCGCGACGATCGTCATCGAGGGCAGCGCCGGGACCGGCGTCGCGGAAAACATGATGAGCGGCAAGGTACACGTGAAGGGTTTCGCGTCGAACGGCGCCGGTGCTTCCGCGCACGGTGGGCTGCTCGTGATCGATGGCGATGCCGGATTGCGTTGCGGCATCTCGCTGAAAGGCGGCGACATCGTCGTCGGCGGGTCGGTCGGCAGCTTCTCCGCATTCATGGCCCAGGCAGGCCGGATGGTGATTTGCGGCGACGCGGGCGACGCACTCGGTGATTCGTTATACGAAGCGGTGCTCTACGTGAAGGGCGAAGTGAAGTCGCTCGGCGCGGACGCGCAGTTCGAGCCGATGGCCGACGCCGACTTCAGTGCAGTCGCGGCGCTGCTCGATGCGGCCGGGCTCGACCACGATCCGCGCGCGTTCAGGCGCATCGCTTCGGCCCGCACGCTCTACCACTGGAACGCCGACGCGAACCAGGAATATTGAATCCACGCTCCATCGAGACAACGCCATGGAAGTCAAACCCATTCATTTCGCCCGCTTGCAGCAGGAAGAGTCGTACGGCTACGACCGTAAGACGATCGACTACATCCACACGGCCGCCCAGCGCGGCTTGTACGAGATTCGCGGCCTCGGGGCGAAGCGTCATGTCCCGCACTTCGACGATCTGCTGTTTCTCGGTGCGTCGCTGTCGCGTTACCCGCTCGAAGGCTATCGCGAGAAATGCACGACACAGACCGTGCTCGGCACGCGCTTCGCGAAGAAGCCCGTCGTGCTCGACATCCCGATCACCGTGGCCGGGATGAGCTTCGGCGCGCTGTCGGCGAATGTCAAGGAAGCGCTCGGTCGCGCGGCGACGGCGGCCGGCACGTCGACGACGACCGGCGACGGCGGGATGACGCAGGAGGAGCGCCGTTCGTCGAAGACGCTCGTCTACCAGTGCCTGCCGTCGCGCTACGGCTTCAATCCCGACGACGTGCGCCGTGCCGATGCGATCGAGGTCGTGATCGGGCAGGGCGCGAAGCCGGGCGGTGGCGGCATGCTGCTCGGGCAGAAGGTCAATCCGCGCGTGGCGTCGATGCGCACGCTTCCGGCGGGCGTCGACCAGCGCTCGGCGAGTCGCCATCCGGACTGGACCGGCCCGGACGATCTCGCGATCAAGATCCAGGAACTGCGTGAGATTACGGACTGGGAGAAGCCGATCTACGTGAAGGTCGGCGCAACGCGCACGTTCAACGACGTGAAGCTCGCGGTGCATGCGGGCGCGGATGTCGTCGTGGTCGACGGGATGCAGGGCGGCACGGCGGCCACCCAGACCTGCTTCATCGAGAACGTGGGCATTCCGACGCTGGCGGCGGTCCGTCAGGCCGTCGCCGCGCTCGAGGACCTGAACATGAAGGGGCAGGTTCAACTGATCGTGTCGGGCGGCATTCGCACCGGTGCAGACGTCGCCAAGGCGCTCGCGCTCGGCGCGGACGCGGTCGCGATCGGCCAGGGTGTGCTGATGGCGCTCGGCTGCAACAGCGAATCGTACTTCCAGGACGGCATGCTGCATTCGGCTGCGGCGGATTACGCGGCGCTGCATACGTCGCCGGGTTTCTGCCATCACTGTCATACCGGCAAGTGTCCGGTGGGCGTGACGACGCAAGACGCGGTCCTCGAAAAGCGTCTCGAGCCGGAAGAGGGCGCGCGCCGTGTGCGGAACTACCTGAAGACGCTGAACATGGAGCTGACCACCATCGCGCGCGCATGCGGCAAGCAGAACGTTCACCACCTGGAACCGGAAGATCTCGTCGCGCTGACGGTGGAGGCGGCCGCGATGGCGCGCGTGCCGCTGGCCGGCACGTCGTGGATTCCGGGCGAGCGGTCATGACCGCGGTGTGACGGTTCGCATGACACGACGCCGTCTTGCGGCATGCGGCGCCGTGTCGTCGGCCGATTCAGACGGCGCGACTCGCTCCGTGCATCCGTGCGGTGTCGCGGCCATTCCTTGTGTTGCTGGTGGGTCATCGGTTCGCACGTGCATCGCGGTGCGGCGCAGGCCTTGATTCTGGGAAACGACATGAAAAAGACGATTGGCTGGATTCTGTGGGCCTGGCTCGCGATGCAGGCGTTGCCCGCGTTCGCGAACGACAAGGCGGTGGCGGTGCCGAACAAGGGCGACACCGCGTGGATGATCGTCGCGACGCTGCTCGTCGTGATGATGGCGGCGCCCGGGCTTGGCCTTTTCTACGGCGGAATGGTGCGCGCCAAGAACATGCTGTCGATCCTGATGCAGACACTGGTCGTGTTCTGCCTGCTCGGCGTGCTATGGGCGGTGTACGGTTACAGCGTCGCGTTCACCGAGGGCAACGCGTTCTTCGGCGGCCTTTCGAAGGCGTTCCTGGTCGGCATCACGCCGGACTCCACCGCCGCGACGTTCAGCAAGGGTGTCGTCATTCCGGAGTTCATCTACGTGTCATTCCAGTTGACGTTCGCCGCGATTACGCCCGCGCTGATCGTGGGCGGCATCGCCGAACGCGCGAAATTCTCCGCGGTGCTGGCGTTCATGGTGCTGTGGTTCACGTTTTCGTACCTGCCGATCGCGCACATGGTCTGGTATTGGCCGGGCCCCGACGCTTACACGAGCGGCGCGGCGGCCGACAAGGCCAACGTGACTGCCGGCTTCCTGTTCCAGAAGGGGGCGATCGATTTCGCCGGCGGCACCGTGGTGCATATCAATGCGGGCATCTCGGCTCTGGTCGGTGCGATCATGATCGGCAAGCGGGCGGGGTTCGGCCGGGAAACAATGGCGCCGCACAACCTGACGATGACGATGATCGGCGGTTCGCTGCTGTGGGTCGGCTGGTTCGGATTCAATGTGGGTTCCGCGCTCGAGGCAAGCGGCGCGGCCACGCTCGCATTCGTCACGACGCTTTTGGCAACATGTGCGGCGACGGTGTCGTGGACTTTCGTCGAGTGGTCGCTGAAGAAGAAGCCGTCGATGCTCGGCGCGGTGTCCGGTGCGATCGCCGGCCTGGTCGTGATCACTCCGGCATGTGGATTCGTTGGGCCGATGGGTGCGATCGTGATGGGGGGAATCGCGGGCATCGTCTGCTATTGGGGCGTCAATGGACTCAAGCGCCTTCTCGGTGTCGACGATTCACTCGACGTATTCGGCGTGCACTGCATCGGCGGGATCGCGGGTGCGCTGCTCACCGGGGTATTCGCGTCGCCGTCGCTGGGCGGAACCGGGATCTACGACTACGTCGCGAACAAGGTGGCCGATTACCACATCGGCGAGCAACTGATTGCACAGTGCTGGGGCGTCGGGACCTCGCTCGTGTGGTCGGCGGTCGTGTCGGTCGTCGCATTCAAGCTCGTCGATATGACGATCGGCCTGCGTGTCGACGGCGACGGCGAACGTGAAGGGCTCGACGTCAGCTCGCACGGGGAGACGGCCTATCATTCGTGAGGCGTGGCGCAGTCGCGCCACTCTCTTTGCCGACGAGGTCCGGGGCCGCGCCAGTCTTCGGGCCTACGTCTATCTTCTCGTCGGAAACCACATGCCGGCCCCGCGGCGGCTTGTGGGGCGACTCGAACACAATCGGGACCGTGCGAGCGACTTTTTGGGCATTTTGGCGGGAAACTTATCGGCATCCCTTTGCCGGTAAGGTATTCGGGCCGATATTGGATTGCTGCTGGGCCCGATATGGGAAGATTTGTGGATAGCTGGCTATCTTCGACTGCGGGAGCCTTACCTGGCGGGTCTCCGCGACCGATGGTTGTAGTCGGCTGCCTTCCGCCACATGGCTTATAGCGGATCTCGCGCTATCAAACGTAGCGCGATTGATTTCGGCAAATTTATACTTTTTTCCCAAAGCCATCATTTGGTCAGCTTCACTGTGTCCGCGCGGTAGTTGCGCACGTAGTGCCCCGTCATGGTGGCGGATGTATACCCGAGTTGCATTTGAGCCTGCCGACCGTCGCCTGTGCTGCCAGTCTCATTGGTACCGACTTTGGCGCGCAAATCTCGCAACTGAAAGTCTTCATCCTCGACGCCAGCCGCCCACCGAGCCCTCTCGAAAGCGCCGCTGCAGCGTATCGAGCGTCATGCGCCGCCCCATCCCGTTGACGATGGGGACCGTACTGACGATTCGGTAACCGACTTGCGTGCGCGAATCCTAGCGATCACGGCGCTTCAGTGTTCCCGAAACCGCCATTCGCAATTTTTCCCCAGTCTTCCCCGGATCGATATGCAGACACATTCTTAAGCCTGACGGGGAGCGTTCCCCGTACGGGCGTTCCTCGCTTTTTTCTTTTCGAGGAACGCAATGAAACTGAAGTCCAAGTCGGCTGCCCTGGTTCGAAGCCTGACGATCTCGATCCGACCGAAGCCCATTCGCACGGGTACGGGACGACGAACCGAGTGATGCCGCTGATCGCGATGCACGGCGGTGCTCCCAACCGCCGGCGCTTGGATACCGCTATGCGGTGATCACGCAGCTCGCTCTCGATAAGCGGCCCCCATGAAAACCAACGTGCTCTGGAATATGAGCGACCCTAGTATGCGGATGAAATCGGTGCCTCGGGCGGGCCTGCCGATAGAACATCCAGCGATCGATGCCCGATGGTCGGTCGATCCTGTTTGACATGAGCCAATATGCCGGTTGGATGTTAAGGCAAATGGCCGACCAGTTGGCGGTCGCTCAAGGCAATTAACAAATGTTCGGGAACGGATGTTTCTACGTCATGCAGTCTATTTGTAACAGAATGTAACTTTTGGGTCAGATCGCTAAACGAATTTCCAACGTTTCAGATAACTCCCGCATGAAAGCCGTATCCGGCCCATCTGGCCAGGCGGCAACCACACCGAATACGGGAGAGCAAGCGCATGGTAGCGATCGTTACGGGCCAAGGGCTGGGTCTGCAATCATCTTCGTCCACGGCGTTGGGCAACAGAGGCGTGCTGGGTAACGCCGTGTTCGGCCAGACGGGCGAACAGGTCTACGTCAACGCGGCGAACGGCAACCTGATGCTGCGCGATCGCGACCAACTGCTGTTGGGTCAGGGCATCAACGGCGCTGTGTACCGCGCGTACAACAGCCTTGGGCAGCTCAACTGGCGTGAAGGCGCCTCCCGTGCCGTGGACGGATTGACCGGCACACTGAACGAGGTCGGCAGCACGATCACGCTGACCGACTGGGACGGCTCGCAAACGAAGTTTGCGTTCGATGCCGCGCGCAATCTCTATGTGTCGACGGCAGGTGTCGGTGCGAACGTCGGCGACGCGAATCAGCCCGGACCGACGGCCGTGACGACGACGGGGCCGCGTGCGACCCTGCAGTTCGATGCTGCCACGAACAGCTGGACGTGGGCCGATGGTACCCAGCACGTGATGGAAACGTACGACGCGGCCCAGGGCGGGCGGCTGGTGTCGAGCCGGGACGTCGACGGCAATACCGTGAAGTACGGCTATACCGCCTCGGGTCAGCTCGCACAGATCACGACGGCGGGCGGGGATGTCACCTATCTTGACTACGACGCGGCCGGGCGGCTTTCGGCGCTGCGTTCGGTCTATCAGCAAGCGAACGGGCAGTTGGCGACCGAGACCACGGTGCGCTATGCCTACGACGCGCAGGGGCGATTGTCGCAGGTCGTGACCGACCTCTCGCCGGAAGACAACAGCATTGCCGACGGCAACGTGTTTACGACGGCGTACGCGTATGACGGTACGAGCGACCGGATTGCGTCTATCGGACAAACCGATGGTTCCCGAGTGGAATTCACGTACCAGTTGATTGACGGTGAGTATCGTGTCGCGACGATTGCTCAGGCGGCGGATAACGGCGCAATGAGGATCACGCGATTGCAGTATGACCTTGCAAGTCGGCAAACGACCGTGACCGATCCTCTTGGTCTCGTGCAAGTTTTGTATTGGGACGATGCGGGGCGGCTGAAGAGTGTTGAGAAGCGGCCGACTACCGGTCAGCAGGACGGTCAATGGATTGCCTTTGACTACGATGCTGAGGGTAATCTTTATTCGCAGACAGACAACGTGTTGGGGGGGGCGTGGCTTGTCTACGATAAGGCCGGCAATCTCGTGACGTCGAGCGGAGGTATCGGAACAGAAGTCAGGCGCACGTTTGGCTCGAAGAACGAGCTGCTGACCGAAACGGTTATCAGTACGCTCGGTAGACCAGAATTTTCTTCTCAGACGACACGTTACGCTTACGACGATAAAGGTCATATCCGGTATGTCGTCAGCGCCGAGGGTCGAGTCACGGAGTATCGATATAACGCGGTTGGACAACGCGTGTCGGAAATCCGTTACGAGAATGCGGTATTCGACAATACGGGACTCGGCGAGACAGATGCACTGTCGGTCGGTTCTCTCGACGCATGGGCGGGAGCGTCGAGTGATCGGCAGCATGCGTTGCGTATTGACTCTACCTACGACTGGCGGGGGAATCTGGCAGTCGAGACACGGTACGAACGTCTCCTCGCAGACGGAACGGGTGATCCGACTGGCATCGTTTCGCAAACGCGTTACGTCTACGACCCGCACGGGCGTTTACTGCAGCGCTACGTGGGCGAATCGGGCAACGAGAAGGTTGAGCAGATCACCTATGACGGATTGGGGCGGATTTTGACCTCCGTGAGTTTCGATGGAGCGCTCACGGTGTATCAGTATGACGACAAGAATCATACGGTCGCGGTCACTTTCGCAAATGGCCTGACCCGTACGTCGAGCTGGAATGCGGCGGGCGAGCTCGTTGCGGTTGCCGATACCACTTCAGGTGTACTCGTTTCGCAGACGAAGAACTGGTACGACGCGGATGGTCGGCCGCGCATGTCAACCGACGCGAACGGACAGAGCACACATTACCTGTATAACGCACGAAATCAGAAAATTGCCCAAATCGGGCCGGACGGTGTCCTGACGGAATACGTCTACGACAAGGGGTTGGGATACCAGACGAAAACGGTCACTTATGCGACACGATTGACGTCTGCCCAACTCGCGACGCTCACGGATTCCTCCGGGCGTCCGGTCGAACTACTGGAAGCAGGCGGTCCATTGACGCTCGAGGCGCTTGGGCTCAGGCCGAGTGCGACGCCCGCAGATAGATCGGAATGGCTACTCCGGCTGAACAACTCTTGGGTTGACAGAACGATTGAATCCGACGGCACCGTTACGAAGTGGAGTTATGACGGTTTTGGGCGTGTAACTTCGAAGACGGTGTTTTCAAATCGCCTCGATATGACCGCTGCGCCGGATGGTTCGCTTCCGCCGGCCGATGTGGACCACGATCGGACAACGCGATATTTCTACGATCGGGATGGGTCGTTACGTGGTGAGTTGGACCCTCAGGGCTATCTCACGGAATACCGCTATAACGCTGCAGGCGAACGCACGGAAGTTATTCGGTATGCGACGGCTGTAAGCGAAGAACAGCGTACGGCATTTTCAATATGGTCTGGACCGAAGCTCGCAGAACTCATCCCGGCTGGCAGTGCACAAGATGTGTCAACACGCTTCGTGTATGACGCACGTGGGTTGCTTGCAGCGGAAATCGATGGCGAAGGCTACGTCACGCGTTATCGCTACGATGCGCAAGGCAACGTTGTCGAGCGTACGCGGGGGCAGCGCATTGAATTGGGCGCATTGAGTCAACCTCAACAGGTGGCGGTCAATATCGAGGCGTCCGGCAAGGTTGGTGCGGAGCTGGAGATTTGGCTTGATGGTGTACAGGTCGGGACGGTGACGCTCAGCTCAGAGAACTACACGCGTTACACCTTGACGGTCCCCAATACAGTGCCGCTTGCCAGCCACACAGTCGAATTCCGTAGTTCGAGGAACGCGCCGATTGTGGTGCGCGATGCTACGTTCGGCGATCATGAGTTCGTCCGTGTTGTCGCAGCACCATCCAGGCTAGTGACCTCTAGTGATCAACAGAGTGTTCGCTACACACTCAACGCCGCCGACTTGCTCGCATCGGCATCGACACCAAGCAGTCTCGAGCGTACGACCTACGCGTACGACGCGATGGGCCGTCTGCTGGAGCAGGTCACCTACGGCGTAATGGGCTCCAAGACGTCGAGCTTCACGTACGACAAAATGGGGCGCGTGCTGACCGAAACGCAAGGTAAGCCGCCGTTCAATCGCACGACGACGTATCGCTACGACGAAGAAGGCCGGGTGATCCGCAAGTATTCCGGAGAAGGTAGCCGGATCCTCGAACTGATCGACGTGTACGAAAAGAGCGGCGATACAGCCATGCTCGCGCAGCTCCGGCGTGACGAGTTCTACGAAGCCTACACGTACGATGCCGCTGGTCTTCGGACATCCGCGACCGACGCAGATGGCCGCAAGACGCTCTACTACTACGATGCAAACGGCAATCTCGCAGCGACGATCAACGCGGCCGGTGAAGTCGTCGAGCATAACCGCGATGCTTTCGGGGATATAGCTCAGACCACTGCTTACGCGGTTCGACTGTCGGCCGATGTGCTCAAGACGCTGCAGGGCGGCCGTCTCACGGATGATGTGTCGACCGCCATTGCGTCCCTCGACAACGCCGACGCGTCGCGCACGTCTTTCAACTACAGCACGGCGGGCCGCTTGACGAGGCGCACCGATGCGATGGGTGCGACCACCGAGTATGCATACAACGCATTCGGAGAGGTGACGTCGCAATCGCAGCAGGTAGGGGGCGATACACACCGGATCACGACATACGACTACGATCGCGTCGGCCATCAGATTCAGCAAGCGACAGATCCCGGCTACCTGAATCTGATCACCAAAGCCGTCTATGATGCCTTCGGCCGAGTAGTTCAATCCGTCGATGCGAACGGCGTGTCACGCATTACGGAGTACGATAGAAACGGGCGCATCGTCGGCATGCGTGATGCGGCGGGCCGGACCAGTACGACGTACGACGCGTTCAACAACGTGCTGACGCAAACGGATCGCCTGGGCAACACGACCGCGTACAGCTACAGCTCGAAGATGCAGTGGATGATCGTCAGAACGCCCGAGGGGGTTGTGACGACCACGAAGTACAACGAGTTCGGCCAGATTGACAGTGTGATCGATGGCCAGGACAACGTTGTCAAGTATCAGTACGATCGCGACGGCCTGCTGAAGAATGTGAGTAGTCAAAGCCGGGCGCTGCACGGCTACGACATTGACCAGTCCCACGGATACGACCGCGATCATGCCGGGAACGTATTGACCGAGTACGAGGGAGATCGAAAGTCCGTCGAGTACAGCTATGACGCGGTCGGTCGCATTCTGACGCGGAAGGAACGAACCAATCAGAGTTCGCCGGCAAGCGGCCCGGACGGCTGGGTTCCGGTCGAGCTGGTCACCAAGTACGAATACGACGCAAAAGGGCAGCAGATCCGCACGACCGACCCGTCCGGAACGATTACCGACACGCACTATGACCTGAACGGCCGCAAGATGACGGTGATCGTCGATCCGGACGGCCTGAAGCTCACGACGGCCTTCACCTATGACGGCACGGGCCAGATCCTGACGGTGACTGAAGGTGTGGGCAGCGCGACCGCAAAGGTCACGCAGAACACCTACGATGGCGCAGGTCGGTTGATCGAGCAGATCGTGGATCCAGCTGGTCTGAAGCTGACGACGCGTTATGCGTACGATCCGGCGGGGAACCTTGTGTCCGAGACCAATGCGGCGGGGGGCGTCACGCGCCATGTCTACGATGCCGCGGGCAGGGCGATTGGGTCAGTCGGTCCGACGGGTACCGTAACCGCCATCGATCGCGATGCCGAAGGGCGGATCGTCAAACGCACCGTTTATGCAACGTCGGTAGCACTGACCGGCTTGCCGGACCAACTGACGTCGGAACAATTGCACGGCCTGGTGCCGGCATCGCAACAGGACGAGATCGCGCGGAACGTTTACGATGCGGACGGCCGACTGCGCTTCACCGTCGATGCAGCAGGCGCCGTCACGGAATTGACGTACGACGCCAGTAACAACGTGGTTCGCAAGACGGCGTACGCGGGGTTCATCAATCCGGCTGAAGGCGAGTCGCAAGACGCTATCCGGACGGCATTGTCGCGGATCGACGCCCAGGTTCAGGCCGGTGACCGCGTGACGCGCATGGTGTACGACAGCAAGCATCGTCTGGTCGCGACCATCGACGCGGCTGGTTATGTCACGAGAAATACGTACAACGCGTACGGGCAACTGGTCGGCACGAAGTACTACGCGACGCCATATGCGGGCACCGACAATCCGAACTACGCCACGTTCACGGACCTGCTGAACACATGGGACGCGCAGGGCGTACAGAATACGGCGCGCGAAACGCGGTGGTTCTACGACGACGCGAGTCGTCCACTGTATACGGTCGACGCCGAAGGCTACGTTACCGAAAACCAATACGACAACGCAGGTCGGCTCGCGAAGACGATTCGTTACGCACGTGCTCACCCCGAAGCGGCAAGCTACAAGAAGACCTATGACATGTGGCTGGCGTTCCGGTCAGAGTCGCTTGACCAGGCCGCGGTCACGGCCTATCGCTACGACGGCGCCGGCCGGCTGATCGAGACGACCAACGCGCTGGGCGTCAAAACGAGCTACACGCTTGACGCCCTCGGCCGAGCCGTCGATACGACTGTGGCCGCTGGTACGAGCGATGCGTCGACGACCCATGCCGTCTACGATCTGACGGGTAACCTGATCGCGAAGACGCAGGCGTACGGTACGGCCGTCGCTATCACGACGCGCTATGCGTATGACGCACTCGGCCGGCAAGTTGCAATGACCGACCCGCGCGGTGTCGAACTCGCCGAACAGGACACCGCCTGGGCACTGGCGGAGCGCGGTGCGCGAGGCTTGGTGGACGGCGCCGGCAACGCGCTGGCGGCGGCCGTGCTGACCGATGACCAGAAGCGTGCGCTGTTGCAGGCTTACACCAGCACCCAGAGCTACGACGCCGCCGGTCGCGTGACCGAGAAGGCAGACGCGCTGCACAACGTGACACGTTACCAGTACGACGCGTTCGGCAACCAGGTAACGATGACTGACCCGTTGTCGGCCACAACTGTGTCTTTCTACGACAAGCTTAATCGGGTCGTCGCTCAAGTCAGCCCGGAAAACTGGGTCGTCGGCACACAATACGATGCGTTCGGTAACGTGTCGCAAGTGACCGATTACCGGCTCGCACGGTCGGGCGCGGTCGATGACGCGTGGAAACGCGACGGCTGGAAGTCGGATCTGTCGCAGGTATTGCCTGCCGGCGATCCGGCCGATGCCGTCACGCGAATGGAGTACGACAAGCTCGGTCGCTTGATCAAGTCGACGGATGCGGAAGGGTATTTCGAAACCTACGGCTATGACGGTCTCGGCAATCGCACCAGCTATACGAACAAGCTGGGCGGCACGTTCACCTATACGTACGACCATCTCGGCCGGATGACGTCCGAGACGTTGCCGGTGCGGTCGAAGGACAAGGCCGTCGTCAACCGCTTCGAGTACGATTCGCGCGGCAACCGGATCAAGATGACGGAGGCGCAGGGGCTCGACGAAGAGCGCATTACAGAGTACGGGTATGACCTGCTGGATCGGCAGGTCAGAACCTATCAGTCCGTTTATTTGGGTAACTATACAGTGGCTGACGCGATCGAGACATCGATCTTCGATGCGCGTGGCAACCTCGTATCGAAAATCGGCGTCAACGGTGCGGTCACGACGTGGTACTACGATGCCGCTGGTCGCAAAACCGGGCAAGTCAGCCCGAGCGGCACGCTGACGTTGTGGGAGTACGACCCGGCCGGTAACGCGACGCGTACGCGAATCTTCGGGGATCCGGTGAAGGCTACACAAGGTTCACAGCCCCCGGCCCCGGTCGATGCGGCCAGCGTGCGCGAAACCCGTATGGTCTATGACGCAGACGGACGCCTCGTCCAGTCGCGCGTGATGAACGTCGCGACCGGATATTTCGATCCGAGTGCGGGCGAAGATCAGCGTGGTGAATACTTCATCACATCCGGGAGCGAGCTGGTCACGCAATGGGAATATGACGGACGCGGCGCGGTCATCTCCAAAACGGACCCGGGTGGCGGTCGCACACTGTACTTCTACAACGGTAGCGGCAAGAAGACGCTGGAGATCGACGCAAAGGGATACGGCATCGCCTATACGCTGAACGAGCGAGGCGACGTGACGCGGGAGATACGGTTCGCTAAACCGTATCCGGATCCGGTGACGGCAAACCCGTCGCTCGGCGCCACGCTGATTAACGCATGGCCGCGCAGCGAGGACGACCGAATTACGGACTACACGTGGGATCGCAACGGGCGAAAGACGAGCGAAACTCGCGAAAACGTGCAGTTTGCCTCGGTTGACGGCAATGGCAAGCTGACGCAGCAGGTCGGTGCGGCGACGACGCGTTATGCATATGACGGCAACGGTAATCTGTTGAAGCAGATCGATGCCAACGGCAGCCAGTACGACTACGGGTACGATGTGCTAAGCCATCGTACGTTGGAAGTACTGCCGGAGTTCACAGATTACCAGGGGAAGCAAGCTCGCGCCCGCACAGTGTATCAGTATGATGGTCTAGGCAATATCACGGGGGAAAATCACCAGGACAGCAGCGGGGATAAGGGTATGGCATATACCTACGCTCGCGGCAGAGTCAATGGCAAGTGGTATGCGGACGGTACGCTGACCATTTACTCGTACGACGTGGCCGGCAACGTGACGGGTATGCAGTTTGGTAACATCGAAGCTGACGGTCCGGGAAAATTCTATTCTTTCGAGACCCGCTACGATGTTGAGAATCGCGAAATCAGGCGCTACAGCGGGACGTGGCGGGAGAGTGGTTCCGAGCAAGGTATTGAGACCGAGTTGCGTTACAACGCGTACGGCGAACTGATTGGGCGGCGCACGAACGGCAACGGGATACTTTCCGCGCAAGGCGGTGAATGGCAGGAATACACGGACTACGACAATGCTGGCCGCGTCGTTCGCACGAACTTCAACGACGGTATTTCGCATCTGTACATGTACGATCGCAACGGGAATGCAACGCTGAAGGTCGAGTCGATGCAGACTGACCTGCGTGGATTTGCGATAAAGACAGGCGACGATCTCGAGAAGTTGCTCCAGAAGGCCGACATGATGCAGACCTTTACGCGCTACGACGCGCGTAATCAGGTCATTCAAATTCGTCAGCCGAAGACGTCGGGCAGTGTGCCGCGCATCAGCTTCCATCCGGTTGATATTCCGATCGACGGCGGGATCTTTGCGAATACCCAACTGAGTATCGGCGGGTGGATCGAGAAGCAGAATCGGCCAGTACCTGGGCCGGTATTGCCTCTGGAGGGGGGCGACGTCGGCATGTCCAATTCGGGCGGCGTGGCGCATGCAACTTCCAAGTGGGCCGTCAACTATCCTGACTTTGGAGATCGCGGCAGCGGCTCGGGAGGCAACGTCACGATCCAATCGCTGGATTTCACGTTGCCGGATTTCTCTGGGTTGTATGGCGCATACAATGTCGAGGTACGCGTCAGCTATACAGTCAATGGGTTTATCTGGGCTCCGACTGGCGGCGAACAGTCGATGGAGACGAATGGATTCGGCAAATCGGCCACCGTGACGTCTGGGCCGATGCCGGTCAATGCCACCCAAGTTAGCGTACCAATCAACTACACAACACCGGAGTCGCTCTGGGTAAATGGGTTCGCGGGAAAGAACCAAGTGAATTTCTCCGCGTCGGTGGAAGTGTTCGTGACACCCCAGAGCGGCTCTTCAGGACCTATATCGGTCGGCACATTTTCGCAGTCCGCCACGCTGTTTTCGAGTGTAGAGGATGGTGGCGGCGATGCCTATCATGAGACGGTGACGGTCGCAGCGCCTAATGCACTTGATGTCGATACACCGCTGGAGGGGGCGGCTAGTCTCCTGAGCGTCGCACGGAACTCGTTACCCGCCGGCGCTCAGGGGAAACTGTACTATCGGCCGGCAGGTACCAATGAGTTATTTCGGACGCTGGACAAGAGTTCGTTCAGCCAGCCGGGCTCGTACACGGTCGACATCGGGAACTTACCCGATGGCGATTACGAAATGATCTTCATGGCCATTTCGGACGGCAGTGACGGGCGCGAACCCGGCACGTTGCTGCGTCGGGACGGTTATAACGCCCATATCGCAAGAGGCGGCAACTCAACCATAACTTCGTCGCCGATCCCCACTTACGAGGAAAGCAGCCGCGCCGGTTTCCTGGCCGATGCATCCGGCAGTTACATCTGGACGTCGCCGCAAACCCTGAACCTTTACTCGGCGCGTGATTCCGCGCTGCATCTGGCCGACCACGTCATCGTGAAGATGCGGCAGCAGGGCGGCACCACGTGGAACGAAGAACGAACGGTCTGGCGTGATCCGGCCACGGGCGCATTCTCGGTTGACCTATCGGGATACGCACCGGGCAACCTCGACGTCGAGTTCGACCTGTACAACGCAGCGGGCCAGAAGCTCGATGCCGTGCTGAGTTCGGTGGGATTGCCGGGTGGAAACGGCTCGCCGTCGTTCAGCACGAACTACCTCGCCGACCTGAAATCGACGATCGTGTTCCATTCGCAACCTGCCGACACCGATTACATCATGGTGTCGTGGGTGCAGGACGGTACGACACGCTATTCGCGCGTCACCCGCATGGGTAATGGCGAGTTCACGTGGGACGTCCAGGCCGGCGGGTTGATTCCGCAACCCGGCCAGTCATATGCCTACGCTATCAAATACACCGCCTACGACGCCGCGGGCATTCCGCTGGCGATGGGCGCCGGCGACATCACCGTCGGTACGGTGGGCAATTCGCAGGTGACGCTGACGGGTAGCGAGCGCCCGAGCATTTTCGAATTCAAGCCTGTCGGCGCGGACGGCCTGCCGCTGACGAACGTCAACACGATCACGTTGTACTACCGTCAATCCACGGTGAAGGATCAGGCGTTCGATCGTCCGTTTACCGAGGTGACGCTGACGCGTGACGCACTTGGGCGCTTCCTGTTCGACGCATCGGCGCTGCCCACGCGGGCCGAGTTCGAATATCGCTACCTGGCCAAAGATGCAAACGGCACGGTGTTGACCGAGCGCCAGAGCTATTTTCTGACGGGTACGCGTAATAACCCGGTGACGAACGTTGATATCGTCGGCGTGATCGACGAGACAGCGAAGGACATGACGATCGACCGGCTGCAGCAGCACAACGCATTCGGCGAGGTCTCGGCAGAGCGCGACGGCCGCGGCAACTGGACGACTTCGTCATACAACACGATGGGGTATCTGACACTCAAGCACGAGCCGAAGGTCAGCGTGACGCTCGCGAATGGCGCACAGGTCGAGGTCGAGCCGGACACGCGCTTCTACTACGATCTCACCGGCAACCTGGTCGGCTTGAAGGATGCAAACGGCAACCTGACCACCCAGCAGTGGAACTACGGGTCGGCCAAGGCCACGGTCGCCCGGACATGGGATGCGCTGGGGTTCAGCAAGGCGATGCAGTACGACGTGTTTGGCAATCTGCGAACGACGATCGACGAGCTGGGGCGACGCACCGACTATGGCTACGACAAGATGAACCGCTTGATCGAAGTCGATCGGCCGGCGCTGGCGGACGGCCAACGGAGCATCGACCGCTACGAATACGACGCGCTGGATCGGCGTATTGCACATACCGATGCGCTGGGCAACCGCGAGCGTACGTTCTACGACGTCGATGGCCGAGTGGTAAAGACGATCAGCGCAGCGGGTCGCGAAGTCAAGTATGACTATAAGTGGGTCACGAGCATGGGCTCGGCCGGAGCGGCGACCTCGGGCGGTTGGATTCGCACGACGACCAATGCCAACGGCATGACGACGGTCGACGAGAACGACCAGTTCGGTCGCTTGATGAAGCACACGGACCTCGGTGGGCACGTGTTCCAGTACCAGTACAACTGGGCGGGGCTGCTGACGAAACAGTCGGGAACGAGTGGTCAGGATGTCGACTACACATACTACTCGAACGGTTTGGTGCGCTCGATCCAGGATAACGCGACGAAGACGCAATCGCTGTACGAATACGATGGCGACGGCAATCGCACAGCCGAGTACTTCTCGAATTTCGGCGATGTCTTTGTGTTCGCGCAATCCCGAGTGAAATACGACGCGTTGAATCGCGTGACTGCGATCGAGGACGATGCGTATAAGGTGTATTACGAGTACGACGCGGTGGGCAATCGCCGCAGGATGCTCGCGAAGTACACCGACATGGTCGGCTATCACGACCGGGAGCAGGAGTACTGGTACGAATACGATGCGCTGAACCGATTCACGGTGTCGATGGGCAGCCTGTCGGGTGCGCGTGCAACGGACCCGAACGACACAAGCGTTTCGATCGTGAAGGGAGCGCTGGGCGGAGACGGCATACAACTTGGCTACAACGCGGCAGGTGAACGCGTGTTGGCCGTGTACGCGAAAGACGGCCGGACGGAGCGCTACACATACGACGCCAACGGCTATCTTGCAACACAGAGCGTCAACGATATTGTCGTGCAGGAGCGCAAGAACGACCTGCTGGGTCGCGTGATCGGCTTCGTCGAACGCGACGCGAACAGCGGCCAGCAGGTAACCGGGATCGACCGTACTTGGGATGCAGACGGGATGATCTCGCAGGAGCGCGACAATCTGCATCGCGCAACCTCGGTTTATACGCGCATGGCGGACGGTACGCTGACGAAGGTGGAAACAGCGCCGGACGACGCGAGCGAGACGCGCACGACTTCCACATATGCATACGAGTGGTGGGACAGCGCGAAGCAATCGCGCGTGACAGTGCAGGCGTCGAATCCGAACGCGCCGGGCTGGCGGCCGGCAACGTCGTACTTCAACTACGATGCCAACGGCAACCTGAAGAGCACATATGACGATGGTGGGAACGATCCAGGTAAGGCGCGAGCGTTCCAGTACTGGACCGATCTGCGTGGCCAAGTGCAGCGGCGCGACGAGCTGACTGGCGTGACGGTAGGGACGGATGGCCGGATCTCTGGGGCGGCCGGCGATCGCAAGCACAACTACTACTACCTGAACGGCAACCGGGTCGGGAACCAGGGTAACGACGGGATCGACCAGATCGACTACATGCAGGAACTTGCTGGCAAGCTCGGCAAGGGTAACGAGAATCAGTATCGGGTCTTCACGCCGATCAGTGCCGCCGACTTCGACGAGAACTACATGGCGATCAACGGCACGTATCCGGCGGCGAGCGCGGGCCAGTGGACGGTACGTGCGGGCGATACGCTGAAATCGGTTGCGTCGGCGCTGTGGGGCGATTCGAGTTTGTGGTACATCCTGGCAGATGCGAATGGTCTGAAGAGTACGGATGAGCTGCGGCCCGGACAGTTGTTGACCGTACCGAACAAGGTGACGAACGTCCACAATACGGCGACGACGTTCAAACCTTACGATCCGGGGCTCGCGATCGGTAATACGCAGCCGACGCTGCCGGCGCCGCCACCTCCGCCGGGACCGGGCGGCTGTGGTGGATTCATGCCGATCATTGCGATCATCGTGGCAGTCGTGGCTACGGTCTACACAGCGGGGGCAGCGTCCGGATTGCTTGGTGTGACGGCAACTGGGGCCGGTGCAACGGCAGGTGGTGGATTGGGTAGCTTGGGCGTGGCGACATTGTCGGGCAGTGTAACCGGTGGTACGTTGGGTGCTGCGTCCGGGGCAGTAGCTGCGGGTATTGGCGGTGCAGCGGGTGCGCTTGCAAGCCAGGGCGTGATGATCGCCGGCGGCGAGCAGCACGGCTTGAATTTTGCAGGCATCACGTTGGGTGCTATATCGGCAGGTATCACTGCGGGCATTGGCGTCGCGGCAGGTACGCCGGGTAGTGCGTGGAGTGCAGCGGCTCAAGGTGCCGTAAGGTCCGTTGCGACACAGGGTCTCGGGGTAGTAACGGGCCTGCAGGATCAATTTGACTGGAAAGGTGTGGCGGCCAGTGCGATTGCGTCGGGTGTAGGATACGGCGTGGGCGAGCAGGCCGGGAAAGTAGCAATAGGGGCAGGTGCCAGTACGGCCATCGGGCGGTTTGCCAGCGGCGTAACCGGTGGATTCAGCGCCGGAGTTGCGAGTACGCTGGTCCGTGGTGGAAATTTGGGGCGTAATATCGGGGCAATCGCCGCGGACGCGGTCGCTGGCACGGTTGGCAATATGGTTGCCGACAACTTAGCGAGTCGTTCTGCATCGAGCGCAAGCACGCTCTACGGCGTCGGCGGCGACGTGAATGCGATGGTGCAGCGCACGTATCCGGTCGATCCTGCCAAGCAGTTCGCTTGGTCAGCCAATGCTCGATTGCAACCGGCAAGCAGTTCGTTTGATTCGACTGCGGCGAGCCTTGGGCTGTCGACAGAGCAGGCGCTGCGCTTGATGGCGTCATCGAGCAGCGTATCGATCATTGACTCGAACGGGCCGACGAGCGCAGTGGCGTATCCGGTCCCGACGCCGTATGTGCCGGCTGTCGAGATTCCGGGCGGACCGGCTCTCAGGCCTTTCCCGGTGGAGTACGGCGAAGTCAGAGCACTTCCGCCGAGCTTGCGTGACCGTCTGTCGGATCCGTCAGTTGGTAGTACGCCGGGCGGAGCGATCCTGGGAGCGGCCTATAGCGCTGTTGAGAATTTGGTCGGCAATACAGCTGCGTTGTTCTCCCCCTATGGGCTGAATCCGGTTTCGGGCGAGATGCTCAGTCCGGGGCAGTTGCAGCGAACGAAGGAAGATTTGATTATCAATGCCGGATCGCTCGGCATTGGTGGTGTTGAAGGAGAGGCGGCAGCGCTGGTAAGACAGCAAGGCCAAGCAATGCTGCGATCGGCTGGCGAAGCGTTTGGTCCACAGGTCGACGGTATTTTGGGCCGAGCAGTGCCCGGTATCCGGACTTATGTTTTACCGGAAGGTCAATCTATAAGTGCGCTGGGCGCCGGCGGTTTCAATCCGGCATCACCGACTGGACTGACTTATGCGTCTGAGTCGCTTGGCGCAAATATTCTTGAATTGACGTCGCGGCAAAAGTTCGATGCCTCTGGTAATGTCGTGCAAGCTATGGGTATTCGTTCAGAAATCGTATCGACGTTTAAGCCGGAAACAGGAGATTTGTTTATTAATTTCTACCGTACCACCGAAGTTGGGCGCGGTGTTGGTGCTGAGATGATTTCGAATTCCATTCAGAATTTTGGCGTATCGAATGTTAAGTCTATATCAGCTGAGCTTGGCTTGGCCAATAAGGCAATATATGAGTTCAATATTGCTACGGAGGGAATGTCTCCGGTACAGGCTGCTAGAAATACTCCGCTTGGTAAGTCACTGATAAATCTAGGGTACAAGCAGATTGACGTGAATGGACTCTATATTAGAGCTAGATTGGGGAACTGAATTGAGTGCTGCTGACAAGGAAGCCGTTCTGGAATTACTGGAAGCGGGTAAGGCGTCGGATTTGGTGGACCTGATTCTTGGTGATTCACCATGCCGCGTTACTGGTGAAGTGATCTTTGCTAATGACGATGAACGCAACGCCTATGTAATGACGATAGAGCACTTGCGATTCGTCGCCAAGTATGGGACGCAAGCTGGACCGGTCAAGGAAGGCGGACGAGTATATCTACCGTATCCCGACTACTTTGAAAAATGGTTCCAACTTGGAACTCCGGGATTGACTCAGGCGGATTTGGCCAACTATCTAGGCAAAACTGTGTGATCAACCTTGCTGAGTTAGTGCACTCGTCGAAGGGGAAGTGCTTTCTCCTCCAACGAGTGCCCATAGTGTCGCGTGATGAATCAGATTCGGCGCAAAACTCGCGTCTGGGCAAAAATTACCCTGTGTCGTATTGATGGGCCGGAGAGCCTTGTGCTATAAGGGTTTGCGCTCTTTAAGAAGGCAGTTTGCGGTAAAGACACCTGTTTGGCAATATGGTTGCGGACCGCATGCAAAGTGCGTCGATCGGGAAATCCGGGACCAACACGAGTGCGCTTTACGGTGTGGGTGGTGACGTCAATGCGATGGTGCAGGGAGCGTATCCGGTCGATCCTGCGACTCAGTTCGCATGGTCCGCCAATGCACAGTTGCGACCGACAACCAGTTCGTTCGATTCGACGGCGGCAAGCCTTGGGTTATCGACGGAGCAGGCGCTGCGCTTGATGGCGTCATCGAGCAGCGCATCGATCATTGATTCGAATGGGCCGACGAGCGCAGTGGCGTATCCGGTCCCGACGCCGTATGTGCCGGCTGTCGAGATTCCGGGCGGACCGGCTCTCAGACCTTTCCCGGTGGAGTACGGCGAAGTTAGAGCACTTCCGCCGAGCTTGCGTGACCGTCTGTCGGATCCGTCAGTTGGTAGTACGCCGGGCGGAGCGATCCTGGGAGCGGCCTATAGCGCTGTTGAGAATTTGGTCGGCAATACAGCTGCGTTGTTCTCCCCCTATGGGCTGAATCCGGTTTCGGGCGAGATGCTCAGTCCGGAGCAGTTGCAGCGAACGAAGGAAGATTTGATTATCAATGCCGGATCGCTCGGCATTGGTGGTGTTGAAGGAGAGGCGGCAGCGCTGGTGCGGCAGCAAGGTCAGGCGATGTTGCGATCGGCCGGAGAAGCCTTTGTACCACAATTCGAAAGGCTCGTTGAAAGTACGACTCCAGCTTTGCGGACGTATGTTGTGCCAGAGGGAACGACTGTTCCGCTCGGGCCACCTACACCGCGCATCAACGTTTCCGATGAGTTTGTCGTTCGGACTAGCAAAAACGGTAGCGTCTCATTGCAGTTTGGCGATCCAGAAGGGATTCATGGTCTAGTGGTCAATGTCGACAAACAGGGTGTCCTTGGCTTCAACATTCGTTCAGCACCGGGCGGCAGTTCATTCTCGACAGCATCCGGAACGGACATGTTCGCGAGTGCGATGCAACGTTTGGAGCAAGATGGCGTTCAGGTTAACGCAATTCGTGGCACCTGGATTAGTGGTACCGATAGCGTGAATGCGGCTCAGTATGCGTCGAACCTAAGTAAGGGAATGACACCTCAACAAGCGGCCGCAAATACTTGGACCGGACGCATTGCGGCGAGATACGGCTTTACCAATGTTGGGGTCCCTAACACTGGCTATTCTGCTACAACAGTAATTTTTGGACGATGAAAATTATGCTCGAAGATATTCTCAGAGGACGCGCTCCGAGCGAAGTGTTTCGAACTATCATTGCGAATGATCCAACTGTCGGGAATATCGGCCTTGCAGATCTACTAGGTGACGAATTTGTCGATTTATCTAGTGAGGCTCAACAATTAGTATGGCACTGGAAGGGGCCGGGCAAGGATCAAGGTTTATCGGATGAGGAATTAGATGCATTGCTAACAAAATTCCTAAGGCAAGCCGGATACTTGTAGCCTGAGTCTTGCGCGAAGAGTAAATCAACCTCGGGGCAATCGCCGCGGACGCGGTGGCCAGCACCGTCAGGAACATGGTGGCGAGCAACGTGCAGGCTGCTTCCGTCGACTCGACAACGCGGCGCGCTCAGGACGCGATCGCTGGCCTCAACGGGCAAATCCTGCCCGGTGGCTTGGGCGGTGTTGGCAGCGGATTCGTAGCACCGGAGTCGACGTATAGCAATGCCGCGTTGCTGTATGGCGCATACGGTGGGCTGGTCGACACGACACCGACAACCTATAGCAGCGCGTCGACGTTGTATGGTCCGAGCATGGGTGTACCGGCAGCGCCTACGCAGTTGGCCGGACAAGCGTTTAGCGCACAGTTCCCTGATGCGTTGCCGGGTGCTCTGGTGGCTGGTCCGGGCGCTGGTGAAATACCTCTCGATGCCGCAATTCGTGGTTACCGAGGCGGATATGCTGGTGTGCTGGATCCGAGTCCTGGCGCGGCCTATGCCGGCAAGTTGGTTGGCGATGCGGCGCAAAGTTTCAAGGATTTCGGCTACCAGCTTGCTGGGGCTGCGAGCGCCGATGCTGCACGTGCTGCATGGAGCAACGGCAACTACGGAACAGCGGCCGCGAAGCAACTTCAAGCGTTTGGTGAAGCAGCTTCGACATTGATAGGTGCTGGTGCTGTTGGAAGAGCGGCCGGGGCTGCGGCAGTTGAGACCTTTGGGCCGACAGTAGATAGACTGATGAGTAACTACATGTCGCGCAGCGGCATGCAGTTGAATGCGGTTGATGTAGCTGGAGTTGGCGGAACCACCGCGCGAGTAGGTGGCAAGCCAGATTGGCTGTTGCGTGTCGAGCAAGGTAACGCATTTCAATGCTGAACGCTCGTCCGCTTATCCGTACAAAGAGGTCTACGTAAACAAGTCTACGGGTCAGGGGTACTATCGATTGGATTCCTACAACCCCGGTCTTGGGGAAATTGTTTCTCGCAAGTTTACGCAGCTATCTGATATTAAGACGCAGACAGCGGTCAGCTATATCAATGAAATTCCAGGAAAATATTCGGTGAATGCTGGTATTGCAAACGTACCATCGAGTGGCGGGCTGGGTGGACAGATGTTGCGTGGTCAGTACTATCTCGAAGTGCCGGTTCAGATCAGACCAGTTCCGCAGTCGGTTCTTGATGCTGCGAACAAGGCTGGGGTGTTGATTCGAGATGTTAACGGTAGGATTTATTGATGAAGCGGCCTATCTATTTTTGTAAGTCATGGTTCCGTGCCAAGAAGCGGCCGACGGAGATTTGGTCTGAGGAGCAAGCCAGGTCGGCTCACGTCAATGGCCAACTTTACACGGTTCTTGTGGACTCCGTTGAGCGGCCATATTGTTTTCTTGAAGTAACAGCCAAGGCGATCGGACTTGGTTTTCTTGACAATTTGTTGAGGGAATCACTTTCATACGACTTCCAGGAAGTTGAGCCCGGTAAGCTATTTCTATCGATGGCCACTTATCGAGAATTTGACGGCGATACGGATAGGGTGATAATTGGGACATCATATATCTTTGCTCGTGATGGTGGCGTCACGATACGTCGAGAATTCTTCGATCCGCACCGGATTGAGACTGCTACTTCGTCGGCCGACGTGAAGCCTAATTATTCCGCTGTACCTGAGTTCGGCGAGTACGATGACTTAGTTCGTGTGGAACGCGGATAAAAGGGGATGACGTAACACATTTGGACGACAACGCCCGCTTCTGCGGGCGTTGTCGCATCTGCGCTCGAGTCTCAGAAGAGCTGTTTGGCGACGCGCCGTCGCTCGTCGTCATCGAGGTGCATTACGGGGATTCCGTCTATCGCGTGACGCAGCCAGCGGTTGGCAATAACGCGATGATCGGCGTTCGCTCTGGCTGCCGTTGACGCCGACAATTGCCGACTTCCGTCGCTGGCCGTCGCGCTGTCGTCGGTCCCGTTTGCAGCGTAAATATCGTGTTGGTCCAAAACGCACCACCCCCTTGAAATCGCACAGACATGACGCACGCGCCAAAACGCGTGCAAACCGGTCGCTCAGCCCAAGCGTGGCGCGGGTTTGAGGCGCACCACATTGCTGAGCGGTGAAACGTCGTTGCAGTGGTCGCGGATCGCGCAAAGCCAGTATGGACGTGGCTTTGCGGCATGGTGCAGATTGCACCGCGTCGAGCGCGCGACGACGACAGTGTCGCCTTGGTGTAGTCCTCGCGTATCGATCGTGTCTCTGACCTGTATCCCGAGTGTCGCCCAACTGAAAGCGATAGGCACGACGGATATGTTTGCGGAAATGCCGACGCATTGCCGAACCATATCGTGCCCAAAGGGCGTAGCCCTTTGGAAACCGGGATGGTGGTGCCGTGATGTTCCCTCGGTGTTCCATCGACGTGTGCCCATGTGCCTGTCGTGTTCTGGTGGCGTTCGTGCGAGGAGCAAAGGGAACTATTGCAGGATAGGCACATGGTGCCAGAACGTATGACAGGGGCCGATGTTGGAAGGCCTTCGTTGGCCGCACCTATGCCTTCGCGCCTGATATTCGGGAAATTGTATATACGACCAACGCGATAGAGTTGCTGCACATGCAGCTTCGGAAGATCATCAAGGCACGCGGCCACTTCTCGTCGGGCGTGGCCGCACTCAAATTGATCTGGCTGGCGCTGCGCAACGTCGTGGCCAAATGGACCGGTTCCCGGCACGATTGGAAGAGCGTCATGACTCAGTTCGCGCTGCTTTACCCGGAACGATTCAACATTGGAATCTGAATCTCAACCCGCCGCACACGCGAAATTCCGGATACCTCCAAGCGTTCGGATCCAAATTTTGACAGTTTTTAACCGCTCGGAAAATGCGAGGACGCTATGATTTGCATCTATTTGACGAGCACACCGGATACCCAATGAGTTCCGCACGATCACTTAGCATCGGCATCACAATCGGCCTTCACCACGCGACCGAGAGTCTTTGGGTCAACGGCATCAAGCAGAACGCCTTGTATCTGATGAAGCTCTTTCAACACTCGTCGCTCGGTCATCAAGTCAAGCTCGTCAACACAACGAGCGTCGAGATCACGTCCGCTCTTCCCTGGGATATCAAGCAGTTTCCGGTGTGCTCCTTCGACGACGCGAAAGATTCGCTGGATGTCCTGATCGAGCTCGGGGGGCAAATCGATCAGCAGCAAACCTCGTATCTGCAGGCACGTGGCGCAAAAGTCGTAAGCTATTGTTGTGGTCCGGAATACGTGCACATGATGCAGGCGATGATTTTTGGCAGACGGCATGCCGAAACGGTATTTATCAACCAACGTTACGACCAAGTGTGGATCATCCCGCAAGTCGTCGATACCAGCGCCGGCTTCTTCAGCGTTTTGCGACGCCAGCCTGTTCGCGAGGTGCCGTTTGTTTGGGACCCGATCTGCGTGGAAGAACGATCGGCCGCACTCCCGCATCGCGGGGAATATCGCCCGACCGGACAACCGAAGCGGTTGTCCGTGATGGAGCCGAACATCGACGTCACCAAGTTCTGCCTCTACCCGATCTTGATTGCGGAATTGGGTTATCGGAAGCTAGGCGAGAAAATATCGTATGTGCACGCGACGAACACGGAACACCTCGCGAAAGGCAGCCCCGAATTCATCGGCATCGCAACTCATCTGGATCTTGTGCGGGATTCGAAAATAAGCTTTGTCGGTTATTACAACACGCCCCAATTTCTTTCGGAATACACCGACATCGTCATTTCTCATCAATCCGGTCTTGCATTGAATTATTTCTATTTCGATGTTTGCTGGAACGGTTACGCAATGGTTCACAACGCCGACCTATGCCGCGAACTGGGTTACTTTTACAATAAAAACGACGTGGACGAAGGGTGCCGTCAACTCGAGCGAGCCGTCGAATTTCACGATGAGGATTGGCAAGGTTACCGAATTCAGCAACGAGAGCGGATCGGGCGATTTTTGTCCACCAACCCGAAACAGGTGGAAGCGTATGACAGGTTGCTTGTCGGGCTTTTTGAGTGAGACCGATCGTCCCGCTTCAGTGACGGTTATATCAAGCTGAAGGGGCTGGATGTCGCCGGGCGCTGGACATGTCGCCCAACTATTTTGCGGGACGGGCGCGTGATCTGGCACCGGAAGATCTCCGGCCCGTGACACGCTGATATCGGAGCGCGCCGGCTTGCGCCGAATGGACTGACGGACAGCAAATCGTCGTAGAAGCGGGGCATCACCGCACCCCCGCCCGTGCAGCAATCACCCCTATTGCATCATCGCCAGCCAACGCATCCGCCATCTCTATTATCGGTCTGCTCCAGTCGCCCAATCTTGCTTGCCGTTATAGCTGCATGGACCTGTACCACGGCGTATCGCGATGGCTGTTGTACCAGCGCTTGGCGCGGGGTGGTCGCTTGTCACTTTACCCCCGGTGAAGTGCGCTGGCTCAGTTTGACGAGTATTACTTGCGAAGGGCAAACGCGGCCATCAGATCGTCCTTGAGGCTGTCATCTTCCAGGATGGCTTGCGCGACCCGGTTCGCAATCGACTGAAACGTTGGATCGTTGACCTGCTCGTCGCCGAATTGCCGGTGCAGCACATGCTCGACCGCGGCGCGCGTCAACTGGAACTCGTCCGTCACGCCCGCTGCGAGCAACTGGTCGATATGCGCTCGGAGCGTTTCACCCAACGGGCGTGGCCCGCTTTTCGATGTTGTACTGGCGGCCGACGTCGCACCAGCGGCGCCCGGCCGCGCGCGGGCCTTCTTGTCGAGTTCGCTGCACAGTATCTCGGTGAGCTGGTCGAGCGTGGTGCGGGAAATCATGGCGATGGAAAAGCCTATCAGCGGGGCGTGGAACACGCCGGATCGATTTCCGGAAGGATACCCGTCTTTTCCGATGACGCGTGATTGCCCGGCGAAGTATCAACGATCGACTCGACGTGCCGGAGCACGTCCGCAATATAGCGATTGATCAGCGGGTATTTCGTATTCGATGCCATCCCCGCACGTAACTGCTCGCCGGCCAGTGCAAAGCGGTCGTCAGCGAGGTTCAGCAAGCCGGTTTTCAGCATGCGCAGCGTATCGTCGGCCGGCAGCGTATCGAGTTGCTGCCACGCATCGACGGCCCGATCGACATGACCATGAGTCAAGTGGAGAAAGCCGAGCATGAAGCCTGCGACAGGGAAATCGGGCGTCAGTTGCCGCGATGCGTCGAAATCGCTTCTGGCAGCCTCATAGTGCTGCGCCCCGGCATGAACTGCGCCGCGCAGGAACCACAACCGGTAGTCGTCGGGCCAGCGCTCGAGTGCGTTGTTCAACGCGTGGAGCGCCGCTTCGTCGCTGGATCGCATGGATTCCACCAGCACGGCCATCCGGTCGTCCGGGCACAAAATCGATGACAGGTTGTTTTCCATGGCGAGTCACGCAAGAAGATAGAAGTCGTCGGTGCCGATCTGCCGACGAAGCTCGTCGAGTGCCGCGCGATGCAACTGCGAAATGCGGCCTTTGGACAGGTTGAGAATGTCGGCGATGTGCTCGAAGCTCAAGCGATGAAAGTAGTGGTAGCGAATGATCTTCTGCTCGCGTGCGGGCAGGCGGTCGACCGCCTCGTACAGGCGGGAGCGCGTCTGCTGCTGCGCCAGCGTCCGGTACGGATGGTCCTGGAAGGACTGCGCCGCCCCTGGGTCGGCACCGATCATGCCCGTATCGTCGAGCATGAAACTGATAGCGAGGCCGACGGTCACGCCCGCGAGCACGCGAAAGACGTCGCGTGGCTGGCCACCGGGGGCATCCTTCAGCGACTCAAGCCGCTCGCGGCGGATGCTGGCACGCAGCGCGGTCTGTTCCTGCCCGTCGGTCAGCCGGGTGACGCCGTCGAGGACGCTACCTTTGATCCGCTGTGTGGCGAATGTCGTGAATGCAACGCCGCGGGTCCGGTCGAACCGGTCGATGGATTCGAGCAGGCCGACACAGGAGAACTGCATGTAGTCCTGGTACTCGACATCGTCCCGATGCCGCCCGCGATACAGCTTGCCGGCGAGCGCGGCCGCATACGACAGGTAAAAATCGAACAGCGCCTCCCTGGTGTCGGGGTCGCGCCTGCGCTCGAAGGCGACCCACAGATCGTGCTCCGGTCCTTCTGTCGACAGAGCGCGCATCGCGCCCGGCAGATCCGGCAGCGTCATTTGAAACTACCCAGCACGCCGCGCAAAATGAGACCCCAGCCGTCGACCAGCACGAACATCAGCACCTTGAGCGGCAGCGAGATCGTCGCGGGCGGCACCATCAGCATGCCGAGCGACAGCAGTACGCTGGAGACGACGAGATCGATCAGCAGGAACGGCAGCAAGATGACGAAACCGATCTGGAACGACACTCGCAGCTCGTTCAGGATGAATGCGGGCGTCAATTGCAGCAGGCTGACGTCGGCGGGCGTTGCCGGAAGCGGCTGATGCGACATCTCGTACATCCACTTCAGTTCGTCCTCGCGCACCTGGCGCAGCATGAAGTCGCGCAACGGCCCGCTGCTGCGCTCGAGCGCCTGCGACAATTCCAAGTGACCGCCGATGAACGGCTGAAGCGCATCGTGGTTGATCGTCTGCAGCGTCGGCAGCATCGCGAACACGGTCAGGAACAGCGCGAGGCTGATCAGTACCGGCGTCGGCGGCGTTTCGGGCATGCCGAATGCATGGCGGATCATCGACAGCACGATCGCGATCCGGATGAAAGCCGTCATGGAGACCACGAATGCCGGGAGCAGGCTGAGTACCGTCAGCAGCACGGCGATTCGGACGGCTTCGGACATGCCGGCCCCGGAGCGCTCGAAGTCGGCGACGCCGAGCGCCGACAGCGGGGCTGCAGCCTGCACTGCAGGTGACGCATGGGCCCAATTGGCGGCACCGCCCAGGAACGCAAACAGCATGACGGCCAGAACGCGGAGCAACGTCGAGCGCATTTCAGGACTCCTGCGGCAACTGGTCGCGAGCGTCGACGACACGGCTGCCGTTCGCATCGGACATGAGGAGAACAACGCGCCGGTCATATTCGATCAGATGCAAGGTGGCCCGAGCGGAAAGTCGGGCATGTTCGATCACGCGAATGCGCGGCACATTCCCGGGATCGCGTGGCGTGCCGCGGACGGAGCGTGCCCGGATGACGAGTGCGGCGACCACGCCGATCGCGAGGCACAACAGCAACGCCAGCACGACGCGAACCCAGTCGACGCCGAGGTGCGAAAAGAGGCTGACGGCCGGCGCGGCATCCGGTGCGCGTTCGAGCCACGATGCGGGTACCGGTGTGGTCATCGATCGGCTGTTCCAACGCTGACGATGCGCACGCCGAAACGGCCGTCGACGGCGACGATTTCGCCGGTCGCGATCGCCTTGCCGTTCAACGCGATCTCGACCGGATCGCCGACCGATCGATCCAGCTCGAGCACGCCGCCCGATTGCAACGTCATCATGTCCTTGACGTTCATCGTGGTGCGACCGAGCAGCACGTCGACCGTGACCTTGACGCCGTCGAGCAGCTCGAGCATCGGGCGCGGCGATGCTTCCGCGCTCGCGTCGGCGTGCTGTTCGGGCAGATCGACGCGGGCCGCTACGGCCTGTTTGGGAAACGTATGGGTAGTCATGGCGAATCGGGCGTCGCGAGCGACGTCAGTTTGAAGGAAAGCGATGTGCCGGTATGGCCCGGCGTACCGAACGCGACGGTGGACGAGGTTTCGTCGACGACCAGCGTGGCAGGCGCGTCGATCGTGCGATCGAGGACGATGACGTCGCCCGGCGATAACGTCGTCAACTGGGCAGCGGACAATTCACATCGACCGAGCCGCACGGACAGTGCGACCTGACACGTATCCAGCGCGATGCGGCGCGGTGTCAGCTCGGTGCCGATCCGCGAACGCGGGACGGCGCGCGCGTCGGATGCGCCGTTGTTCCAGACATGCCGGACGTCGCAGAACAGCAACGCAAGCGCGTCGCCATTCGGCGCGACAATCGGCAGCCGAAAAAGACCGTAGCCGCTGAACGATGTCGCGGCGGTGGAGACGTCATTGCCGGCGGGTGCTGAAGCTGTCCGACCGGAAGCAGACGATACGCACAGCGACGCAATCAGGTCGTCGCGGATTTCGGCGGCGATCGATGCGAGGAAGCCATGGCATGCGGGGTTGTCGAATGCGTGTCCACCCGCAGCGAACGCGGCGTCGATCAGACGCCGATCGCTGCGCTCGGACATGTCGATGCGCACACCCGGAGCACAACAGTGACTGGTTTGTGCCCGCGCGTCGGGTTCGGGCGGCTTGCCGGGCAGGCTCGCGACGTCGCCGAGCGAAAAGCACGTCCGACCGAACCACCGCGACTGCCAGTCGGCGAGTGCCGTCTCGAACAGCGCCCGCGCGAGATCAGGATCGCGATTGCTGGCCGGGCGCCAGGTGACGGGGCCGATGCTCATCCCTGACTCCGCATCTGAAGCAGCTGTTGCATCATCTCGTTTGCCGCGCTCACGACTTGGGACGAAGCCTGAAAGCCGCGCTGGATCAGGATGAGCTGGCCGAACTCGGACGACAAGTCGACGTTCGACGCCTCGGTCGCACCGGAAAGCAGCTTGCCGACGCCGGCGCCATTGCTGGAGCGATACGCAGGCGGGGCGGCGTGGCTCGCATCGAACAGTCCCTTGCCCATCTGAATCAGTTCCTGGGGATTGGAAAAACTGGCGAGGGCGACCGCGCCGAGCTTGTCGTTTTGTCCGTTGGAATAGCCGATCACGAGCTGACCGTCCTGATCGATGCTCAGCGACGACAGCGTGCCGGTCGCGTAACCATCCTTGGACAACACGCGCAGGGTCGATGTCGTGCCCGCGGAATAGCTCGTCACGCCATTGGAGAAATCGAGCGAAACCGTGAGCAGCGGCGCGTTGGCAGGGCGCAACGTGACGCCGATCTTGTTCTGCCCGGGATCGGGAATGCCGCCGGTGAATTGCAGCGTGCTTTCCTGGACGGGCACGCCGTTTTCGTCGCTGACGGACACCTTCCAGCGTCCGGGAAGCGGGCCGGAATCGGGTTTGAAATCGAGCTTGAGCGTGTGTTTCCCGCCAGTGGCGTCATATACGTCTATGTTGGGAATCGAGAAGCTGGTGGACCCCGTCGACAGGTTGTCGGTGAACTTGACGACGGTCGTTGCCATCGGCGGATTCACCTGCTTGCCCGCAACCGACAGGCCCGAGAGACCACCCGAGCCGGTGAGCGCCGCCAGCTGCAGCCCGGTGCTCTTGTCGCGAATCGACCCGTCGTCGTCGACGATGAACTGGCCCGTTCGCGTGTAGCGGGCGTCCTTTCCGTCGAGCAGCGTCAGGAATCCGTTGCCCTGGATCGCGAGATCGAGCTGACCATCGCTCGGCCGCGTGTCGCCTTGCTTGAAATTCAGCGAAGCGTAGCCGTATTCGACACCGCTGCCGGAATAGGCGACGTTCGGATTGCCGCTGGAGCCGCGTGCGAATTGCTGGCCGTAGTAGAGGTCGGCAAACTGCGGCGTCGACGTCTTGAAGCCGGCGGTATTGAGGTTGGCCACGTTGTTGCTGATGGTCTGCAAGCCGCGCGAATAGGCTGTCAAGCCGCTCATGCCGATGTAGATGCTTTCAAGCATGGATCTCTCCCGGTCGCGCCGATTATCGAACAGCGACGATCTGCGCGACCGTCGCGTTGGTCAGGAATTGGCCGTCTGCCGTTTCGATCGTCAATTGCGGCTGGCCGTCCTTGAACGACACGCTCTTCACGACACCGCTCAGTTGCGCCGTATCGGTCTGTACATCCACGTTGCGGCCGAGCAGCCCGACCGTCCTGGTGGCCGACTGGACCGTCAGCAGGCTGTCGATCTTGTCCGTCATCTGCCGGCTCTGCTCGAGCGACGTGAACTGTGCGAGTTGCGATACGAACTCGAAGTTGTCGACGGGCTTCAGCGGATCCTGGTAGGTAAGCTGCGTCAGGATGATCTGCAGCAGCGACTGCATGTTCAGGCCGAGCGAATCTGCCCGGGCGCCGAGATTGGCGGACGAGGCAATGGGATCAATCGCCATGAGTGGTTTCTCCGGGAGCGTTGCGGTCGATGCCGTTGATCACGAGCTTCGACGTGGGGTAGCCGCTCTGCTGCAGAGCGGTGCGAACATGGGAATCGAGCAAGTCGAGGTCGTCGGGATCGGCCTGTGCGATGCGAAGCGACACAAGTGGCGCGCCATTCCCCGGCAGGACCGTCACGCGAAACGGCGAGGCGGCCGGTGGTGACGATACGTTGGCGACCGGGAGGTCGCGGCCGGAGGCCACGCCAGCGATGTGTTCGGTCGAACCGGGTGCTTTTGCGTCCGGTTGCCCGAAACGCTCGGGTAGCGGTCGAGGACCAGGCGCCTGGTATGCGCTCGCAGGTCGAGCCGCATCCTCGCGCTGTGGCAGCGTTGTCGGGGCGCTCGTTTGCGTAAGCGAGACCGCGGGGCCGACGTCGGGCACAACCGTCGTCACGGCTTGCGACGAGAGAGGCGACGCGATCGAGGCGGTGTACTGTTCGGTGATGGCGGGAGCGCTCACCGGCGACTCGACGGTTGCCGGGTTGCAGGGCGTCGATCGGGCGGGACTGTCGGCAGGAAGCGCTGACACGGCGTTGCGCCACATGTCCTGCTCCATCGAGCGAAGCAACTGGCCAAACGCGTTGCCGGTGCCGCTGGCCGATATGCGCGGCCGATCGGCTGACGCGTCGGCCGCACGAAGCAACTGAACATCCGTTGTCATCAATTCTCCCCAGAAAGGGCTACGCGGATCTCTAGTTCGGTCATCCGTCGCTCGTCGAGCGCCGCGCGATGTCGTTTCTCCATGTGCAGGGCGTGCTGATCGGCGGCGTCGGCGAGGCGGTCGCGTTGCTGCAGAGCCGCGCGAACGACCTCCAACTCGGTGGTCCGCATGTCGACGCGCCGCGCCGCGGTGTTGCGTTGGATGGAAACGGATTCGAGTGCGGCCGAGCAATTAGCGAGCAGCGCGGGCGATAGCCGGTCGGCCAGGGCCGCGCCGCGCCACGCCGCGAGATGCGAGTCGTGCTCGGCTTCGACTTGCTGCTGCCGGTCGCGCTCGACATCGAGCGCAGCGCGTGCCTGCGCGGCACGCGAGATTGCCTGTTGCAGTTGCAGTTGACGGACGAGCGCGATGTCGAGCGCAGCGTTCCGTTGCGAGCGGCGTGTCATGACGTCGCCTCCAGTATGGTTTTCAGCGATACGATCGCGTGATCGCGATCGGTGGCCTGCCCGACGTCCTGCCGGAGAAAATCAATGAGGCTGGAACGGATGCGCAGCGCATCGTCGAGCACGGGATTGCTGCCGGCGACATAGAGACCGGCTTCGATGAGCGTGCGCGACTGCTCGTAGAGCGACAGCCCGGCGAGGGCACGCGCAGCCAGATGGCGCGCATCATCGCTGGCGACGTGTTGCATGACCCGACTGACGCTTCGCGTCACATCGATCGCCGGGAAATGCCCCTGCTCGGCGAGCGTTCGCGTCAGCACGAGGTGTCCGTCCAGCAGCGCGCGCATGGTTTCGGCCATCGGATCGTCGATTTCGTCGGTTTCGGCCAGCACCGTCATCAGCGCTGTGATAGCGCCGCCGTCGCGCACCGCGCCGCAGCGTTCGACGACCTTCGGCAATGCGGCGAAGACGCTCGGTGTATAGGCTCGAAGGGTGGGAGGCTCTCCCGCCGCGAGGCCGATCTCGCGCAGCGCGAGCGCATAGCGCGTGATCGAGTCGAGCAGCAGCAGCACATGCTTGCCCTGCGAACGGAAATACTCGGCGTGGGCCAGTGCCGCCGATACGCTGCGTGCACGCAGGATGGCAGGCTGATCGGACGTGGCGATCACCATTACCGACCGCGCGCGTGACACATCCTGAAGCGCCCGGTGCCAGAAATCCTCGGCTTCGCGTCCGCGTTCACCGACGAGACACAGAACGCACACGTCTGCATCGACGTGGCGAGCCAGTCCGGACAGCAGCGTCGTTTTGCCGACGCCGCTCCCCGCGAAGATGCCGATGCGCTGGCCGACGCCGAGCGTCAGCAGCGTATCGATTGCTCGGATCCCCGTATCGAGCGCACGATCGGGGGTGGTGCGATCGAGCGGCGACGTGGGCACGCCCGAAAGCGGCCACGGATGTCGCGGTGCAATCGCAGCGCCGCCATCGAGCGGCCGGCCGAGTGGATCGACGATCCGCCCCAGGTACGCGTCGCCCACGGGCAGTGTTGCGTCCGAGCCGACCGCGCGTACCGTATCTCCGATACAGAGCGATAGGGTGGCCTGATAAGGGGCAAGCGTAATTCTGCCAACTTCCGCACGGGTGACCTCGGCATATAGCGGGGGCGTCTGTTCTCCCAGGACGCAAAGCGAGCCGACCGCTACGCCGGGGCCGTTTGCATCGATGAAGGTCGGCATGATGCGGGTCACGGTGCCCAGTCGCGCGACGGGGTCGAGGCGGCGCAGCGCGTCGATATAAGGATGCACGGGGCGCCGTTCATGCATGACTGTCCGTCTCCCGGATCGTCGCAGCGATGCTGGCCAACTGGCGTGGGATACCGACGTCGAGCTTGCCGAGCGTCAGGTCGATTACGCAGGCGCCAGCAGGAAGCTGCGGATCGGCGACGAGCGACACCGACGGTGCCGTGTCGAGCGTGTGTCGAACGGTGTCGAGCCGTGCCGGATCGGGGAAATCGTCCGCGGACACGCGGATTCCGACGAGCGACTCCTGCGCGATCGACATCAGGCGATGGCGTACGGTATCAATGACGAGTTCGGCATGACGGGTCGGATCGCCCAGCACGCGCTCCAGCCCGACGAGTGCGACCTCTGCCGCGAGCTTCTCCAGCGATGCCAGCCGAGCAATGAACGTGTCGCGCGCGGCATCGATGCCGCTTTTCAGCAACGCGAGTCGTTCGGCCTCGGCATGCGCCGCCTGCCGAATGCCATCTTCGATGCCGCGCTCGAATGCCGTTCGAGCGGATTGCGCGAGTTCGGCCTCGTGGCCGGATGCTGTCGCTTCGAGTGCGGCAATCCGTGCAAGCAAGCGATCGCGCTCCGGCGCAAATGCATCGCCGGTGTTGCCATCGTCGTGCGCATGCGCCACCGGGGAATGTGCCATCGGCGACGAACAAGGCTCCGTCACGGCCGACTGCGCGCCGAGAGACACGCGCTCGACGCTCAGCACGATCTGTTCTGCCTTGATGATCGGGCTCACGTGCGCCTCCTGCGGAGGCCGTCGAGCAAGCGCCGTCTCCACGAGCTCGGCGGACGCTGCGAAGTTGTGTCGACCTCGACGGCCGGCGGAAGCGCTCGAATCGCTTCGTCAGCGGCGCGCAGCAGCGCATCGCGTGCACGCGGCGCGAGTGGCGCGACGGTATGACGCCGCCATGCCGGATGATCCGCGAACAGGCGCGTGCGCTGCGCGTCGTCGACACTGCCGGCCAGTTGTGCGAGCAGCGCATCGGGCCAGTGGCCGGCGAGACGCTCGATGGCAGGAGCATGATTGGGCGATCCTTCGCCGTCGTCTTGCAACGGTGCGTCGGACAGGACCGTCGCCAATCCGCCAGGTTCTCCCTGGCCGAGCGACGCCGCGTCTTTGAGCAGCGGGCGCAACTGCTTGCGCTCGGCGTCCGATAACGCATGCCAGACTGCCTCGATGTCGTCGGCGGGCCGATGGGCGAGATCGGCAACAAGGCCGCGCAGGCGTCGGTCGATACGCGCGTTAGCCTTCATGATGCTGACGACTCTCGGAAAGAAGGACACGGAGGCGCGTGACGTACTCGGCGCGTTCCGTCGAAGTCATTGCGTGCTGCCCGGCGGGTCGTCTGCCGCCGGCAAGCGCGCGCCACAGCAGGGCGCTTCCAATCAGCAGCACGAGGACCGTTGCGGACGCGGCAACTGGACCCGGCAATCCGAGCCTTGCCCAGACCTGCCGAATACCGCCCGGTCGTACGGCCGTGTGGTCGGCGAGCAAGTCGCCGACGGGATTCGGCGCCGGCATCGTGGGGGCGCCGCCATCGACTGCCGGCGGCGATGCAATTCCGGTTGCCGACCCGTCGGCTGCTTGAGAGCGTGCGAAGATGACGACCGTGTCGCCACGCGACCCGTCCGCACCGACTGCCGCGGCCGTGACCGATTTCAGTTGCGTCAGCGTCTCTTCCGGTAGCGTGCCGTCGATCACGACGCCGACGCTCAGATGTTTCAGCGAGCCCGGCGCAGACACGATCTGCTCCAGCTTGCGTTCCGTTCGCGTGCCATCGGACGACGATGTGGACGGCAACGGCGGAAGGGCGGACACTCCGATGCCCTTGGCATTCACCGACGATGGCGGCAACGGAATGCCGGTCGACCCCGCGCTCGCGATCGGCCGATTCAGATCGGATTCGTTGGTGACGCGCACTTGATCGAAATTCAGCGTTGCGTCGACACTGACGGTTGCATGGCGCGCGCCGAGCAACGGGGCAATCTGCACGCCGATCTTGCGCTCGTACTCGCGTTCGAGTGCGTGCTTGAGCGCGTAGTGCGGATCGTCGACGGGAACATCGCGTCCGGAAGCCGATTCCCCGCGCTGGTCAAGCACCGTCACGTCGGCCGCAGACAGCTGCGGGACCGCGGCGGCCACGAGGCGTTGAATGCCGCGCACCGTGTCGGAGCCGAGCGTATGGCCGCTACGCATGAACAGTGCGACGGACGCCTTTGGCCGATCGTCCGCGCGCCGAAAGATCGACGAATCGGGAAACGCGAGATGGACACGCGCGAGTTCGATCTCGTCGAGCGACATGATGGTTCGCGCGAGTTCGCCCTGCAGCGCACGCTGGTAGTTGACCTTCTGCGCGAAGTCGGTAATGCCGAGATCCGAGTTGTTGAATAGTTCGAAGCCGACGGCCCCCTGTAGCCGCATGTCGCTGCTCATCAGCCTGAGCCGCATGACTTGCGCGTCCGCGGCGGGAACCAGCACGGCAGAAGATGATTCGTCGACCCGGAAGGGGACTTTCTGCCGTTCGAGTTCGGCGACGATGGTGGCCGCGTCTTGCGGCTTCAGGTCCCGGAACAGCACTTGATAGCGCGGACGCAGTGCGAAATAGCCGGCGGTGATCAACGATGCGACGAGTGCAACCAGAACGGCAACGCTGATCAATTGGCGGCGCGGCGATGCGTCGGCAAACGACGCGCGAATACGTGTGAGCAGAGATTCCATGGCTTACAGCTGCATCCGCATCAGTTCCTGGTATCCCTCGACGATGCGAGAGCGCACTTGCAACGCGAGCTGCAGCGACATGCGCGCTTCCTCCAGCGCGATCATGACCTGATGCGGCGGCACTGCGCCGTCGAGCGCGAAGCGGGCGACGGCGTCGTCGGCAAGCCTGGTGGTCTGGTCGACACGGGTCGCGCCCGCGACGAGCCAGTCCGCGAAACTCGACTGCTGCGCAAACGGCGACATGGCGGCCGTTTCCGACAGCGGGGCGCCCTGCACCATGGAGATCGATTCGACCGGATTGGCGCTCATGAGCGGGCCCCGAGTTCGAGCGCTCGCATATACATCGAACGTGCGGCATTGAAGATCACGGTGTCGGCTTCGTAACTGCGCAGCGTCTGCACCATCAACGCCATTTCACCGGCATGGTCGATTCCCGGATAGGCGACCATGCCGTTGGCGTCCGCATGCGGATGCGCCGGGTCGTGGACGAGCCGTGGCGGTGCATCGATGCGCTCGACACCGTAGCTCTGGACACCCGTCATGCCGAAGGTCGGCGACGTATCGCCATTGCGCAGGTGATCGTCGAAGGTTGCGCCGATTCTCGGGCCGGAGACGAGGCGTAACGGGTGGTACGCCTGCCCGTCCGACGTGCGGGTCGTGCCGGCATTGGCGAGATTCTGTGCGATGACTTCCATACGCTGACGTTCGACGTCGAGCCCCGAGCGCGCGATCGCGAAAAGGCTGTTTTCCATCGCTTACATTCCTTTGATGGCGAGTTGGCGGATCTGCAGCGTCCGGTCGAGCATGCCAATCAGCATCGCGTAGCGTGCGGAGGTTTCGGACGCGGACGCGATTTCATCGTCGAGACGGACCGTGTTGACGTCGATCGGCAGCGGCGCGTCGAACGAGGGTTCGACCGACCGGATGCGCGCGAGACGCGTATCGACGGTGTCGCCAGCATGGGTTTCGGCGGCATCGCGCAGTGCCTCTTCGAATGTCACGCGGACCGGCACGTAGCCGACCGAATTGGCGTTCGCGATGTTCTGCGCAGTGGCGGCCTGTCGCGCGAACAGCCCGTCGAGCGCCTTGGTTGCGATCGACGCGACGAGATCGATGGACATGAATCCCTCTCCTTATTGAACGATGATGTCGGCGTGCAGCGCGCCGGCGGCCTTGATCGCTTCGAGGATCGCGATCACATCCCGCGTGCTGATCCGGCTGGCCTTGAGCGCCTGGACGAGATCACCGACGCTGCCTTGCGGAAACGATGCGGCGACCGTCTGGCCCGGTTCGTCGACGTAGAGCTCGCTGTTGCCGACGACGAGGCTGCGTACGTTTGGGCCCGTGATTCCGATGAGGCCCGGTTGCGACGCGTTGTACTGCGTGGCGACGGTCACCTTGATGTCGCCGTGCGAGATCGTGATCGGCGCGATGTGCGTATCGCCACCCGCGACGACCGTGCCGGAGCGCTCGTTGATCACGACGCGCGAGCGTTGGTCGGGGGCCACGGCGAGGGACTCGATGCGCGCGACGTAGCCGTTCAGTCCGCCGCCGTCCAGCGGCGCGCGGATGCGCACGGTGCGCGCATCGGTCGAGCGGGCGGTCCCGCTGCCGAACGAGCGGTTGATCTGCGATGCAATGCGTTCTGCCGTGATCGCGTCGGCGTCCTTCAGGATGAAGCTGAGGTAGCCGTCGCGGTTGACCAGTTCGGCCGTGACCGGTACTTCGACGGTCGCGCCTTCGGGAATGGTGCCTGCGGTAGGGTGATTCTTCATGCGCAGGTTGCCGTTGGCATCGTAGCGATAACCGCCCACGGATACCGCTCCCTGCGCGAGCGCATAGACCTTGCGGTCGGGCCCGCGTAGCGGCGTCATGATCAGCGTGCCGCCGGACAGGCTGCGTGCATCGCCCATCGACGTCACGTTGACGTCGAGCTTGTCGCCGACGTCCGAGGTTGGCGGCAGCGACGCCGTGATCATGACCATTGCGACGTTGCGGCTCTGCAGTTGATCTTGTGTCAGATTCAGATCGAACTGCGACAGCATGTTCGTCATCGCCTGGCGGGTCGCCTGATTGCGTGGGGTGTCGCCCGAGCCCGACAGGCCGGTGACGATCCCGTATCCGACCAGCATGTTGTCGCGCCAGCCGAGGAAGCGGCCGAGATCCTTGAGGCGAACGTCGGCCGTGGCCGCGCTAGCGGCGGTCGAGACCGCGCAGACCAGCCACGCGGCATGGATGAAGAAGCGCTTTACCATAGGCCGAGCCATGCGAAGAAGCGTGGAATGAGGCCGGGCCGCGAGCGATCGGTGATGAAGCCTTCGCCGGTGTAGTCGATCTTCGCGTCTGCGAGTCGCGTCGACAGCACCGTATTGTTCGCGGCGATGTCGATCGGCCGGATGCGGCCTTCGAGGCGAATGCGGGTTTTTTCACCGTTGACGTCGATGTCCTGCGTGCCTGCAACGATGAGGTCGCCGCTCGGCGTCACGCCCGTGACGCTGGCGCTCAGCTGTGCGAGCAGCCGGCCCGTGCGCTGAATCTGGCCTTTGCCGCCGTAGTTGTCGCCAAGACCGACCTGTGCAGAATTCTTGCCCGCGTACAGCGTCGACACGTTGCCCTGCACACCGAAGCCGGTCTTCGTCGACGTGTCTGCGGTGTTGCTCGCGCTCGAATTCTCGTAGATGAGGATCGTGACGATGTCGCCCGGCCGCGACGCGCGTCGGTCTGCCGTTAGCGATTCGTAGGTCGAGCCTTGATAGAGATCGGCCGCCGGTGCGGCGGTCGTCCCGAGCAGCGACGCTGCAAGTGCGCCCGCGTGGATGAAGGAAAGGACGCGGCGCATGTCAGTGCCCCCGTCCGTCCGACGGCGCCCGCCAGATCTGGATGTCCGCATTGCCGGTCAGTACCGGTGCCGCATGCCGTGGCCCGGCGTCGGCCAGTGCCGTGCCAGAGCGCGTCACCGTCACGGCACCCACCTGGATGGTGTCGAACACGCGTCCGCCACGATGAACGGTGGCCAGACGGGACGTGGCGGGCGCCGGCACGATCTCGCCGGCGGTTATGGCGCGGGCCGCCCGCACTACATGTGATTCCGCGTCGTAGCGCCAGGCCCGTACGGCGCCGTTGCCCGGGCAGCCTGCCGGTTGAATCTCGCCGGCTGACGGGCTGGCGTCGACCGGGAGATCAGCGAGCACGCTCACGCACGAGGGCGAAGCCGTGCTGGCAGCGGCGTTGGTCCGGAGAAGTGTGATTTCGACGTCGGCGACCGGCACGTTCGCGAGCCAGGGGCCGAGCATTGGCATCGCGCGGCGTGCGGATGCGGCGAGCCGGCGCGCGTCCACGCGAACGGCGGTTGCCGATCGCGCGAGCGACATCACCGGAACGGTCGCCGCGCGCGGTGCGATGGACTCAGGCAGGGCGGTCAGGTCGGCGACATCCGCCAGCGTGACTGTCGGGCGATCGACGGTGACGGTGGCGCGAAAACGGATCGCTGCGTCGGGCGACGGCGGCGCGCCGAGCACGGCCACAGGAACGAGCGCACCGAGGCAAAGTAGCCGAGCGCGCGCCGCCAACGGTGCGCGCGACTTGCTCGGACTGGAAAAACCGCGCGTCATCGCTTGAGCCCGTTGGCGATGGACATCAACTCGTCGCCGACTTGAACGAGCCGCGCGTTGGCCGCATAGGTTCGCTGGTAGAGCATCAGGCCGACGAGTTCGTCGGACATCGATACGTTCGATGCCTCGCTGAATCCCTGGACCAGCACGCCGGCGTTGTCCTCGCCCGGGCGAACGCGCGTCAACGACGACGCATCGTCCCGTGCGCGATAGACGCCGCCGCCCACCGATTCGAGCGAGCGCACGTCGGACGGCACCAGCACTTCGAGTTCGCCGATGTCGAGCGGATCGGCCTGGCCGGACACGGTCGCCTGAACCTGACCGGTCTGCGAGATCGTGATCGCCGATGCATCGCGCGGTACCGAAATCATAGCCTTCAGGCGCTGGCCGTCCGCGGTCGCGAGATAGCCGTCGGAACCGACCCGCAGCGTGCCGCCGCGCCAGAGCAGCGTCTGGCCGGAATCGGACGCGAGCTCGATGAAGCCGTTGCCGCGAATCGCCAGATCGAGCGTATTGTTGGTCGGCCGCAATTCGCCCTGCGTATAGACGTGCAGCGATGGATCCGCGCTGACGCCGGCCGCGATGCTCGACGTTTCGTTCGCGTAATCGCGCACGAGCGGCGCCGGCACCGTGGTGAGCAGTTCGGAGAACGCGACGGTGCCGCGCTTGAACGCGGGCGTGGTCATGTTGGCGATGTTGTTCGCCGTGACGTCGATGGCGGTCTGTTGCGCGTTGAGGCCGGTTGCGCCGATGTAGAACACATTGTTCACGATTACATGTCTCCGAGACGTTGCAGGACGTTGCCCATCATGTCGTCGTACGCATGAACGAGCTTCTGCCCGGACTCGACGCGTCGCATCGCGGCCATCATCCGGATCATTTCGTCGGCGTTCGATACGTTCGACGTTTCCAGATAGCCCTGCATCACGCGGGGATCGGCCAGATCGACCGGTCGCGCACCGTTTGCGCGATACAACCCGTCGTTGGTGCGGGCCAGTTGATTCGGATTGGCGAACGACGCCGTGCCGATCACGGCGACCGGCTGGCCATCGTCAAGCACGGTCCCGTCGGCGAGGACGCGCCAGTTCTGCGAACGAACGACGATGTCGCCGCCGCCACTGCCTTGCAGCGCCCAGCCTTGTCGCGTGACGAGCCGGCCATCGGCGTCCAGCCGGAAGGAGCCACCGCGCAGATAGGCGGTGCCATCGGGAGCGGAAACCGCGAAGAAGCCGCCGCTCGACAGCGCGAGATCCAGCGGATTGCCGGTGTGGATCATGCGGCCGGGCGTGAAGTCGGTTGCAACGTCGCGCGTGGATGCACGTGGCGCCGCCGTTTGCGCGGACGACTCGGCCTGCGAAACCGCATCGGCGAAGGTGATCAGCCGCTTGTAGCCCGGTGTCGCGAGATTCGCGACGTTCTGCGCGGCGGTTTCGACCTGGCGCATCTCGGACGAGATCAGGCCGACGGCGGTTGTCATCAGGTTATCCATGGGCGGGGCGGGTATCGTTCATGAAAGCGGGGCGGTCATGCCGCGGAAGCGTGACGGTCGAGACCGACCATCCCGAACGAACGCAGATTGATCGCGTGCGGGATCTCGTTCATCGACAGAACGGCGAGCCGAGGGGCGATACGGCGAGAAAAGATCTTCAGGTGCCGGCGCAGCTCGGGCCGGCACAGCAACGCGGGGGCGAGATTCTGTCGAAGCATCGCGTCGACTTGTTCAGCGAGCCGCGTGAGGAACGATTCGGCCAGCCCCGGATCGAGCACGAATGCACCGCTACCGTCAGCGCCCTGCAAATTGTGTGCAATCGTGTTTTCGAGCATCGGATCGAGCGTCAGCACCGCGAGTGCTTCCTTCTCGCCGATCAGACGCTGGCAGATACTATGTCCGAGCTTCTGACGTACGCGTTCCCCGAGCAATGCCGGATCTTTCTCATGCCGACCGGCATCGGCCAGCACCTCGACGATCTGGTCGATGTTCCGGATCGGGACATGCTCGGACAGCAATCCCTGCAACACGGCCTGCACGTCGCCGACTGATAGGATGTTGGGTACAAGTTCCTCGACGAGCCCCGGCGACCGTGTGCGGACGCCTTCGAGCAGCGCGACGACATCGCTGCGGGACAGGAGCGTCGAGATGTTTGCACGGACAACCTCGGTGACGTGCGTGACGAGTACCGTCATCGGGTCGACGGCCGTATAGCCGAGCGACGATGCGCGGGAGACCTGCGCTTCGTCGATCCACAGCGCGGGCAGGCCGAATGCCGGGTCGCGCGTCGCGATGCCCGTCAGGTCGCCCGACTTGCCGTTCGGGTGGATCGCGAGGGTTTTGTCTGCATGCAGCGCGGCTTGGCCGAAGCGATTGCCGTACAGCAAGATCCGGTAGTCGTTCGAGCCCAGCTGCGCTGCATCGCGGAATGTCACGGCCGGGATCGTGACACCCATCTCGTCGGCGTACTGCTTACGAAACGCGGCAACCCGTTCGGCCAGCACGCCCTGTAGTGGAATCCATGCACGCGCGAGTTCCGGGCCGAAGCCGACTTCAACAGGTGCAACGGGCAAGGCCTGCCCGTCGCTCCCGGCAGCGGGCGTGGCCGGAGCGTCGGCGCCGGCCATTGCCGTAGCTGCTTCGGCCGACGTGCCGCGTGCGAACCACCACGCGAAGAAGACCACCGGCGCGAGAATCAGGATCGGCCATTTCGGCATGCCCGGCAGGATCAGCAGGCCGATCAGCGCCCCGGTCACGAGAAAGCGGATCTTCGGGAACTGAGCGAGTTGGCGGAACACTTCGTTGCTCAGTTCGCCGTCGGACGCCGAACGTGTGACGATGATCCCGGTTGCCACCGAGATCACGAGCGCGGGTACCTGCGTGACGATGCCATCGCCGATCGTCAGCAAGGTGAACTTCTGTAGTGCGTGACCGAGCGGCATGCCCATCTGGGCGACACCAACTGCCCAGCCGCCAAGAATATCGATGAGCATGATGATGATGCCGGCGATCGCGTCGCCCTTGACGAACTTGCTCGCGCCGTCCATCGAGCCGTAGAACGCGGCCTCCTTTTCCAGCGCTTTTCTGCGGGCCCGCGCTTCGTCCTGGTCGATCAGACCCATGTTGAGGTCCGCATCGATACTCATCTGCTGGCCGGGCATCGCGTCGAGCACGAAGCGGGCGGCCACCTCGGACACGCGCTGTGCACCGTTCGTCACGACCACGTACTGGACGACGATCAGGATGAAAAAGATGATCAGGCCGATGACGAAATTGCCCTGCACGACGAATTCGCCGATTGCGCTGATCACCTGGCCGGCTTCGCCGCCGGACAGGATGAGTCTCGTCGCCGCGATGTTCAACGACAACCGGAACAGCGTCGCGATCAGCAGCAGCGACGGGAAGGTCGAAAAATCGACGGGCCGGACAACGTAGATCGTCAGCAGCAGGATCGTGAACGCGAACGCGAAGTTCGTGATGATCAGCAGGTCCAGAGCGGCGGCCGGGATCGGCGCAAAGAGGATCAGCAGGATCGCCATGACGGCGAGCACGAGCGCGAGATCTTGCTGCCGGCCGAAGCGGGACATGAGCGCGTTCATGCGGCGACCTCGCCAACGCGGCGGCGAATGCGCAGGTAGACCGTGGCGGCGTCGCGATACGAGCCGGCGGAAATTTCCTGATCGACGCATGTTTCACGAAAAATACGTCGGGCCAGCGCTGGCGATTCGACGACAGGAATGCCGTAAACGAACGCAACCTTCTTGAGCCGTTGCGCAAAATCGCCGGCGCCTCGTGCGATCACCTTGGGTGCTGCCATATGCGCCGGCACGTACTTCAGTCCGATCGCATAGTGCGTCGGATTCGTGATCAGGACATCCGCGTCGCGGACATTGCGAAGGCTGCGCGCATTCTGGGTCAGCTCGCGACGAATCTTGCGTCGCTGATTCTTGATCCGCGGATCGCCTTCGCGTTGTTTGTATTCCTGTTTGATTTCGTGACGGCTCATGCGCATCTTCTTTGCGAAGACGCGATGGACGATCACGAAGTCGAGTGCGGCGAACACTGCGGCGGCGATCAGCAGCTTCGCGAGGAAGCTCAGTCCGACCGTCTGCATCAGCTCGCCCAAGCGACGCGGATTGAGCGGCGTATGTGCGACGCTCTCGATTATGGACGCGATGCAGAACCATGCGATCAGGCTGTAAACAGCCATTTTGGTCAGAGTGCGAGCCGAATCCAGGAGCGTCTGTAACGAAAAGATGCGTTTGAATCCCTGGACGGGATTGAGCCTGGACATGTCGGCCTTGACGGCAGCCGGCGCAAAAAGGAAGCGGGTTTGCAGCACGGTGACCAGCAGCCCAGCACCCATCGACAACAGCGCCATCGGCGCAATCAAGCGAAAGGCGTCCAACACTGCTGTCATCAACCACGTAGTCATCGCGCCGGGCGTATGTGCGACGGCAGGAATCTCTGCCAACAGGCGAACGCTGCGGGTAGCGATGGCTGACGCGAGGTGTGTGCCATCGGTCCACAAGTAGGCCGCACAGGCGCTGAGGCTGGCCAGCATGCCGAGCTCCTGACTCTTGGGCGTCATGCCCTTCTTGCGCGCCTGCTCGAGACGGTAGGCAGTGGCGGCTTCGGACCGGTTCTCGTCTTGTTCAGCCATAGTGTCGGAACGTGGTCGGAACGAAGTCGAGCGCGAGCCGCACGAGCCGCAACGCGACCGGTGCGAGCGTGCCAACTGCCAACGCCATTGCGGCAAGCGTGACGAACGCCTTGACCTGGAAGCCCAGCATCAATGCATTCATCTGCGGGAGCGCACGGGCCAGGAACGCAATCACAAGATCCGTCAGGAACAGCGTCAGCATGACGGCGGCGGTCGCGCCCAGCGCGATGGCAGTCAGCGAGCCGAAGTACGACGTGAACGATGCGGGGTCGCCGATGATGTGGACAGACGCAGGCGGAAACGATTGCGTGAGCGCGAAAAGCAGGGCGAGGAGATCGCGATGCCCGTTGGACGCGAAGAAAATGACGCCCGCCGTCATGGTAAGGATGGAACCGAGCAACGGCGCCTGGCTACGCGAGCCCGGATCGATGACCATCGCCAGGCCATAGCCGGCCTGAACATCCAGAACGCGTCCGACGAACGACAGAGCCGCGAAACTGGCCTGGAATGCAAAGGCGATCGCAAGCCCGAGCAGGCCCTCCCATGCGGCAACGGGAATCATGCCGGCGTCGACTGGCCCCTGATACGGGACGGTCGATGCGAGGCAGGCGGACAACGTCAGTGTCGCGGCAACTTTAACCCGCATCGGCGTCACCATCTGCGAGAAGGGTGGGGCAAGCGTCAACACCGGGCCCACGCGCAACGAAAGCAACAGCGTCGCCGCAGCCCATCCGATACTCGGACTGGCGATCATGGTTAGCCCAGTGTCGGAATGAGATTAAAGAGAGATTGGGTAAAGCCGGTCAGTCGGGCCAACATCCAGGAACCGAGCAGGACAATGACGAAACCGACGACAACCAGTTTCGGCACATAGGAAAGACTCATTTCCTGAAGTTGTGTGACGACTTGAAACAGGCTGATGACGAGACCCGTTATCAGAGCGGCGAGGAGAATGGGACCCGCGACAAGTAAACTTGTCCACATTAGCTGAGCCATAAGGCCCAGGGCATTGTCGCTAGACATTCTCTCGTTTCCCCGGGGGATGTTACTGTTTATTACGATTATTTTGCTATGTTGAATTGCAATCGTAATGATGTCAACGATATTGAAAGGAGTTAATCGATGATGAAAATCAACTGAAAGTTGTCAATCTCTGGCATTGGGAGGGTGGTTTTTAGTTAATAAATATTGCTAAATCATGGCGCTGGCGACGTATTATTTCTGGCGGGGGTTCAATGCGGTGTGCGGGAAGTTATATTGCGGGCGGCGCGATCGAATGACTGTCTGCTGATGAAACTACGTGGATTGCAATCGTCACGATCGAGCCATGGCTCCCCGTCACGCAACTCTGCAGTGGCGATCGGGGGAGAAGTCGTGGTGGGGTACGTGGGTTATGATCGATTGTGCGTGCGCTTAAGGCCGAATGCTGTCAGCGACTGCGCCAGCGTCCGGCCGGTCGATCCAAGGGGACGATTCAGCACCGCTTCCTTGAGGGTATTCGCAGATTCGGCATGGTTCGTCGCCTCAAGTTCCAAGGTCTTCGCCAGCGTGCCGGACAGCGATTGCGGATCGAGGCGCAGCGCAATATCGGCGTGACGGCGCGAATCGTCCCGGCGCTCTTGAAGCTGCAGGGCCACCGCGAGCGAACCATGGGCTTCGGCAAATCCTCGATCAAGCACTGCCGCTTGTTGAAAGCGTTCGGCTGCCGTCGCCAGATTGCCGGCGAAGAGCCAGGCCCAGCCGGCCGCAAGCCAGGAGCCGGCATGGCTCCCGAGTCGTTCCGCGGCGTGATCGAGCATCGCCGCCGCGTTCGGGAATCGCTCTTGCGCGAGCAGGCACAGACCGCGCCCGAGCGTGGCGCGTGCTTCCAGCGGGTTGCTTTCGGTCGCTCGTTCGAGCAGTTCGGTTGCACGTTCGATATTGCCCGCCTCGAGTTCCGCCAATCCGAGGATCACTAGACTGTCGGGAGAATCCGGCGCACGCGCTGCATGGCGTTGTGCATTTTCCAGATCACCCAGATCGAACAAAAGCGACGCGTAAGCGCCTACAAAGCCCGGGGGCGGGACGGCCTGATCCATCAACGACCCCATCCGAGTGGCTTCGTCGAAGCGGCCCAGGTAATGAAGGCCCCGCAACTTCAGGGCAGCCGCCTCCGGGACCGCGTCGAGGCAGGCGGGCGCAAGGTCCGCTGCAGGCGCGAAGGAACCGGACATGGCGCTCGCATACGCAAAATTGTAGTAAAGGACCGGATTCGCGTCGTGTTCAACGAGAGTGCGGAAATCGGCCAATGCGGCTTCAAACCGACCTTCGGACATGGCTGACAAGCCCCTCATATTGACGAGCGATGGCGGGAGAGGCTGAATTGCTTCGTAACGCGTCAGCAATTCATTGCAAAGCTGAAACTGGTGGGCGTCGGCTGCGGCAGTCGCTGTATCGGCAAGCAGAGAAAGGTTTTCTGAATCCTCGTCCAGGAAAGTCAGGAGGCGATCGAGACGGGCTTGTAGGGATTGAAACGCCTGCAGATCGACGGCCATAAATCTGAAATCCTTCTAGAATGGACGAATGATGTGACAATTGCTCTGGAGTATCGATCGTTGAGAGTTAATTGCTTGGAATCGATCGCTTTCGAAATTTTTGAGGAGCAGTGTATTTTACAGTAGTGTAGCAAATTGGACAGTCAGTGCGGAATGAAACCGAAATCGATGGTGCAATGGCACGCCGGAAAGCCGGAGCCCTTGAATTTCATGTTGAGGCGGTGCGCCGAAAAAGAGTCGCGAAGGCCAAGAAATTGCAAGCACCATTGAAATCGGTTTAGTGGGGTAGGGACCACCACACGTCACGGGAGCGTTGGCGATCCTGCGGTGGCTCGCTGTAGCCCTGATGTGGGCGTACGACCGACGGAGGATCGACCCGCAGAACCGGTTGCGGGTCGTGCTCGAACGTTCGATGGCCGGCGGCGGCAGTGGAGGAGTCGTGATCGTACTCGGCAACAGGTTCGGTGAAAGCGGCAGTCGCGCGACGGCCATGGCGGCCCATCACGAGAATGCGGTGAAGCCCATCTGGAACGCAGACGGATTACATTTTCTCCATTCGCCGAGACGCGACGCATCTGACGGCTTGTGCTCAGGGCAACATGGAACTGGTCGCCTGGTTTGCCTTGCTGCTCGAATTGCTGAGATAGGCATAGCGCTCTTCAACGGCCTGCCGATGAGACGGGAACTGGCGAAATGCGACGTATGGGTACGATCGTGGGTAGGAGGCGGTCCGTAACGATGGGAGTCAAACCTGGCACGGCTTCCTGGACGGAACCTGCAGTCTGCCGCCTTCCGCCATTCCGTTACCCCCGATTCGGCCTGCGCACGCTCGCGTCGCGCACGACCCCGCGCAACGGTCGCGACCGCGCAAACTTGATGGGGAAAAGCACTAGAAGTATGAGAATTATTTCCCGGCTATAGTGGAATGACTGAAGGTAGACGCGACGCTTTCTTGCCGATACCGATCAGGCCATGACTGTATAGACGAGTTGCCGTATGAAAAATAAGACCGACAAGACCGCCGGACCGATCTGGGGCGTGGCAGCAGGATTGCTTCTTGCTGGCACGGGATTGAGTCTCGGTATTTTCCCGGCGGCGCTGCACGGTGCGGGAAGCGCAAACGACTTTCTGGCGTCCGGCGTCACGATGCTGGGTATCTTCCTCGTCGTCTATTCCACGCACGAACTGCGAAGAAAGCGCTCGTACTGAACCTTCGCTCACCTCCGATCACGACAATCGACTCGAGCCGGCCGACTGCTCGGGATGCGTTACGTCGTGCGGATTTCGTGGTTGTAGACGAGTTCGACGATTCGCTTCGTCGGAATACTCGCGCGCAGACGGTCGACACCGTCGATCGGAAACCACTTGCATTTCTCGATCTCGTTGTTCGCTTGCGGCGTCTGGTCCGGCGCGACTTCCGCAAAGAACACGTGATGGATCTTCGCGAGCCCGGTGAACTGCATCGAGTACGTCAGATCCTGTCCGGTCATGCCGGTTTCTTCGCATAACTCACGATGCGCGGCTTCGAGCGGCGTCTCCCCGCGCTTGATCGTGCCGCCTGGAAGCGCCCAGCGCGATGCCGCGCGCGTGACGAGCAACACGCGCTCGTCGCGATAGCAGACGACGGTCGCGCGTTCCTTGATCGGGGCGGCAGTCGTTTCGGGGGCGTTGTCGGGCGCGAGGATCTGGGGCATGTCGTGATTCTAACCAGCGCGACTCGATCGGCCAAGGCAGCCTGACCGGGTTTGACGATTGACGGTCGCCGATGCGTGGCCGGCCGTCGCGTGACACGCCGAAAGCGCAAGGCCGGCGGCAGGGCCGTGCGCCGGCCCCCTGATGCCGTTCGGCTTTGGCACGACGACCGGCGCGGCCCATCACGCCCCATCATGCCCCATCGCGCCCGGCACGTCGTCATGCGGTTCGCACCGCGATTGCCTTTACTTCTTTGCCGGCAGGAACCAGTTCATCACGAGCGCGCAGATGCCGCCCGTCGCGACGCCCGATTCCAGCACGTTCTTCAGTGCATGCGGCAGGCTGTTCAGGATGTCCGGCACCTGCGACACGCCGAGGCCGAGCGCAAGCGACACCGCGATGATCAGCAGCGCGCGGCGATCGAGATGGACGCCCGCGAGGATGTTGATGCCGGACGCGGCCACCGCACCGAACATCACCATCGCCGCACCGCCGAGCACGGGCTCGGGCACGGCCTGCAGCACGCCGGCGACGACCGGGAACAGGCCGAGCACCACCAGCATGCCCGCGATCCAGATACCGACGTGACGGCTCGCGACGCCGGTGATCTGGATCACGCCGTTGTTCTGCGCGAATACCGAGCTCGGGAACGTATTGAACACGCCGGCCAGCAGCGAGTTCGCACCGTTGACGAGCACGCCGCCCTTGATGCGCTGCATCCACACCGGCCCTTCGACCGGCTCGTTCGAGATCTTGCTGGTGGCCGTCACGTCGCCGATCGCTTCGAGCGACGTGACGAGGTAGATGATCAGCATCGGTACGAACAGCGCCCATGAGAAGCCGATGCCGAAGTGCAGCGGCGTCGGCACCTGGAACAGCGCGGCCTGGTGCATGCCGGTGAAGTCGAGGCGGCCGAGGAACGCAGCCGCGAAATAGCCGATCGCGAGCGCGATGACGAGCGCGGTGCTGCGCACCCAGACGATCGGCACGCGGTTCAGCAGGATGATCGTGCCGAGCACGAGGCCCGACAGCGTGAGGTTCTCCGCGCTCGCGAACGTGCCCTTGGCCATCGCGCCGTAGCCGCCGCCCATGCTGATGAGGCCGACCTTGATCAGCGTGAGGCCGATCAGCAGCACGACGATGCCGGTGACGAGCGGGGTGATCAGGCGCTTCACGAAAGGCAGGATGCGCGACACGCCCATCTCGACGAACGACCCGGCGATCACGACGCCGAAGATCGCGGCCATCACGGTCTCGACCGGCGTGCCCTGCTTGACCATCAGGCTGCCGCCGGCGATCAGCGGGCCGACGAAATTGAAGCTGGTGCCCTGGACGATCAGCAGGCCGGCGCCGAGCGGGCCGAAGCGCTTGCACTGGACGAAGGTGGCAATGCCGGAAATCACCAGCGACATCGACACGATCAGGGTCGTATCGCGGCTGGACACGCCGAGCGCCTGGCAGATCAGCAGGCCCGGCGTGACGATCGGCACGATGATCGCCAGCAGGTGCTGCAGCGCGGCAACGAAGGCGACCATCGGCGCCGGCCGGTCGTTCGGGCCGTACACGAGGTCGCGGGCCGCTTCTGCGGCGTCGGCGCCATGGGAGGCGGATTGGGCGGAGGAGGCGGGTTGCATGGCGAGCGGGCCGGACAAGGTGGAAAGTGCGGCATTTTAGCCGAAGGGCCCGCCGGCGCCGCCCGGCCGTGCCGCAATAGTGGGGATTCGGCGGAACGTGGAAAAGGGCCGGTTCGGCACCCGGCGATCGGCGCATCGCTGCCAGGCGATCGCGGTCCTGTCGAGCAACCGCTTCGCGAATGGCGCAATCCTGCACCTCGACGGCGGCGGCCGGCTCGGGCCGCGGAACGTCAGCCAGCGGCGCGTGCTTCGTTGCCGCGCGCCGCTGTGCGTGGCGGGCGGGAATTGGGATACGCGCGCTGGCAGACGGCGATGACCGTGTCGCGCAGGCGGCGATGTACGGGGTCGCCGTGCATGCGCGGATGCCACAGCGCGGACACGAGGATCGCCGGCAGCCGGACCGGGATCTCGAAACTGCGCAGCCCGAGGGCTTCGATGAGTCCCGGCGAGCACGCGTTGCCGAGGCTCGAGTGCGGCACCAGCGCGATCAGGTCGGTGCCGGCTGCGACACGCATCGCGTCCGGATAGCTCGGCACGACGACGTGCACGGCGGGGCCAGGGGCGATCGCGCCGGTCGAGTCGTCGGTCGGTCCGCCGAAATCGCCGAACTGGGCCGAAACGACGTGACGGCAGGCTGCATAGCGCGCGGGCGTGATCCGGGCCGACGCGAACAGCGGATGGCCGGCGCGCGCCACCGCGACGTGCCAGTCGTGAAAGAGCATGCGCGTGTGCAGTTCGGGTGCGTCGTCGCCGCGCTTGCCGATTTCGAGGTCGACGGTGCCGTCGCGCAACGCTTGCGGATCGCGGTCGAGTTTCGGGACGAAGCGAATACGCACGCGCGGCGCGACGTCGGCCAGGGCGGCGACGTGGCGAAGTCGACGTCGGCGGTCGCCGGACGCAGCACCGCGCGCGCGTCGCTCGCGACGGCATGCACGCGGTCGCGCAACGCGGCGGCGTGCGGCGTCGGCACGAGCTTGCGCCCCGCGCGCACGAGCAGTTGGTCGGCGGTCGCGATGCGCAGCCGCGTGAGCGTGCGGCTCATCGCCGACGTGCTCAGGCCCAGCCGGCGCGCGGCGCCGGTCACGCTGCTCTCCGACAGCAGCGCGTCGAGTGCGGTGACGAGGTTCAGGTCGATGTCTTCCATGCGAACAGGATACGCCACTGCGGGGTTTGGCATGGCGTTCGATGCAACGATGGATTGCATTCGATGCGTCTGGCGCCTGTCGCAGTGTGCGCCTATAGTGGGTGCGTCACGAAACAGGGCAAAGGCGAAACACCATGCAATCGACCGAATCGAATCGACGAAACGCTCCCGCGATCCTGCTCGTTGCAGCGTCGCGCGGCCTCGGGCTGGCGATGGCGGAGGCATTCCTGAACAAGGGCTGGCACGTGACGGGCACCGTGCGCGAAGGATCGGGGCGCACGAAGCTGCACGACCTGGCCGACCGGTTCGACGGCCGGGTCGAGATCAGCACGCTCGACATCTGCGAGCCCGCGCAATTGGCCGCACTGCGCGAGCGCCTGTCGGGCCGGCGCTTCGACATGCTGTTCGTGAATGCCGGCACGACCAACGATCCGAATGAAACGATCGGCGAAGTGACGACCGACGAATTCGTGCGCGTGATGATCACGAATGCGCTGGCGCCGATGCGGGTGATCGAGACGCTGCAGGATCTCGTGACCGACGACGGGCTGATCGGCGCGATGTCGTCGGGACAGGGCAGCGTCGCGAACAACGTTACCGGCATGCGCGAGGTGTACCGCGGCAGCAAGGCCGCGCTGAACCAGTTCATGCGCAGCTTCGCGGTGCGTCAGGCCGATACGCGCCGCGCGCTGGCGCTGATGGCGCCCGGCTGGGTCCGCACCGAACTCGGCGGCCCCGACGCGCGCCTGACCATCGACGAGAGCGTGCCGAGCCTCGTCGACGTGCTGCTGGCGAAGCGGGCGCGGCCCGGGCTCGAGTACCTCGACTATCTGGGGCGGACGGTGCCGTGGTGAGCAGGATGGTGGCCCAAAGCTCGCGGCGGCCGGCCGGGCTCTGGCTTGCCGTGAGCGTGCCGTGCGGGATCGGGCCCGATGTTCGCGGCCCGGCCGCGGCGCTGCGAAGGCCGTGCCGATTCAATACAATGCGACGACGCGTCAGCGATACGGTGCCGCCTCATCGCGTTTGAATCCGTCCGGTTCATGGCGGATGGTGTGCGCTCCCGTCGTGACGGCCTTGTGTCGAACCTGGAGCGCAGCATGAACGAACCCTATCTGCAGGTGATCGCGCATTACTTCGCGAAGCCCGGCAACGGCGACCGCGTGGTCGAACTGCTCGCGGAGCTCGCGCCGGCCACGCGGGCCGAGCCGAAGAATCTCGACTACGCGTACTTCCGGTCGCCGGAGAACCCCGACCACATCGTGATCCTCGAGCGCTACCGCGATGCGGACGGCCTCGATGCGCATCGGGAAACGCCGCATTTCCAGCGGATCGGCGTCGGCGCGATCATTCCGTTGCTCGATCGTCGCGACGTGATCCGCTACATGGTGCAGCCGGACACCGGCACGGCGACGCCACCGGGAGGCACCCGATGAACCCGTTTCAATTCCGTACCGTTCCGACGCAGATCGTCGAATTCGGCGCCGCGCGCCGGCTCGGCGCGCTGTTGCGCGAACGCTTTCCGGCGCTCGCGCGGTTGTGCGTGGTCACCGACGCGTTCCTGCATCGCAGCGGCGTGCTCGCGCCCGCGCTGGAGAGCCTCGCCGCGCACGGCTGGCAGGTCACCGTGATCGACGACGTGATCGCCGATCCGCCCGAGCACGTGGTGCTCGAAGCGACCGAGCGGGCCGTCGCGGCCGATGCCGAGATCGTGCTCGGCCTGGGCGGCGGCTCGTCGATGGACGTCGCGAAGCTGATCGCGGTGCTCGCGCCGGGGCAGCAGGCGCTGGCCGACATGTACGGCGTCGACAAGGTCGCCGGCGCGCGGCTGCCGCTCGTGCAGATGCCGACCACGGCCGGCACAGGCTCCGAGGTCACGGCCGTGTCGATCGTCACGGTCGGCGAGGCGCGCAAGATGGGCGTCGTATCGCCGCATCTGTTCGCGGACGTCGCGATCCTCGACGCGGAACTCACGCTCGGCCTGCCGCGTGCGGCGACGGCCGCCACCGGCATCGACGCGATGGTGCATGCGATCGAGGCGTACACGTCCGCGCGGCTGAAGAATCCGGTATCCGACATGCTGGCCACGCACGCGCTGACGCTGCTGTCGCGCAACCTGCTTGCCGCATGCGACGACGGGCAGAACCGGCACGCGCGCGAAGCGATGCTGGTCGGCGCGATGTTCGCGGGGCAGGCGTTCGCGAATGCGCCGGTCGCGGCCGTGCATGCGCTGGCCTATCCGGTCGGCGGCATCTTTCATGTGCCGCACGGGCTGTCGAATGCGCTCGTGCTGCCGCACGTGCTGCGCTTCAACGCGCCGGCCGCCGCGCCGCTATATGCGGAACTGGCGGCCATCGTCGCGCCGTCGGCCACGGGTAGCGATGAAGCGAAAACGCATGCGCTGATCGCCGAGATCGACGGGCTGATCGTCGCGACGGGCATTCCGCGCACGCTGCGCGAGGTCGGCATCGGCGAGGCCGATCTGCCGAGGATGGCGTCGGACGCGATGCTGCAGACACGCCTGCTCGTGAACAATCCGCGCGAGGTGACCGAGGCCGACGCGCTGCAGATTTACCGGCAGGCGTGGTGAGGGGCGGCGCGCGCACGGCGTTGGCCGTCACGGGTCACGATGCGCACGCGGCCTGCCGTGCGGGCCGTGCTGTAACGCATGCGCATGCCGACGCGCCCGCAGCCGCCCACCGTCCTTACAGGCGCGCCGCGTCCGCGCCGGCCGCGACCACGTACGCCGAGGCCTGCCGGGTGCCGTCCGGCTTCGTCTGCAGGTACACGCCCTGGATTTCCGGCTCGAAGCCCGGCAGCGCGTTGATCCCGGCTTCGAGCGCGCGGAAGTAGTCGAGCGCCGGGCCGCCCCACACTTCACCCGGCACCACGCAGAAGATACCGGGCGGATAGGGCAGCGCGCCTTCGGTCGCGATCCGGCCCGCGATGCGGTCGAGCGTGACGAGTTCGACGTTGTTGCGGATCAGCTCGGCATTCGCGGCCTGCGGCAGCATCGCCTGCTTCGGGAACTGCGCGCGCCGGAACATCTGCTTCTGCAGATGCTTCATGTCGTGGCTGCGGTAGAAATCGTGCATGCGCTGGCACAGCTGCCGCAGGCGCATGGTGCCGTACAGCTCCGGATATGCTTCGCACAGCGATGGAATCGCTTCGCGCAGCGGCGTGTCCTGATCGAGATGGCGCTCGAACTGCGCGAGGTGCGCGACCAGATGCTGCAGCTTGCCGAAACTCTCCGACGGCGTGAGCAGGAACAGGATCGTGTACAGGTCGGCTTTCTCGGGCACGACGCCGTGCTCGCGCAGATAGCGCGCGAGAATCGGCGCCGGTGCGCCGAACGGCGCGTATTCATGCGTATCGCGATCGATGCCGGGCATGGTCAGCAGCAGCTTGCACGGATCGACGAAATACTGGTCGTCCGCATAGCCTTCGAAGCCGTGCCACGTGTCGGCCGGATGGAAGCGGAAGAAGCGCAGGTCGTCGACGATCTGCTCGGTCGGGTAATCGGCCCACGGGCGGCCGTCGATCTGCTGCGGGACGAACGGGCGGATCTGGCGGCAGGTTTTCAGCAGCAGCTTGCGCGCATCGACGCCATGTGCGACGCAGTCGCGCCACAGGCGCTTGCCGGCCGGGCCCGCGTGCATCTGCGCGTTGACGTCGAGCGCCGCGAACATCGGGTAGAACGGGCTCGTCGACGCGTGGATCATGTACGCGTTGTTGAAGCGCCGATGATCGCAGAAGCGCTTCTGGCCTTCGATGTGGCTGTCCTTCTTGTGGATCTGCGACGTCTGCGAGAAGCCGGCCTGCTGCTTGTGCACCGACTGCGTGACGAAGATGCCGGGATCGTCGGGGCCGAGCGTCAGCATCAGCGGCGAGCAATTCTGCATCATCGGGATGAACTGCTCGTAGCCGACCCACGCCGAATCGAACAGGATGTAGTCGCACAGATGGCCGATCCGGTCGACGATTTCGCGTGCGTTGTAGATCGTGCCGTCGTAGGTGCCGAGCTGGATCACCGCGAGCCGGAACGGGCGCGGCAGGTCGGCGCGCTCGGGCGCGACGTCGCGGATCGCGTCGCGAATGCGCGCCTCGCCGAGCGCCGCGCTGTCGACGCCGCCGATGAGGCCCCACGCATTGCGCGCGGTCTCCAGATAGACCGGACGCGCGCCGGACAGCACGAGCGCGCCGAGGTGCACCGACTTGTGGTTGTTGCGGTCGAACAGCACGAGATCGTCGGGCGCGAGCAGCGCGCTCGTGACGACCTTGTTCGACGTCGACGTGCCGTTCAGCACGAAGTAGGTCTTGTCCGCGTTGTAGATGCGTGCGGCGTTGCGCTGCGCTTCCAGCGCGGGCCCTTCGTGGATCAACAGGTCGCCGAGCCGGACGTCCGCGTTGCAGAGGTCCGCGCGAAACAGCGTTTCGCCGAAGAAATCGAAGAACATCCGGCCGAGCGGATGATTCGAAAAGAACTGGCCGCCCTGGTGGCCCGGGCAGTCGAATTCGACGTAGCCGCGCTGCACGTATTCGCGCATGACCTTGAAGAACGGGGGCAGCAGGTTCTCGCTGTAGATGTCGGCGGCGGCGGAAATCTGCCGGCCGTAGTAATGGCGGCCGCCGTGCCGAAGCTGGATCACGCCGCTCGCGCGCGGCAGGACCGACGGCGGCACTTCCTGGTCGGGCTCGACCGCGACGAAGAACGGAATCGCGAAACCGGTTCTTTCGACGGTTTTCAGCACCTTTTCCGCGGAATCGATTCCAACGACGATTGCCGCGATATTCGTGAAATCGGTCTGAAATACGTCGACCTGTTCGTGCGTGGTGAGGAAGGCGCCGATCAGCGCCGGCTCGACTGCGATTTTCAACAGGCTCACGCGAACTCTCCGGTAAATGACCTGGAAACGGGAGCCGCATTCACATCGGCGCGCAATCCGGGCCCGACACGCGCTGCAGCCGATCGAAACGGTCCCGCGAATGCTGAATGCCGAATGCGCACTGCATCAGAAGCCTTGCGCGGCGCGGCACCGCCGCGATCGGGCCGTGTCCGGCGCAGCCGATCGTAGCAACAAAATCCCGCGAATTCAATCGAACCGAATCGGCAATGTCATTGCGGCATGAGCATGATCAAACAATCCGGAATTGGCATGCTGCGGCGCACATAAAAATGATCCAACGATGAAATCCGATTTGAAAGGCGCCGATGGTTTTACCGAATCGTCAGCTTTTCAGAGAAAAGCATCTATGGCATAGTCGGCTCCGAATTGGATGGCGAATCAAGCCGGAATTGCGAGCGTCTCATGCCGCTGCCCGTGGCCTGCTGTCCGCGTGCTCGTGAGACGAACGATACCAATCGAAGCAACGCAACAGCGAGGGCAATACCATGAATACATCCGTCGGCGGCATTCGTCGTCTCGGCATGCGTGCGCTACTGGTCGACGACGAAATCGCGCAGGAAACCGCAACCGGGCGCGCGGTCCGCACGCTGAGCGCGGAGCTCGTGCAACGCGGTATCGACGTGTTGACGGCCACGTCCGCCGACGACGCCATCGTGCTGATCCGCTCCGATCCGTCGATCCAGTGCGTGCTGCTCGACTGGGATCTCGGCGTGGACGGCCACGGGCCGTCCGAGGCCGTGGTCGACGCGATCCGGCATCGCAACGGCAGCGTGCCGATCTTCCTGCTAGCCGACCGCAGCGTCGCGTCGTCGGTACCGGCCGCGGTGATGGGCAAGGTCGACGATTTCGTGTGGCTGCTCGAGGATACGGCCGACTTCATCGGCGGGCGCATTCACGCGTCGATCGAACGCTATCGCTCGACCGTCCTGCCGCCGATGTTCGGCGCGCTCGCGAAGTTCTCGCGCGTCTACGAATACTCGTGGCATACACCCGGCCACACCGGCGGCACCGGCTTCCTGAAATCGCCGGTCGGCCGCGCGTTCTTCGAATACTTCGGCGAATCGCTGTTCCGCTCGGACCTGTCGATCTCGGTGGGCGAACTCGGCTCACTGCTCGACCACTCGGGCCCGATCGGCGAAAGCGAGCGCTACGCGGCACGCGTGTTCGGTGCGCATCGCACGTATCACGTGACGAACGGCTCGTCGACGTCGAACCGCATCATCCTGATGGCGAGCGTGAGCCGCGACCAGATCGCGCTGTGCGATCGCAACTGCCACAAGTCGGCCGAGCACGCGATGACGATGTCGGGTGCGATCCCGACGTACCTCGTGCCGACGCGTAACCGCTACGGGATCATCGGGCCGATCGCCGCGGAGCGCCTCACGCAGGCGGCCATCCGCGAGGCGATCGCGTCGAACCCGCTCGCAGCGGGGCTGGCGGATCGCCAGCCGAAGCACGCGATCGTCACGAACTCGACGTACGACGGCCTCTGCTACAACGTGACGCGTGTCGAGGAGCTGCTCGGCGCGAGCGTCGACCGGCTGCACTTCGACGAGGCGTGGTACGGCTACGCGCGGTTCAATCCGATCTACCGCGACCGCCATGCGATGCACGGCGACCCGCGCGACCATCATGCGGACCGGCCCACGGTGTTCGCGACGCAGTCGACGCACAAGCTGCTGACCGCACTGTCGCAGGCGTCGTACATCCACGTGCGCGACGGCCGCAGCCCGATCCCGCATGGCCAGTTCAACGAAACGTTCATGATGCACGCGTCGACGTCGCCGAACTACGCGATCATCGCGTCGAACGACGTCGCGGCCGCGATGATGGACGGCCCCGGCGGCGCCGCGCTGACGCGCGAGTCGATCGAGGAGGCCGTCGCGTTCCGGCAGATGATCGCGCGAATGAACGGCGAATTCGGCGCGAAGGGCGACTGGTTCTTCGAATGCTGGCAGCCCGACACCGTGCTGGAGGCGCGCACGGGCCGCACACTGCCGTTCCACGACGCGCCGCCCGAACTGCTCGCGAGCGACCCGGCGTGCTGGGTGCTGCGCCCCGGCGCGCAATGGCATGGCTTCGGCAACATCGAGGACGGCTACTGCATGCTCGATCCGATCAAGGTGTCGATCGTCACGCCGGGCGTCGCGCCGGCCGGCGGCCTGATGCCGGTCGGCATTCCGGCGAGCGTCGTCACCGCGTATCTCGATGCGCGCGGCATCGTCGTCGAGAAGACGACCGATTTCACGATCCTGTTCCTGTTCTCGATCGGCATCACGAAGGGCAAGTGGGGTTCGCTCGTCAGCGCGCTGTGCGATTTCAAGCGCGACTACGACGCGAACCTGCCGCTCGACATGGCGATTCCGTCGCTCGCGAAGGCGCATGGATCGCGCTATGCGGGCATGGGGTTGAAGGACCTGGCCGACACGATGTTCGCGGCGATGGAGCAGCTCGGCACGACGCGCCTGATGTCGGAGGCGTTCTCGATCCTGCCGAAGCCGGAGATGAGCCCGGTGCGCGCGTACGAGCATCTCGTGCAGGGCCGCATCGAGCAGGTGACGCTCGACGAGCTGGCCGGGCGCACGGTGGCCACCGGCGTCGTGCCGTATCCGCCGGGTATCCCGCTCCTGATGCCGGGCGAGAACGCGGGGCCGGCCGGCGGCCCGGTGCTCGGCTACCTGAAGGCGCTCGAAGCGTACGACCGGCGGTTCCCGGGGTTCGCGCACGACACGCACGGCGTGGAGGTCGAGGACGGCACGTACCGCGTGTATTGCCTGACGGCCTGAAGCCCGGCCGGGCGTACGAGCGACCGGCCGCGCGGCGGCCTCACATCGAAGGATCGACATCATGGAAAACGCAGCGCGCATGTCCGACGCGGCACCGGCGGCCGCGCCGAAGAGCCGGATGAACGTCTGGCAGCTCACCATCCTCACGGCGGTCAACATGATGGGCTCCGGCATCATCCTGCTGCCGTCGAAGCTCGCGCAGGTCGGCACGATCTCGCTGCTGTCATGGATCGTCACGGCCGGCGGCTCGCTCGCGCTGGCCTATGCGTTCGCGCGCTGCGGGATGCTGAGCCGCAAGCCGGGCGGGATGGGCGGCTACGCGGAGTACGCGTTCGGCAAGGCCGGCAACTATATGGCGAACTACACGTACGGGCTGTCGCTCGTGATCGCCAACGTCGCGATCGGCGTCACGGCGGTCGGCTACGGCACCGTGCTGTTCGACGCGACGTTGTCGCCGCTGCAGACCGGCCTGTGGACGATCTTCCTGCTCGTGCTGACGACGGTCGCGAACTTCGGCGGCTCGCGCATCACCGGCCGGATCGGCGCGGTGACGGTGTGGGGCGTGATCATTCCGGTCGTCGTCGTGTCGCTGATCGGCTGGTTCTGGTTCAGCGGCGCGACCTGGGGCGCGGCGTGGAATCCGCACGGCATGCCGTTCGGGCCGGCAGTTGGCAGCTCGATCGCGGTGACGCTGTGGGCGTTCCTCGGGCTCGAATCGGCGTGCGCGAACTCGGACGCCGTGGAGAATCCGGAGCGCAACGTGCCGATCGCCGTGCTCGGCGGCACGATCGCGTCGGCGATCTTCTACATCGTGTCGACCAACGTGATCGCGGGCATCGTGCCCAATGCGATCCTCGCGAAGTCGAATGCGCCGTTCGGCATCGCGTTCGCGACGATGTTCACGCCGACCGTCGGCACGATCGTCACCGCGCTGATGGTGATCGCGTGCATCGGCTCGCTGCTCGGGTGGCAGTTCACGGTGGCGCAGGTGTTCAAGAGCTCGGCGGACGTCGGCTATTTCCTCCCGGTGTTCGCACGCGCGACGCGCACCGGCACGCCGATCGTCGGCATGGTGATCCTGCTGGTCGCGCAGGTCGCGCTGGCGCTGATGACGATCAGCCCGGAGCTGAGCAGCCAGTTCCAGAAGATCGTCGATCTCGCGGTCGTCACGAACCTCGTGCCTTACGTGATGTCGATGGCCGCGCTGATCACGATCCAGAAGGTCGCGAAGGTGCCGCCGGGCAAGGCGCTGGTGACGAACGTGATCGCGATGATCGCGACCGCGTACAGTTTCTATGCGCTGTTCAGCTCGGGCGAGCAGGCGCTGATGCTCGGCGGCCTGTGCGTGTTCCTCGGCTGGACGCTGTTCGGCTTCGTCAGCGCGCGCTTCTACCAGATGGAAGTCGATGCGCACGTGAAGGAGCCGGGGAAATCGCTGCAGGCGTGATGGCTACCGCTGACGGTGCGCCAGCAGCGGCGGGAGTGCCCTTTTCAGCAGATCGACGACGGCGCGCACGCGTGGCGGCAGCGGCCGCTGCGCGTGCACCAGCACGTTGAGCGCGAACTCGGGGATGTCGTAGTGCGGAAGCAGGCGGACGAGCCGGCCGTGCGCGAGCGCATCGGCGCAAGCCGGGGACTGAACCACGCCGATGCCGCCGCCCGCCGCGATCGTGTCGTACATCGGGCGCCAGTGGCTGGTGGTGATGACCGTCCGGATGCGCGCGTACTCGATTGCGCTGCCGTCACGCTGCAACGGCACCTGTTCGTTCGCGAACACGCCTTTCACGCGGATGAACGGATGGTTCGCGAGATCGGCCTTCGTGTCGAGCGGGCCGTGCCGGTCGAGATACGACGGCGCGGCGACGAGCACGCGGCCGACCGCGCCGAGCGCGTAGGCGACGAACCCGCCGTCGCCGAGTTGGCCGACCCGGATCGACACGTCGACGCCCTCCGTGACCGGATCGACGATATCGTCGTTCAGCACCAGGTCGATGTGCAGCTTCGGATACGCGGTGCGGATCTGCATCAGCACGCCCGGCATCACGACCTCGCCGAAACATTGCGGCGCCGCGAGCCGGATCGCGCCGTCGAGCGCATTCTCCGTCTTCGAGACCGATGCAACGGCCAGTTCGGCCGCTTCGAGCAGCGCCTTGCTGCGTTCGTAGAAGATGCGGCCTTCCTCCGTGCACGCGAGGGTGCGTGCACTGCGCATCAGCAGCCGCGTGCCGAGATGCCTTTCGAGTTTCTCGATGCGCTCGCTGACGGCCGGCTGGCCCATGTCGAGATCCCGCGCCGCGCCGGACATCGTGCCGCGCTCCACGACCCTGACGTAGATGCGCATCGTCGCCAACAAATCCATGAAGTCGCGCCTTTTGTCTTCCGGTCCGATTTTTACCGATCGACGGATGGTACCAAAGCGGCGCGGGGCCACGGTGTGTATCGAGCCGATACTGACTATCGGCCGGAACGCGACCCGCGCTGTCGAAGCCGCGTGCGTTCGCCCACGCCGTGAGCGAAAATCGATTTCCTTCCGCGCGACCGACAGGAGACCCGACATGACGCAACGGAATGAAGCCCGACGCACGCACTGCGTCGCATGGCAGATCGTGCAGACGTGGCAGGCGGCCGAATGGTGCCAGCTCGACGAGTCGCAAACGGGCATCGCGCTGTCGGGGGCGGTGACGGGCGCGATCGACGGCACGCCGTTTCGCATCGATTACACGATCGCATGCGGGGCCGACTGGCTCACGCGCTCGGCGTGCGTGACGCAGTGGACCGGCACGGCGCCGCCACGGCAATGGAGCATCGCCTGCGATGCCGGGCAGTGGACGATCGACGGCGTCGCTGCGCCGATGCTTGCGGGCGCAACCGATATCGATCTCGGCTTCAGTCCGTCGACCAATACGCTGCCGATCCGGCGGCTGGCGCTTGCCGTCGGCGAGTCGGCCGAGATTCGCACCGCGTGGCTGCGGTTTCCGGATTTCGACATCGTGCGCGGCGTGCAGCGCTATACGCGCACGGCGTCGCACGTGTATCGCTACGAGAGCGGTACCTATGCGGCCGATATCGCGATCGACGACGCGGGCCTCGTCACCGACTACGACGAATGGCGGCGTATCGGTGCGGCGCCTGCTTCGTGATGCGTCGCATCGCGAATCGCGCGCCTGCGCCGTGACGCATCAACGTGCGCTCGCCACCGACAACTTGCCCGGAATCAGCTTCAGCGCGCTGAACGCGTCGGCGATGTTCTGCTGGTACGCGACCGTCGCATCGGCGATCGGTTGCACGCCGTAGCCGGCGCGCTTGAGCGCGACTTCGAGCGTCGGCGCGTCGAGGCCCACGAGCGGCGACAGTTGCGCGGCCACCTCGGGCACGTGATCGCGCGCCCAGCGATCGACCGCGTCGACTTCGTCGAGCAGCGCGCGCAGCACCTGCGGGTGCGCGGCCGCGTACTTGCGCGCGGCAAGGTAGTACTGCGTGTTGCGCACGAGCCCGTCGCCGTTCGCGATCACGCGGGCGCCGAGCTGCCGTTCGGCAGCGGCCAGATACGGATCCCAGATCACCCACGCATCGACGCTGCGTTGCACGAAAGCGGCGCGCGCGTCGGCCGGCGTCAGGTAGATCGGCTGGATGTCGGCATACGCGAGGCCCGCGTGCTCGAGCGCCTTCACGAGCAGATAGTGGACGTTCGAGCCCTTGTTGAACGCGACCTTCTTGCCGCGCAGTTGCGCGACGGTGCGGATCGGCGAATCGGGCAGCACGACGATCGCCTCGCCCTGCGGCGCGGGCGGCTCGTTGCCGATGTAGACGAAATCGACGCCGGCGGCCTGCGCGAAGATCGGCGGGGTTTCGCCGACCGTGCCGACGTCGATCGCGCCGGCGTTCAGCCCCTCGAGCAGTTGCGGGCCCGCCGGGAATTCGAGCCATTGCACGGTGACGCCCTGGCTCGCGAGACGCTTCTCGAGCGTGCCGCGCGCCTTGAGCACGACGAAGTTGCCGTATTTCTGGAAGCCGATGCGCAATCGCGTACCGCTGGCGTCGGCGCGTGCGGGCGCGGCCGCGAGCGGCCCGAGCGCGAGCCCGGCCAGCCCGGCGGCCGCGCCGTGCAGCCACCGGCGGCGGCGCGGGTTCGCCGGGGTCGTTTCAAGGTCTGCATGCGGTGTGTCGTTCATCGAGGCGTCCTGCTGGCGGGTTCACGGGTCGCGCGGGCATGGCGCGATCGGCACGGGACGCGGCCGGTCGCGAGCGATGCGCGCGGCCGGCCCGCGCCGGACTCAAGACGATACGGCCAGGCGGGACGGCGGCCAACCAATGAATCCGCATATGCAAATCAGCAGCCGGACGATACGTGAACGGTGACGCGGCAGGGCACCGCGCTTAGGCGGTGACGAGCAGGCTTTCCTCGATCGAATCGACGCGGTCCGGATAGAACGCGAGGTGCTCGCGAATCGATTCGACTGCTGGATTCGGATGCTCGTACGTCCACACCGCATTGGTCGCGCGTTCGCCGCCGGCCGGAATCGAGTAGTACGCGCAATCGCCCTTGTACGGGCAGTAGGTCGCGTGGTCGGTGCGTTCGAGCAGCGACATGTCGGCATCCTCGCGCGGAATGTACAGCACCGCCGGATAGCTGGCCTCGCGCAGCACCAGTGCATGGCGCGTATCGGCGACGACCTTGCCGGCGACCTTCACGACCACGCGCGACGAGTGCGGTTCGATCAGGATCGGATGATCGGGGCCCGGCGACTTCACGGGACGAGACGGCGTATCGGGGTTGAGCGACATGCGTGATCCTCCAGGAACGGGCGGCGCATCGGCGGGTGCGCCGTGCCGGCATGCGTGCGCCGGCGGATTCCCGCGCACCGGTGCCGGCGTTGGCCAACCGATACGATGCGCCAATTCGGCGGAACCTGCAGGGGGCCGGAAGGATGCCCGCGACCGTGAGCGAACGGCGCTGCGTCATGACGCCGGGCCGGGCGTCGCGGCGGTGTTCCGCGAGCAAGTCCACGGCGCTCGCATGGACATTCCCATGCAGGGGCAGCGGGATGCATCCGCGACGATAAGCAACGCGGAATTAATTGGTAAGCGATCGGCGGGATGCGCGCGAAGATCGACGGTCGTCATTCGCATGGCACCTCTTGCTTGCCTCTCTCACCATGAAGAATCCTTTCGTTTCGTCAGCCGCGCGCCGTACGCGCGGCGTAACGCATGCCGGCGCCGCGCTGCGCTGCATGGCCGCGTCGCTGCTGCTGGCCGGCGCCGTGCCGCACGCACTCGCGGCACCCGCGGGCAAGACACTCGTGTACTGCTCCGAAGGCAGCCCGGCCGGCTTCGACCCCGGCCAGCACACGACGAGCACCGATTTCGATGCGAGCACGTACACGATCTACAACGGGCTCGTGCAATTCAAGCGCGGTACGCTCGATCTCGTACCGTCGCTGGCGACGAGCTGGGACGTGTCGTCCGATCAGCGCACGATCACGTTCCATCTGCGGCGCGGCGTGAAATTCCAGACGACCGCGTGGTTCAAGCCGACCCGGCCGTTCCAGGCCGACGACGTCGTGTTCACGTTCCGCCGGATGCTCGACCCGGACGATCCGTTTCGCCAGGCCTATCCGGTCAGCTTCCCGTATTTCAGCGATCTCGGCTTCGACCGCAACATCGAGCGCATCGAGAAGGTCGACGACTATACGGTGCGCTTCGTGCTGAAGTCGCCCGACGTCGTCTTCGTGCGCAATCTCGCGATGGCGTTCGCGTCGGTGCTGTCGGCCGAATATGCGTCGCAGCTCGCCGCACGCCATCGCGAGTCGGACATCAACCAGTTCCCGGTCGGCACGGGGCCGTTCCTGCTGCGCACGTACCAGAAGGACGCGCTGATCCGCTACGACGCGAATCCCGACTACTGGAAACCGGACGACGTGAAGCTCGCACGCCTCGTGTTCGCGATCACGCCCGATCCGGCTGCGCGGTTGCAGAAGCTCGTGGCCGGCGAGTGCCAGGTGTCGGTGTTTCCGCGGCCGGCCGATCTCGAGACGGTGCGGCGCGACCCGAAGCTGACGCTGTTCTCGGGGACGGGCTTCAACGTCGGCTTCGTCGCGTACAACACGCAGCATCCGCCGCTCGATCGCGTCGACGTGCGGCGCGCGCTCGACATCGCGATCGACAAGGCGGCGATCATCAAGACCGTGTTCAACGGCGACGCGACGATCGCGACGAACCCGATGCCGCCCGCGCAATGGTCGTACAACCCGCGCCTGAAGGACGCGCCGCGCGATCCGGCGGCCGCGAAGGCGCTGCTCGCGCAGGCCGGCTTTCCGAACGGTTTCGACCTGACGCTGTGGGCGATGCCCGTGCAGCGCCCGTACAACCCGAATGCCCAACTGATGGCGCAACTGATCCAGCAGGACTGGGCGAAGATCGGTGTGCGCGCGAAGATCGTCAGCTACGAATGGGGCGAATACAACCGCCGCGCGAAACACGACGGCCAGCACGACGCGATCCTGTACGGCTGGTCGGGCGACAATGGCGACCCCGACAACTGGCTCGGCACGCTGCTCGGCTGCGACGCGGTGCACGGCAGCAATCTCGCGAAGTGGTGCAACAAGGACTTCGAGCAACTCGTGACGGCGGCGCGTTCGAATGCGGATGTCGCGAAGCGCACGGCGCTGTACGAGCAGGCGCAGGTGGTGTTCAAGGACCAGGTGCCGTTCACGCCGATCGCGACGTCGATCGTGTCGCTGCCGATTTCCAGGCGCGTACACGGGCTGACGTTCTCGCCGCTCGGCGGACACCGGTTCGACGGCGTGTGGCTCGATTGACGGAGAAAAGCCGGCGCGCGCGAGCCGACGTTCGCAGCGTCGGCCGAGGGCGACGGCTGACGCCGTTTCGACCGGCGTGCCTTCGTGCGCGATCGAAGGCCGTCCGTCGGGGCCGACCGGCACGTCGCCGATGAGTATCGTGCGATAGAGCTGGCGGTCGGAGTCGAGATCGAAGATGTCGACGGGCGTGAGATGCGCGGTCGCACGGTCGTCCCGGAACGCGATGCAGCGCGGTTGAACTATGCTTGTCGCAGGGCGACGGGGGACGCAACCCTGTCGCGCATGGGACGCGTCCTCGTCGTCGTGCACACGGCAGCCAGGACGTCGTTCGACAGAACGGTCATACGGAGACGGCCATGCAAGTCCAGGACCTGACGGGCGCGACGCTCGATTACTGGGTGGCGATGGCGGAAGACCTCGTCGAGCCGCGCGTCGACACGTCGGCATGCACGGTGATTCGCGAGCCGGGCGGCGCGCCGACGCCGTTCGCGCCGTCGTCGTCGTGGGCGGACGGCGGCCCGCTCGTCGAGCGGCTGCCGTTCGCCGCGTTCGAGCGCGACGGCGGGCGGGGCGTCTGGCGCGCGGTGCTGCACCGGGCCGTGCCGGCCGCAGGCGAGCGCTGCACGTTCAACCAGTCGGGGCCGACGTTGCTGATCGCCGCGATGCGCACGCTCGTCGCGTCGACGTTCGGCGACGACGTGCCGGATCTCGATATGGCGCGGCCGCGCTGAACGCGTGCCCGCGCCCCGCGTGGCGCCACTCAGGCCGCCACGTTCCGGATGGCGATCGACGCGACGTCGACGCGGCGCGGCAGGATCGCGTCCGCCGCCGCGCGATCGGCGACGCGCTGCAGCACGTCGATGTCGGCGCCGCTGAGGCTGCGCTGCGCGAGCGCGGCCCGCCGTGCGATATCGGTGGCCGCGTCGGGCGGCAGGCGCGTGAGCGATGCATAGACGCTCGCATAGTCGGCGGGATGCGCGAGCGCCCATTGGCCCGCACGGGCGAGCCGCGCGAGCACGTCCGCGAGCGCCGCGCGCTTGCCGCGATCGTCGAGGGTTTCGATCGGCGACGTGAGGAACGCGAGCCCCGAATTGATGCCGCTGCCGTCGCGGACGATGCGCGCGCCGCGTCGCACCGCATGCCCGTAGTACGGATCGAACGTGGCCCAGATGCCGATCCGCTTCGCCTCGAACGCGGCGAACGCGTCGACCGGCAGCACGAAGCGCACGTCGACGTCGCGCGGCGCGAGCCCGTGTTCGCGCAGCGCGCCGTACAACTGGTATTGCGAGATGCTGCCGCGCGCGGACGACACGACGACGGTTTGCCCTTTCAGGTCGGCCACCGTGCGAACCGGCGAGTCGGGCTGCACGACGATGCCGAGCGACGCCGGCGAGCCGACGCGCGTCGCGACGATCCGCAACGACGGATCGCCGAGCGCGGCCGTCAGGACGGGGAGGTCGCCGGCTGGCGCGAGATCGATCGCGCCCGCGCGCTGCGCTTCGAACAGCGGCGCGGCGCCCTGGAAGTTGGCCCAGCGGAACCGGTACGGCGTGCCGTCGAGCACGCGCGCCGCTTCGGCCAGCGCCCGCAGGCCGCCGGCCTGGTCGCCGAGCACGAGCGTGACGCCCGACAGGTCGGCGCCGGCCGCGCTCGCGGGCAGCGCGAGGCCGCTCGCGAGCGGCGCGGCGGCGAGGGCGGCAAGGCGCTGCAGCGTGCGGCGGCGTGCCGTGGCGAAAGAGTGGGTCATCGGCGGTGTGTCCTCGGTGATCCGCGCGCGGGCGGCGCGGCTGCCGGGCAGATTACGGAATCGGTTTCCGGCCGACAAACATCGAATCGTGAAATGCATATTCGCGCGGCACGCCGTTTCGATCCGTCAGCCTTTCAGCGCGTCGCGATCGACCTGCGCGTCGTGCAGGTCGCGCGTGGCGTTGCGCAGCTTCGCCTGCTTGTCTGCGAGCTTGCGTTGCGCATGGTTCAGCTTCCTTGCGTCGCCGAGCGCTTCGGCTTCGCGGACGCGCGCCTGTGCGTCGCGTACCTCGTCTTCCGCATTGCGCAGGTCGCGCGCCTTGTCGGTCAGCTTGCGTTCGGCGCGCGCGAGCTGGCCGGCGTCCGTGCAGTTGGCCGTGATCCGATCGAGCGCGGCCTGCTGGCGCATCGCCTGTTGCATGTTGCCGAACCGTTTCGCGTTGTCGATCTGCGTGTTCAGCGCACGGATGCGTGTCGAGCAGTCCTGAGTGCCGGCGAATGTGCCGGCGCTCGCGAATAGCGCGACCGGGACGGCCAGCGCGACGAGTGCGTTCTTCATGCGGATTTCCTCGATTCGATAAAGCGGCTACGGGCGTTCGCGAGGCGACGCCCGTCGGCACGTGTTCAATGCGTCATTCTGGCGAGTCGTCGCGGCGCGGGTAAATAGGACCGGTCTGACATGCGGCGTGGCGTCCGAGCGCACGCTTGCGGCCCGGGTGCGGCGTCGGTCAGTGCGACTTCGTCGCGATGCGATGGACGCGTGCCGCCTGCGCGACGCGTGCCGGATGCGACGCATGGCAATGCGTGGCCGGTCCGCGGCGCGTGCGCCGGACGGGCTCGGGCGGATCGGCGGTGGCTGGCGCGGTTGCCGGGATGTCCGCATCGGCCCCGGAAGCGGCGACCGCGGCGACTGCCGGCAGCGTCGCCTCGGCGTCGAGCCACGCGCGCGTCGCTTCGGCGATCAGTCCGCGCAGCCACCGACCGCCTTCCGCGCACGATCCCGCTTCGTTCCACGTCATCCGGTACACGATGTCCGGCGGCTCGGCCGGCAGCGCGACCGCAGCGAGCGGCAGCAGCTTCGCGTAGTGCCGCGCGAGCCGGTACGTGGTGGTGAGGATCAGGTCGGTGCGCACGAGCGCATGCGCGGCGAGCTCGAAGTGCGGCAGCGTGACCGCGATGCGCCGCTGCAGGCCCACGCGTTCGAGCTGCCGGTCGATCGCGCCGGACGCTTCGAGCCACGACGGCGTCGGGCACAGCTGCGGCGCCGCCGCGAACCCGGCGGCCGTCATCGCGCCGCGCCGCGCGAGCGGATGCGTCGCGCGCATCAGGCACACGACGCGATCGTCGAACAGGTCGTCCTGCCGAAAGCGCGACCGGCGTGCGGGCCGGTTGTCGATCACGACGTCGAGCTCGCCGTCGGCCAGTGCGCGTTCGTCGTCGAACCCGTCGCCGAGCGGATGAAACACCAGTTGCGCGTTCGGCGCCCGCTCGCGAAACAGCGCGACGAGCTTCGGCACGAACAGCACGTTCAGGTAGTCGGGGCAGCCGATCCGGTAGGTGCGCACCGACGTGCGCGCGTCGAACCGCGGCTGCTGGATGCGGATGAAGTCGATCACGCGCAGCGCATTGCGCAGCGGCTCGATCAGGCGCGCGCCGAACTCGGTCGGCACCATCCCGTAGCGGCTGCGCACCAGCAGCGGGTCGCCGAGCAGCGTGCGCAGGCGCTTGAGCGCGGCGCTCGTCGCCGGCTGCGACATGTTCAGGCGCACGGCCGCACGCGACACGGTACGCTCGGTCAGCAGCGCGAGCAGGATGCGCATCAGCCGTGCATCGAGCACGTCGAGCGCGCCCGCGGCGTCGGACGCGCCGCGGGGCAGGGCCGTCCGGTCTAGCGGGTTGCGCATGCCGATACGCGTCCCGGCGAGACGGGGCGTGCGCGCCATATGGCAACCGGCCGGCGGCCCGTCATTTCGCGAAGGTTCCCGGCCAGCCGACGATCCGCTTCGCGCGCGGCGGCGCGTACGTGCGAACCTTCGACGTCTTCAGCTTCAGGCGCACCAGCGACTCGGCGAGCGCGACCGCCGCCGACACGCCGTCGACCACCGGCACGCCCGTGCATTCCTCGATCTGCCGATCGAGGCCGGCCATGCCGCCGCAGCCGAGGCAGATCACTTCCGCGCGATCGTCCTGCACCGCGCGCTGCGCCTCGCCGACGATCGATTCGATCGCGCGGGCCGGATCCGCTTCCAGCTCGAGTACCGCGAGGCCGCTCGCGCGCACCGACGCGCAGCGCGCATCGAGCCCGGCGAGCTTCAGGCGATCCTCGATCAGCGGCACCGTGCGGTCGAGCGTCGTGACGACCGAGTAGCGATGGCCGAGCAGCATCGCGACGCTGGCGGCCGCTTCGGTGATGTCGACGACGGGCACCGTCAGCAGTTCCTGCAGCCCTTCGCGGCCGTGTTCTCCGTAGCCGGCCTGGATCACCGCATCGTACGGTTCGTCGTAGTTCAACACGCGATCCATCACGGCGATCGCCGCGAGGTAGCTCTCGAAGTTGCCTTCGATCGACTCCGCGCCGAAGCGCGGCGTCAGCCCGACGATCTCCGTGCCGGGCGACGCGGCGGCCTGCGCCTGTGCGGCGATCGCGTCGGTGATCGACTCGGTCGTGTTGACGTTGACTACCAGGATCCTCATCGTGACTCCGTATGCGTGTGTGTCAGTGGTGCGCGCAGGCGACCGCGATGTGTTCGCCCGAGCGCGCTTCGTAGTGCCGCTTGCGATCGGCCAAGAGCCAGTACACGCCGCCCGCGATGGCGGCGCCGAGCAGCCACGAGAACGGCGTCATCGCGCTGAAGGCCGGCACGACGGCGAGCGCGATCGAGATCAGCGCGGACGGCACGAGCGCCGCGAGCGCCTTGCGGTTCACGCCGCGCGTGTAGAAGTAGGCGCCGGTCGGCGCTTCGGTATAGAGCTCGGGCACGTTCACGCGCTGCTTGCGCACGAGCCAGTAGTCGACCGTGATGATCCCGTACAGCGGGCCGAGCAGCGCGCCGAGGCCGGACAGGAAATAGACGATCACGATCGGGCTGTTGTACAGGTTCCACGGCAGGATCAGCACGGCGATCGTCGCGCTGATCAGGCCCGCGCGGCGGAACGACAGGCGGTGCGGCGCGAGGCTCGTCAGCACGAAGGCCGGCGCGACGAAGTTCGCCATGATGTTCACGGCCACCGTCACGATCAGGAAGGCCAGGCAGCCGAGCACGAGGAACAGCTTGTTCGGCACCGTCGCGATGATTTCGGTCGGGCTGTGGATGATGTGGCCGTTCAGCTCGAACTGCGCGCCGGCGAGCACGAAGCTGATCGTCGCGAATACGAGGATGTTGACCGGCAGGCCCCAGAAGTTGCCGACGCGCACGGTCTTCGCGCTCGGCGACGAACGCGCGAAATCGCAGAAGTTGAGCACCAGCGTGCCGTAGATCGCGAGCCACAGCGAGCCGCCCGCGAAGATTTCCGTCCACATCTTCAGGCCGGTCATCGGCTTGCCGATCGACATCGCGAGATGGCCGCCGGTGCGGCTGATCATCCACGCGGCGAGCGACAGCGTCGTGACGAGGATTACCGGGCCCGCGAGCCCTTCGTACTTGCGGACCGTTTCCATCCCGTACGTGAGGATGCCGATCTGCACCAGCCAGATCGCGACGAACGTGATCCAGCCGAGCGTCGAAAGCCCGAAGATCGCATTCTGGTCGAACGCGGCGAGGCCCGGCCAGATCGCGGTGAGCAGCACGCGCAGCACGACCGACGCGAGATAGGTCTGGATGCCGAACCATGCGATCGCGATCACCGCGCGAATCATCGCGGGCAGCAGCGCGCCGTAGATGCCGAAGCTCATCCGGCTGATCACCGGGAACGGCACGCCGGTTTTCTGGCCCATGTAGCCGGTGAGATTCATGAAGCAGTACACGAGCACCGCGCCGATCGCGAGCGACGCGAGCATCTGCCAGCCCGACAGGCCGAGCGCGAACAATCCGATCGCGAACGAGTAGTTCGCGATGTTGTGCACGTCGTTGGTCCATAGCGCGAAGATGCTGTAGCGGCCCCAGGTGCGGCCTTCGGCCTTGGTCGGCGCGAGATCGGGGTTGTGCAGCCGCGGGCTCAGCGCGGGATCGCGCGCGGCCGTGTCGGTTCGATGCGATGCGTCGTCCGCGCCGAGCGCGAGGCCCGTGCGGTGAATGGCTTCCAGTTGCACGCCGTTGTCTCCTTCCATGTGCGGGGCGCGAAACCGCGCCGCGGGTGTACGCAGCGCGGGCCGGGCCGCCGTGGACGTTATGTCTCGGATTTGTTCGCGAGTATGGGCGGCGGCCCCGGCGATGGGAAATTAAATATTCGGCTGGGCGTCATTCGAAAAATGAATGCGCCGCACGCGGCCGCGGCGGTGGGGCGGCACGCAAATTGCGGGTCAGAGGATTCCATCCACATCGACATCAGCGGAGGTGTCATGCAGCGATATTCATTTCGTCACGTATCGCGAGCCGTCTTCGCCGGCATCCTGATCGCGGGCCTGGCGGCAGGCGCGGGTTGCCAGAAGAAGGGCGACAACGGCGCAGCCAGTTCCGACTCGGGTGCAGCGAGCGGCATGTCGGCCGCGCCTTCGACCGCGCCATCGGGCATGCCCAGCAGCGGGGCGGCCGGCAGCAGCGGCGATACCGGTGCAAGCATGCCGGGCGCGGCTTCCGGGCCGGCCGGCGCGAGCGGCGGCTGACGCACGGTTGAAGGTCGGGCGGGCGGCGCGCGAGCGCGCAGTCCGCCTGCGGGTGCCGTGCCGGCGGCACGCGCGCCGGATGGCGTGCGTGGGTGGCCGTGTGCATGAAAGATTTGCAAGGACCGTTGTAGCGATTTCCGGCCCGGCGGCGCTGGCGTGACGCTGGCGTCCGTGGGGCCGGCCAAGGAGGTGCGATGCAGAACGCGGAATCGAACCCTACCCCGGAAAAGCAGCGGGAACAGATCGAGAAGAGCCCGGTGAAGACGCCGGCGGCCGGCGACATGCCCGACGCGGCGACCCAGGCCGCGCAGACGGCGCGGCGTCCGCTGACGCCGGAGGCGGTCGCCGGGAAAATGCCGACCGGCCTGCCGGCGATCGACGTCGACGCGCATGCGGTGGACAGCGGCGACCCCGTGCGCCGCGCCGCTGGACGGATCGTCACGCTCGACAACGCGAACATGGCGATGACCGACAACACGGTCGACGTCGACGGCAAGGGCATGGAAGCGCGCACCGGCGCGTCGGAACTGCAGGACAACGTGATCTATTCGAACGCGTCGCTCGACGAAGCGATCGATACGCCCGACGAAGGGCTCGGCGGGATCGAGAGCCGGCCGTCCGGCAACATGCCGCAGATCGCGACGCGGCCGGGCTGGCGCGTGCGCCATGTCGGCGACGTCGATATCGAGCACGGCGACGGGACGCGCGCCGAGCACGTGATCTGCCTCGAACGGTCCGACGACTGATCCGGGATTCGACATACGGCGGCCGATGCGTGTCGCACCGGCCGCCGCGACCGTTTTCGGCCCTTACTGCGGCCCCAGCTCCTGCGCGGACGTATCGGCGTCGTTGCCCTGCGCGACGAGTACGTGAATGTCGTTCGGCGTCACGTCGCCGACCCCACCCGACGGAATCGTCAGGAGCAGCCAGTCGGCGTTGTTGCCGATGCTGACCGGCGCGGTCTTCAGGATCGGCGACTTGCTGCCGGCCGTCGTGACGACCACCTGGTAGGTGCCGCCGTTCAGGTAGACCGAATCCTGCGTCGTTGCCGGCACGGCATTCTGGTAGGCTGCGCCCGCCATCGTCGGGCTGACGGTCGTGATGTCGGTGCCCGGCGCCACGACGTAGACGTCCACGTTCTGCGCATTCGGCGATGCGTTGAAGCTGCGCACGCGCGCCTTGTCCGACAGCAGGCCCTTGTCGTACGGATCGTCGATGACGGAGATCAGCGACGTCGTGCTCGGCAATGCGATCGTCGTGTAGTGGTGACCGTTCGCCGCGCTGAACGATTGAGATGCAACGGTCGTGGTCGTGCCGGACACGTCGTAGCTGGCGTTCTGCGTGCCCGAATCGATGTCGTGATAGCGCGTCACGCCCTTGTATGCGACGCCAGACTGGTCGATCTTCGCATTCAGGTAGTAGTCGAGGTTCGGGCCGGCCGGCACCGCGTTGATGAAGCGCGCCTGCGGCTTCGAGATGCCGAGTACGGTCCCGGCGTCGTCGCCGCCGCCGCATGCTGCGAGCACGGAAATGACCGAGCACAGGGCCACTATCGTTCGTATTGATTTCATGTCGTCCTCTCGTTCAGGAAACCTGCATTGCGATGCGGGACCGCCGCGCAAAAAGCCGCGCGGGTCGCAGCGCCGGTTGGAAGGAAGATGGCTGTCCGCCGGAGGGCGGGCGCGGGGATGGCGCAATCGACGTGCCTGCGCGGTGCGAAAATCGGCGAACGGCGGCGGCGTGGCGGCGGGAAGCGCGCACGCACCGGCGGGGCGGCGTGCGCGGGATGACGCGGGGGACGTAGGGGGCAGACCGCGCGATCGGCGCGGTTGTAAAAAGGCAGTGTTGCGCGTGCGGCGCGAAGCGTCAGCGGTTCACGAGCCGGGCCGGATAGGCGAGCGCGAGTGCGCAGCCGACCAGCATGCACGCGGCGAAACCGACCAGCCCCGCGCTTTGCGAGTGGAACGTGTCGCGCAGCCAGCCGATGAAATAGGTGCTGCCGAATCCGCCGAGGTTCGCGATCGAGCATGCGAACGCGATGCCGCCGGCGGCGGCCGAGCCCTTCAGGAAAGTCGACGGCAGCGCCCACACGACCGGCATCGCGGCGGCCGCGCCGGCGTTGATCAGCGAGAACAGCAGCACCGTGCCGAGCGTGCCGTGCGACGACGAAGCCGCGATCGCCAGTGCGACGGCCGATACCATGAACGGGACGACGATATGCCAGCGGCGTTCGCGCGCGCGATCGGAGCTGGCGCCGCAGTACAGCGTGGCGAGCACGGCGGCGGCGTTCGGGATCACCATCAGCCAGCCGATGTGATACGCGTCCTTCACGCCGGTGTCGCGCAGGATCGTCGGCAGCCAGAAGCTCACCGCATACAGACCGAGCAGCACGCACAGGTCGATCAGGCCGAGCGCCCATACCTTCGGATCGGAGAAGGCCTTGCCGAGCGCGTGGCTCTTGTTGCCGGCCGGATCGGCGTCGAGATTCGCGCGCAGCACCCGCTTCTCGTCGGCGTTCAGCCATTGCGCGGATTCGATGTCGTTGGGCAACCAGCGCAGTACCGCGAAGCCGAGCAGCACCGACGGCAGCGCTTCGAGCAGGAACAGCCACTGCCAGCCGCCGAGCCCGTGCACGCCGTCGAACGCACGCATGATCCAGCCGGAGATCGGGCTGCCGATCATGCTCGACAGCGGCAAGCCGACCATGAACAGCGCGACGATCCGTGCACGACGCGCATCGGGATACCACTGCGTCAGGTACAGCAGCACGCCCGGCAGGAAACCGGCTTCGGCGGCGCCGAGCAGGAAGCGCACGACGTAGAACTGCATCGGCGTGTGCACGAACATCGTCGCGCCGGACAACAGGCCCCACGTGATCATGATCCGCGCGATCCACAGCTTCGCGCCGACGCGTTGCAGCACCAGATTGCTTGGGACTTCGAACAGGATGTAGCCGGCGAAGAACAGGCCGGCGCCGAGGCCGTACACGGTGTCGCTGAACTTCAGTGCATCGAGCATCTGGAGCTTTGCGAGCCCGATGTTGATGCGGTCGAGATAGGCCGCGAAGTAACACAGGCAGAAGAGGGTGATGAGGCGCAGCGTGACCTTGCGATAGAGAGGGCCGTGCAGCGCGTCGTCGGCGGAAACGGCGGCGCTCGGGTGTGCGGTAGACATGGGACTGCCCCTGTTCGAATGTGACGGATGAATGGGTGGCTCGATCGACGCGAGCGGACGTTCCGCTGCGCACTGGAGTCTGTATATCACGTCAAATACATAGCGTACACACTAGAAAATACCGAATCGCACAGGCATGAATCCGGCCATCGGAATGTCAGCGTCAGACCGGGAAAATCTATGTTTTAAAAGGGGTTATGGACGATATGAAGCGTGCGCTGAAAACGCTGCGGCACGCGTGCCGGCATGCACGAAATTCGTGCGTATGCACTCAAAATTGAAGTGTGTGCACGAAAGCCGGCAGCAGTGCGCGAAGGGTTCTGCGGCAGCCGCCGCGACGGTGCGCGGCCGGCCCGGCGCGCCGATGCGACGAGCGGGCGACCGCTGCGCTCGGGCGACCGTCACGCGCAATCTGCATGCGATGCCGCGAATCGCGATGCACCGCAATGACGCGATCGTTCTGCGCCGGTTGTGCGGATTTGAGGGTGTACACTGCTTGTCTTTCATTTGCATGCGGGCGCGGGCCCGCACTCTCATGGCGTCTTCCAAGGATTCGTACGATTTTCACGATCAGGTCGGGCATCTGCTGCGCCGCGCGTATCAGCGGCACGTTTCGATTTTCCAGGAAGCGATCCCCGATTCGGATCTCACGGCCGCGCAGTTCGTGACGCTGTGCGCGGTCAAGGAACGGCAGGCGTGCTCGCTGAACGACATCGTCAAGGCGACCGCGATCGATCAGGCGACGATTCGCGGCGTCGTCGAGCGCCTGAAGACACGCGCGCTGGTCGAGGTGTCGCCCGACCCGAACGACGGTCGCAAGCTGATCGTGCGCACGACCGCGGCCGGCCTCGCGCTGATCGATCGCACGGTGCCGTTCGCGCGGCAGGTGACGGAGCGCACGTATGGCGCGCTCAATCCCGGCGAACGGGTCGCGCTGCAGTTCCTGCTGCGCAAGATGATGGAAGAAGACGGCGACGCGTGATGCGCGGCGCAGGCTGCCCTACGTCGCGCCCGCCGTGGCCGATGCGCGGGCCGCGTCGGCGTTCATCAGCCGGCCGGCCTCGCGCAGCGCGGCGCGCACTGTTTCGGGCGTGAACGGCGGCGCGTAGAAGCGTACGCCGGTGGCATCGAACAGCGCGTTCGCGATCGCGGCCGGGCCCGGCACCGATGCCGATTCGCCGGCACCGAGCGGCGGTTCGCCTTGCCTCGGCATCAGCACGACATCGACGTCCGGCACTTCCGCGAACGTCAGGATCGGGTAGCTCGCCCATTCGCGCGACGCGACCTTGCCGTCGGCGAACCGCACGCGCTCCTTCAGCGTGCGGCTCAATACCTGGATCACGTTGCCATGGATCTGGTGGCGCACGCCGTCCGGGTTGATCATCGTGCCCGTGTCCTGACCGACCGTCACTCGTTCGATACGGATCTCGCCCGACACGCGATCGACGCTCAGGTCGACGACCCAGGCCGACCACGCCGCGCCGAAGCCGGGGAAGCGGCTGTGCACGTAGCGCGCATACGCGATCCCGCGGCCGCGCACGAGCCGCGATTCGTCGCGTTCGGTCGGCGCGCGCGGCGCGCGCGTGGTCCATCCCGCGCGATCGGCCACCGCCTGCAGCAGCTCGGTCGCGCGCGCGTCCTGCAGATGGCGCAGCCGGAACGCGAGCGGATCGACGCCGGTCAGCGCCGCGCATTCGTCGACGAATGCATCGTGCGCGAACGAGTTCGGCAACGCCGACACGCCGCGCAGCCACGCTGCGCGCACGAGCGGCGCGAGATCCTCGCAGACGAAGCGGCGATGCGGGCTCGCATACGGCGACACGGCCGTGCGGTCGCCCATCTCGAACACGCGCGGCTCGGGCGCGATCGCGCCGGTCAGCAGCGCCGCGAGCAGCGGCGCGTCGTTCGACGGGTAGCGCGTCGTGAAGTCGTAGCCGAGCAGGCGGCCGTCGCGCGTGACGGTGCCCGTCACCTGCATCGACTGGCCCGCGCCTTTCGGTTCCCACAGATGCTCGTCCGCGCGCGACAACTGCACGCGCACCGGGCGGCCGACCGCGCGCGACAGCAGCAGCGCGTCGCCGCACACGTCGTCCGCGCCGTTGCGGCCGTAGCAGCCGGCCGCTTCCATCCGGACCACGTCGACATCGGCTTCGTCGCGCGCGACGAGCGTCGCGAGGTCGTAGCGCAGCGATACGGGGTTCTGCGTGCCGGACCACACGGTGATTCGCCCGTCGCCAGGTGCGCGGTAGTCGGCGAGCGCGCACGACGGGCCGATCGAGCCGTGCATCTGGAACGGCCACGCGTAGGTGCGCGACAGCGTGAGCGTGTCCGGTTCCGTTCGCGCGGCGTCGACGTCGCCTTCGTCGAGCAGCACGCGGCGTCCGGCCGGCGCGGCGGCGATCGCGGCGGCCGGCTCGTCGAGCGGCGGCAGCGCGGGAAGCGGCCGCCACGTCACGCGCAACTGGCGCGCGGCGCGGATCGCCTGCTCCTCGCGCTCGGCCACCACGCCGACGAAATCGCCGATCGCGACGACGGCCACGAGCCCCGGCACATCGGCCACCGACGCGCGATCGACGTCCACGAGCGACGTGCCGACGAACGGGCCGCTGTCGTGGCCCGCGTACGGCGGCCGCACGACGCGGCCGTGCAGCATGCCCGGCACGCGCATGTCGTGTACGAACGTGAGTTGGCCGGTCGCTTTCGCGGGCAGGTCGACGCGCGGCGACGAGCGGCCGACGATCCGGTATCGAGCCGGGTCCTTCGTGCGGGTGTTCGGGTCGAGCGTCAGCGCGATCCGCTGCCCGGCGACGAGCGCGGCGAACGTCATCGCCTGCCCATCGGCTGAAATCGTTCCATCGTCGATGTCCAGCCGTGCCGCGTCGACACCGAACCGCTCGGCCGCGAGCGCCAGCAACGCGTGACGAGCCTGCGCGGCCGCGCAGCGCAGCGGCGTCGCGGAAATCTGGATCGTCGCGCTCGCGATGGTCGGACCCTGGTTCGGTGTCGCGGCCGTGTCGCCGAGCACCATCGTCACGCGCGCGGCCGGCACGTCGAGTTCCTCGGCGACGATCTGCGCGAGCGACGTGCGGATGCCGGTGCCGAGATCGACGTGCCCGTTGAACGCGAGGATGCGGCCGTCATCGAGAATCGCGACGAAGATTTCGGGCAGCGCCGGCACGTAGGACGACAGGCTGCCCGGCTGACCGGGCGCCGGCTTCACGGGCGGCGCGGGCGGCCGGATCACGGTCAGGCAGCCGGTGCGCGCGAGCAGTTCGGAGCGGTTCACGGGGAGAGGTCCTGTCGAGGGGTGGCGCGGCCGGCGGGCGATGGGGGTGCGAAGCGTTCGGGCGGCGGCGCGCGTCGAGTCAATCTAGGTCGCCAAAAGCGCAGCGTCAATCGCGGGCGGCACACGATGCACTCGCACGCGTGCCGCCCGCGATCCGTCGCGACTCAGCGCGCGCGGGCCTGGACGGCGTCGATCGCCGCGATCGCATCGTCGAGCGGCATCACGGCCGCATATTTCTGCTGCATGTCGAACAGGTTCGCGTCGTGCGGCGCGATCGCGCGATCGCCGACGCAATCGGCGAGCACGAGCGGGCGGAACCCGTGCGACATCGCATCGACGACGCTCGCGCGCACGCAGCCGCTCGTCACGGCCCCTGCGACGAGCAGCGTCTGCACCGCGCGCTGCGCGAGCCACGGCGCGAGCTGCGTGCCGAAGAACGCGGACGGCACGGTCTTGCGCACGACGAGTTCGCCTGGCGCGGGCGTGAGTTCGGGCACGATCGCGCTGTTCGGATGATGCTCGGTCAGCGTCGCCATGCCGGGCACTTTCAGCGAGAACACGTTGTCGTCGCTGCCGTCGTCCGCGTAGACGATGCGGCTGTGCGCGACCGGCCAGCCGCGTTCGCGCGCCAGCGCGAGCGCACGCGTCGTGCGCGCGATCGCCGGCGCGATGTTGCCGCCGCCGAACGTCGCCGGATCGGCGAAGCCGACCACGAAGTCGACGATCAGCAGGCCGAGGTTGCCGTGCGGCGGCAGCGGCGTGCCGAAGCCCTGCTGGCGATACACGTTCGCTTCGGCGTGACGGGAAAGATCGTTCATGGTGTCGGGCACTCGTCGGTCAGGCGGGTTGATCGGTCACGCGGCCGTCGCGCACGACGGTCTCGCCGTCGAGTTCGACCGTGCAGCGGCGCAGCGGGATGTCGATATGGCAGGTGGTCGTGCGGTTGCCGCCGCCTTCGTTGTTCGGGCCGAGCGAGAACAGGAAGTTGCCCTCGAACGCGCGCGCATCCATCCCGATCGTCGCCTCGCGGTCGTACAGCCCGAGCGTCGACCAGCGTGCGCGCGGCTGCAGCCCCCAGCCGATATGCGAGATCGCATAGCCTTCGGGGTCGGCGAACGTTTCCATGTAGTCGCGCAGCAGGTCGGCGTCGACGCCGCCTTCGATGCGCGTCGCGTAGCCGCCTTCGACGGTCAGCGCGATCGGCTCGCGCACGTAGTGCTTCTGCGGCAGCAGGATGTCGCCGCGATCGATCACGATCGTGCCGCGTGCGGTGCGATCGTTCGGGTAAGTCAGCGCGAAGCCGCTCGGCCAGTGGTCCCAGCGGCCCGGTGCGTCGACGAAGCCGTACTCGGCGGTCGGCGGAAACTCGCCGAGCGGGCATACGAGCGCGGTGCCGGCCGCCGAGCTCACGCGCATCTCGCGCGCGGCCGCGATCTTCTTCGATGCGGCGAGCACGCGCGTGCGGTCGGCCAGGGTCGGCACCATCCGCACGAGCACTTCGGGCGGCTCGACCGCGAGCAGGATCTTCGTGCCCGATTTCAGGATGTCGTGTTGCTCCGGCGAGAACAGCAGCGTCATCAGGTCGAGCACGAGATCGCTCTCGCGCAGCGCGGCGATCGCGGCCTTGTTGCCGGTCAGCGGCGTCGTGCCGAGGTAGGCGAGCGGATCCCGGCTGAACGCCTTGTCGCCGTTGACGGGCGGCAGGTCGAGCCGGTTGACGATCGCGCCCAGCGATTGCGTCGCGATCAGCGCGCACGACAGCGTCTGGGGATGGGTGGCCGCGCTCGTCAGGATCGTGACGGTCTGGCCCGGTTCGAGGCGCGACAGCGTGAGGACCTGCTTCCACGCGTCGATCAATTGGGTGTCGCTGACTGGCATCGTCGGCTCCGGTAAAGAAGGAAAGAGGCGGGCGCCGCGCGCTCAGGCCGCGAGCGGTGCGCCGAGGAAATCGCCGAACGCCGCGTAGAAGCCCGCCGCGTTGTCCCACGGGATCATGTGGCCGGCATCGGGCACGCGCACGTGCCGCATCGACGGCGTCGCGCGCTGCAGTTCGGCGACATCGTCGTCGCGCACCACATCGCCGCGCTCGGCCGTGATCAGCAGCGACGGCACGGCCAGTTGCGCGGCATCCGCGTGGAAATCGTCGGTGTGGAAGCCTTCGTACGACGTGCGCACCGCGCGCTCGTCGCAGGTATGCAGCCATTCGGCGCGCAACCGCAGTTCGGCGTCGGTCCAGGTCGGGCAGAACGCGCGCATGCCTTCGGCGTCCGTGCCGGCGCGCGCGAGCGCCATCGAGTCGATGTACCACGGCAGTTTGCCCGGATAGTCGCGGCGGTTCGGGCCCGACACGGGTGGGTCGACGAGCACGACCGACGCGAGCCCGCGGATGCCGCGCCGGGCTGCGCGCGCGGCGATCCGCGCGCCCATCGAATGGCCGACGAGGCTCGTGCGCGGCAAGTCGAGCGCGGCGACGAACGTCGCGACGTCGTCCGCCTGCGCATCGAGGCTGTAGTCGAGCGCCGGCGATGCTTCGGACAGCCCGCGGCCGCGCACGTCGAGCACGTAGGTGTCGAATGCTGCGCCGAAGGTCTCGCCGACGAAGCCCCAGGTGATCGCGGGGCTCGTGATGCCTGGAATCAGCACGATTGCCGGGCGCGATGCGCGTGCGCCGGTCGCGCCGCCGTAGCGCAGGTAGTGCTGGCGGATGCCGTTGGCGCGGACGTTCGCGCCGTACAGGAAAGTCGAGGGCATGGGGAGTCTCCGAAGTGGTGGCACTCAGTACGCGCCCGACAGCAGCGCGCCGGCGCCGGGCACGACCGGCTCGAGATCGAGTTCGCGCAGCATCGCGTAGGTGGTCGCGATCGCGGCGGTAATCACCGGCTTGCCCGTCATCGCCTCGACCTTCGCGACGGCCGGCAGCGACGGCATCTGCACGCACGCGGACAGCACGATCGCATCGGCATCCTGGTACGGCAGCGTTTTCACGATGTCGGGCAGGCGCGCCGGATCGTGGCGGCCGACGTCGAGGTTGTCGGGGATTTCCAGCGCGCGGTAGGCGAGCACGTCGAAGCCTTCGTTGCGGATGTAGTCGACCACCAGCTCGGTGAGCGGCAGCATGTACGGCGCGACGACGACGATCCGCTTCGCGCCGATCACCTTCAGCGCATCGACGAGCGCACCCGCACTCGTCAGCACCGGCGCCTGCGCGCCGTTGTCGGCCGTGTGCTTCGTGAGGCGCGCCTGCGATACGCGGTGGTAGCCGTGCCCCATCGCCATGATCGCGACGAGGCACGCGTAGCCGAGCACGTCGACGCGCGCATCGCTCAGTTCCACCGCGCAGCGGTCGGATTCGGCATCCATTGCCGCGAGCTCTTCCTTGACGACCTTCTTCATCCGCATCCGGCTCGAGTGATACGTGAACCGCTCGGGACGGATTGCTTCGCGCAGCCGCAGCATCGCGGGGATCTCGGTTTCCATCGTCGTGTTGGAACTCGGCACGATCTGGCCGATGCGGTAGGTCTTGCTCATGACGGGAGGCTCCGTGTCGGTAAGGGTGGGGCGGCACGCTGGCGCGGGATCGCCGGATGTTGGGCAAAGTCTAGTGTGTACATTTGAAAATGGCAATGGATCAAAATGACGTCCGGCATGGATGGATTGTTTGTGTACGCGTATTTTCGACGATTTATTGGTGTTTTCCCGAATGCCGAGGCGTCGATCGACAATCCGCTTGTCCTGAATAAATTGAGTGTGTACGCTACATGAACGCCATTCAATCCGCCCGTCCTCGCGCCGCGTTCGGCAACGGGCCCACGATCAGGAGATCCGCATGAGCAAACCCCGTATCGCAATCATCGGCGCCGGCCTCGGCGGCACGGCCGCTGCGGCGCTGCTGCAGCGCGGCGGTTACGACGTCGCGCTGTACGAGCAGGCGCCCGCGTTCTCGCGTCTCGGCGCGGGCATCCATCTCGGTCCGAACGTGATGAAGATCATGCGGCGCATCGGCTGCGAGGGCGCGCTGGAAACGATGGGTTCGCATCCGGATTGCTGGTACAGCCGCGATTGGCAGACGGCCGACGTGCTGTCGCGGATTCTGCTCGGCGACTACGCGCGCAAGACCTACGGCGCGAGCTACCTGACCGTGCATCGCGGCGATTTCCACGCGCTGATGACGCAGGCGGTGACGCCCGGCACGATTCGCTTCGGCAAGCGGCTCGCGGCGGTGGAGGATACCGGCAACGAGGTGCGCCTCACGTTTGCCGATGGCAGCGTCGAGACGGCCGACATCGCGATCGGCGCGGACGGCGTGAATTCGCGGCTCCGCGAGCATCTGCTCGGTGCGGAACCGCCGCGCTACACCGGTTACGTCGCGCACCGCGCGGTGTTCCCCGCCTCGCTGCTCGGCAACAAGCCGTACGACATGTGCGTGAAGTGGTGGTCGGAGGATCGTCACATGATGGTCTATTACGTGACCGAGAAGCGCGACGAGTACTACTACGTGACGGGGGTGCCGCAGGCCGAGTGGCCGGAAGGCGTGTCGATGGTCGACAGCAGCCGCGACGAGATGCGCGAGGCGTTCGCCGGTTTCCATGCCGACATCCAGCACCTGATCGACGTATCGCCGTCGATCACCAAATGGCCGCTGCTCGAACGCGATCCGCTGCCGCTGTGGAGCCGCGGCCGTCTCGTGTTGCTCGGCGACGCGTGCCATCCGATGAAGCCGCACATGGCGCAGGGCGCGGCGATGGCGATCGAGGACGCCGCGATGCTCGCGCGCTGTCTCGACGAAGTCGGCATCGGCGACCATGCGGGCGCGTTCGCGCTGTACGAGGCGAACCGTGCGGCGCGCGCGTCGAAGGTGCAACTCGTGTCGCACAACAACACGTGGCTGCGCACCAACGAGGATCCGTCGTGGGTGTTCGGTTACGACGTGTTCGACGTGCCGCTCGAAGCGCCGTCGCGCGGCAACGTGGCGGCCGCGGCCTGACGCGCGGGCGCCGGCGCCCGCGGCGCGTTGCTGCCGCTTCGCCGGCGCGGGAATCGATGCGTCGCAACGCGCGCATTTCGGCGTGTTATATGTCAGGCGCGCCGGCAGGCGCCAGCCGGCGGCCGTGTCCGCCGCCGGCCGACTCCGGCCCGCACGCCGTATTCCGGATCCATTCATGTCCCATCCCGCTTCTCCGTCGCGGCCGCTGGCGTTTCGCGTGAACGGCACGCCGCATACCTTCGCCGATGCCGCGCCCGACGCGCCGCTGCTGCTGGTCCTGCGCAACGATTGCACGCTCAACGGCCCGAAATACGGTTGCGGGCTCGGGCAGTGCGGTGCGTGCACGGTGCTCGTCGACGGGCAGGCCACGCGTTCGTGCGTCGTGCCGGCCGCCGCCGCGCACGGGCGCGACGTCACGACGCTGGAAGGGCTCGGGTCGTGCGACGCGCCCCATCCGATCCAGCGCGCGTTCATCGACGAGCAGGCCGCGCAATGCGGTTACTGCCTGAACGGAATGATCACGAGCACGAAGGCGCTGCTCGACCGCAACCCGGCGCCCGACGATGCGGCGATTCGGGATGCGTTGCGCTTCAACCTGTGCCGCTGCGGCACGCATCTGGAGATCATCCGCGCGGTGCGTCGCGCCGCACGCTATCTGCGAGGCGGCGATGAAGCATGATGCGGATCTGCCCGCGGCGCCGGCGCGCGTGACGGAGCCGGCGCCGCACGATGAAGCGGCCGCCGACGCATCGCGTCCGCACCACGCGCGCTACGCGTGGCCGCTCGGCGATGCGCGCACGCATGCATCGTTCGATATCGAAACGCGGACCGCGCCCGACGGCCGGATGGCGGCCTGGCGCTATCGTGCGCAGGCGGCCGGCGCAGGCGCGGGCGATGCTCGCGCAGCGGAGGAACGCGCCGATCCCGGCTCCGCATCGCCATTCGTGTACCGGCACGCGCAGACGTCGATCGAGCTGGCCGACGCCGACGGCGCGATTCCCGGTCACGCCCACGCCTTTGCCCGCGAATCCTTCGTCGACGAACTCGCGGGCGCATTGCGGCGCGATCCGGTCGCGTTGCGGTTGCAGCATCTCGACGTCGCGCGGGATGCGGGCCCGCGCGAAACGATCCGGATGGTCAGCGAACGCGCTGCGTGGGGCGTGCCGGCTGCGGCCCGGGCGAACGCGGCGTCGCGTGTCAGCGGTCGCGGTTTCGCTTTCGACGGCGAGCGTGTCGATGCGCGCGCAGTCGCGCCCGGCGACGATGCCGGCCACGATTCGCACTGGTCCGCGTGGGTCGTCGATCTCGAAGTCGATTGCGCGACGGGCGATGTTTCGGTGCGGCGCGTCGTGGCCGGGCAGGGCGCGGGCGAGCCGGGCGACACGTCGACGGCGGGCCTGCCGGCGTGGCAGATCGAGGCCGCGATATCGCGCGTGATGGGGGCACGGTTGTCCGCGCGGCCCGCGTACGACGAGACCGATGCCGGCGCGCGGCCCGACGCGTTCGCGCACGAGCTGGTTGCAGTCGATGCAGCCGCGCATCGCGCATACGGCGACCTGTCCGCATACGACGCGCGGCGAATCGAGCAGGCAGTTGCGCCGGCCGCGGCCGCGATCGCCAATGCACTGTACGACGCAACGGGCGTGCGTTTTCGTGCGCCGCCGTTCGACGCCGCGCACATTCGCGCCGCGCTCGCGCAACCGGCGCCGGCGGATGTCGGCGACCGGCCGCGGGCGGCCGCGCGCCGCGCATCGCGTTGGCGCCGCTGGCTGGCCGGCGGCGGCGCGGGCGGCGTGGTCGGCGGGCTGATCGGGCTGGCGTGCGCGATCCTGCCGGGCCCCGCGCCGATCGCGCCTGTTGCGCCGGGCGGCGCGGACGGCGCGATGTGGAGCGCGGCGACGCTCGAACGCGGCCGCCAGGTCGCGCTCGCCGGCGATTGCGCGGTGTGCCACACGGCGCCCGGCGGTGCGGCCAACGCGGGCGGCCTCGCGCTCGATACGCCGTTCGGCACGATCTACACGACGAATCTCACGCCCGATCCGGAAACCGGCATCGGCACGTGGTCGTATCCGGCGTTCGCCCGTGCGATGCGCGAAGGCATCTCTCGCGACGGCTCGCACCTGTATCCGGCGTTCCCGTACACCGCGTTCGCGAAGCTGAGCGAGCCCGATCTGCTCGCGCTCTATGCGTACCTGATGTCGCAGCCGCCGGTGAGGCACGAGCCGCCGAAAACGAAGCTGCCGTTCCCGCTCGACCGGCGGCGTCTCGTGGCCGGCTGGAACTGGCTGTTTCACGATGCGCGGCCATTTGCGCCGGACCCGGCGCGCTCGGCGACGTGGAATCGCGGCAAGTATCTGGTCGACGGCGCGGGGCACTGCGGCGCCTGCCACACGCCGCGCAACGCGCTCGGTGCGGAGAAGGGCGGGCTTGCCTACCTGGCGGGCGGCGAGGCGGAAGGATGGGTCGCGCCGCCGCTCGTCGCGTCGCCGGCTTCGCCCGTACCGTGGACCGAAGGCGCGCTGTTCGACTATCTGCGCACGGGCTTCTCGGCGCAGCACGGCGTCGCGGCCGGGCCGATGGCGCCCGTCGTCGCGGGGCTCGCGGCGCTGCCCGAGTCCGACGTGCGGGCGATCGCGCATTATCTGGCGTCGCTGTCGCCGCCCGTCGACGCGGCAGTCGCCGCGGACGCGGCCAGCCGCCACGCGCGCGGCGCGGAAACGATCGCGACGCTCGGCCTCGAGAACGGCCGTCGCGCGTTCGACGCGGCGTGCGCGGTCTGTCACGCGGAATCGGGCGGTGTCGGGCATTTCGGCGTGCGGCCGCTGATGGGGCTCAACACGAGCGTCAGCCAGGCGACGCCGGACAACCTGCTGCGCGTGCTGCACCACGGGATCGACCAGCCGGCCACCGACGGGCTCGGCTACATGCCGGGCTTCGGCGATGCGTTCGACGACCGCCAGATGGCCGAGCTTGCCGCCTACATTCGCGCCCGCTATGCGCCGGGGCAGCCGGCGTGGCGAAACCTCGCGGAAGCGTCCGCGAGAATCCGGCAGGCGGGGCGCATTGACCGTCGCGCCGGCGTGAGCGCCCCGGCCGGCGGGCGCGCCGGGCGAAATGACCTGCCGGACGAAAACGATGGCCGGCGACGGCTGTAAATCTTGCCTGATTCGGCCATCGTTTAACCATTCGAAACAATGTGTTCACCGAAAGGGGCATGATCTCCGGCGATCGAGCAGGCATACTGTCGCCTATGTTGCTCAATGCACGTCGCCCGGCGTGCGCTTGCCCTCCATGTCCATTCCAGTCTCTTTTCGAACCTTGCGATGGTTGACCATTGCGGCTGCTGCATGCTTGCTCGCCGCGTGTTCGACTGCTTCCGACGTGACCGCGACGTCGAACCCGAACGTGTTCACCGTGACGACGCACACGGTCGGCGTGTCGACGACATGGGCCGACGCCCACGCGAAGGCCGTCAGCGAAGCCACCAACTACTGCACGCAGCGCGGGATGCGCGCGAGCATGAAGCAGGAATCGCTGACCGGCGGCCGCCGCATCGACGCACGTTCCGAACTCGCGTTCGAGTGCCATCCGACCTTCGAAACGGCGTCGAACCCGCGCGGTTGACCGAGCGGCGGCATGATTACGCCGCCCCCGTTTTCCTTCTCCCCCCGCATGCAAACCGACCCGCGACGCCATTCGGGCACATCGCGGGTCGGCGCACGTCCGGCGACGGCCGGGCGGGTCAGGCCGGCTGCGCCTCGTACAGCTTCACGCACGCGGAGAAGTCGAGCGTGCCGAGCCCCTGCTGACTCATCGACTGATACAGCTGCTGCGCGAGCGCGCCCATCCAGACCGGCTGATGCGCGCTGCGCGCGGCTTCGGTCGCGAGCCCGAGATCCTTCAGCATCAGGTTCGCCGCGAAGCCGCCCGCATAGCCGCGCGCGGCCGGCGCCGTGTCGCTCACGCCCGGATACGGGTTGTACGCGTCCGAACTCCAGCAGCGGCCGGTCGACGTGTTGATGATGCCGGCCAGCACGGCCGGCTCGATGCCGAGCGCGGCGCCCAGCGCCATCGCTTCCGCCACGCCCATCATCGAGATCCCGAGCAGCAGGTTGTTGCAGATCTTCGCGATCTGCCCGGTGCCGGTGCCGCCGCAGTGCACGACGTTCTTGCCCATGTCGAGCAGTACCGGGCGGATGCGCTCGAACAGCGCACCGTCCGCGCCGACCATGAAGGTCAGCGTGCCGGCCTGCGCGCCGCCGGTGCCGCCCGACACGGGTGCGTCGGCGAGTGGAAAGTCGCGCTGCGCGGCGGCTTCGGCCACCGCGCGCACGGTGCCGGGATCGATCGTGCTGCAGTCGATCAGCGTCGCGCCGGCGCGCGCACCGGCCAGCACGCCGTCGCCGCCGAGGTAGACGGCGCGCACGTGCTGCGCGGCCGGCAGCATCGTGATCACGACGGCGCCGCGCGCAGCCGCGTCGCGCGGCGAGCCGGCCGCCGTCGCGCCGGCGCGCACCGCGGCGTCGACCGCGTGCGCGTCGAGGTCGAACACCGTCAACGCGTGGCCGGCCTTGAGCAGGTTGGCGGCCATGGGGCCGCCCATGTTGCCGAGTCCGATGAATGCAATGTCCATGTCGAGGTTCCCCGTGCGCTGCATCAGCGCAGCGCGATCGTCGTGTTCACGCCGCCTGCCGTCGCGTCGTCGTCGAACCAGCGCGCGGTGACCGTCTTGGTCTGCGTGTAGAACTGCACGACCTGCTTGCCGTACGGGCCGAGATCGCCGAGCTTCGAGCCGCGCGAGCCGGTGAAGCTGAAATAGGGCACCGGCACCGGAATCGGAATGTTGATGCCGACCTGGCCGACGTCGATCTCACTCTGGAACTTGCGCGCGGCCGCGCCGCTCTGCGTGAACAGGCCCACGCCGTTGCCCATCGGATTCGCGTTGACGAGCGCGATCGCGTCGTCGAGCGTGTCGGCCTCGAGCACCACCATCACCGGGCCGAAGATTTCTTCGGTGTAGATCGACATGTCGGTCGTCACGCCCGAGAAGATCGTCGGGCCGACGAAGTTGCCCTGCTCGTAGCCGGGCACCTTCACGTCGCGGCCGTCGAGCAGCAGCGTCGCGCCGGCCTTCACGCCGGCGTCGATCAGCGACAGGATGCGTTCTTTCGCCGCCTTCGACACGACCGGGCCGACGTCGGTGCCGGCTTCGGCGCCCGCGTTGACCTTCAGCGCCTTCGCCTTGTCGACGAGATCGGGCAGCCAGTCGCGGGCCTTGCCGACCAGCACGATGACCGACGTTGCCATGCAGCGCTGGCCGGCCGCGCCGAAGCCCGCGCCGACGAGCGCGTTGATCGTCTGCTCGCGATGCGCGTCGGGCAGCACGACCGCGTGGTTCTTTGCGCCCATCATCGACTGCACGCGCTTGCCGTGCTGGCTGCCGAGGTTGTACACGTGCGTGCCGACGCGCGTCGAGCCGACGAACGAGATCGCCTTGATGTCCGGGTGCGTGCACAGGCGGTCGACCACCGTCTTGCCGCCGTGCACGACGTTCAGCACGCCTTGCGGCACGCCGGCCTCGATCGCGAGTTCGACGAGCTGCATGGTCGACAGCGGGTCCTGCTCCGACGGCTTCAGCACGAACGTGTTGCCGCACACGATCGCCATCGGGAACATCCACAGCGGGATCATCCCGGGGAAATTGAACGGCGTGATGCCCGCGCACACGCCGATCGGTTGGCGCAGCGTGTAGGTGTCGACGCCGCCCGCGACGTTCTCCGCGAATTCGCCTTGCTGCAGCGTGCCGATCGAGCATGCGTGCTCGACCACTTCGAGGCCGCGGAAGATGTCGCCCTGCGCATCGGGCAGTGTCTTGCCTTGTTCGGCCGTCAGCGTGTGCGCGATCCGTTCGAGATTGCGGCGCACGAGATCCTGGAACTTCAGCATGATGCGCAGTCGCGCGCCGATCGGCGTCGTCTTCCACGTATGGAATGCGCGCTGCGCGGACGCGATCGCGGCATCGACCTCGTCGAGCGTCGCATACGGCACGCGGCCGATGACTTCCTGCGTCGCGGGGTTGACGATGTCGCCCCATTCGGCGCTTTGCGAATCGACGAACGCGCCGTCGATCAGCAGCTTGGCGGTGGGCAGGGCGAGGGCGGTCTGGGGAACTGCGGCGTTCATGGAACTCTCTCCGGGAAACGGTGGTGCGAGGCAAAAGGGTGGCCTGCGTCCGCCGCGCGTGCGGCCGCGGCGGACGACAGGTTGAACTGAAATCGACTGAATGCGCGCGGGGTGCTATGCGCGCGCCGGCCGCATCAACGAGGTACAGACGAGCGCGAACACGCCGAAGCCGACGAGGTACGCGATCACATAGTGCGGCTGGCCGCCGCCGGCCTTGAGCAGCGACGTCGCGATCATCGGCGCGAAGCCGCCGCCGATCACGCCGGCCAGCTGCACCGACAGCGAAATGCCGCTGTAGCGGATTTCCGCCGGGAACTGCTGCGCGAACAGTAGCGATTCCGGCGCATAGAGGATCGGGAACACGACGCCGAGGCCGAGCACGATCGCCCACCATGCGTACGACGTCTGCTGCGTGCCGAGCATCATGAAGAACGGCGCGGCGAACGCGCACATCAGCACAAGGCCGAGCGCGAACATCCGGCGCTGGCCGATGCGGTCGCTCAGGTGCCCGCACAGCGGCATCGTGACGAGCGACAGCACCGCGCCGGCCGTGATCGCATGCAGCATCTCGGCTTTGGGCAAATGCAGTTGCTGCGTCGCGTAAGCGAGCGCGAACGTGACGACCATGTAGAACCAGGTGTTCTCGGCGGCGCGCGCGCCGACGATCGTCAGCACTTCGCGCGGATGGCGGCGCAGCGCGGCCGTCACCGGCGATTTCTCGGCCTTGCCCTGGCGTTGCACCTTCTCGAAGTCGGGCGATTCCGGCACCTTCGCGCGGATGAACCAGCCGAGGCCGACGAGCGCGATGCTCGCGAGGAACGGCACGCGCCAGCCCCACGACAGCATGTCGGCTTCCGGCAGCGCGGCCACCGCGGCCATCGCCACCGACGACAGGATCAACCCGAGCCCGACGCCCGTCTGCGGCAGGCTGCCGAACAGCCCCTTGCGGCCCTTCGGCGCGTGCTCGACGGCCATCAGCACCGCGCCGCCCCATTCGCCGCCGACGGCCATCCCCTGCAGGAAGCGCATCGCGATCAGCAGCGCGGCAGCCCAGTAGCCGATGCTGTCGTACGACGGGATCAGCCCGATGATCATGCTCGGCACGCCCATCAGCAGCAGCGTGATCATCAGCATCGACTTGCGGCCGATGCGGTCGCCGAAGTGGCCGAACACGATGCCGCCCATCGGCCGCCCGATGAAGCCGACCGCGAACGTGCCGAATGCGGCGAGCGTGCCGACGACCGGGTCCAGCGACGGGAAGAAGATGCGGTTGAACACGAGCGCGGCGGCCGTGCCGTAGAGGAAGAAGTCGTACCACTCGATCGTCGTGCCGGCCATGCTGGCCCAGCCGGCCAGCAGGTAGTGCTTCGCGGTGCGCCCGGGGGCCGGCGTCGCGATTGTCGCATGCTCGTCGAGGGTGGATCGGGTCTGCATGGTGTCTCCGTGGTAGTTGTTGCCGCGGCTCGTGGTCCGCAGGTCACGGTCGAGTATAGTTATGCGCAGATTCACGATGTACCGATAAAGAAACCGGTTGGATATGCATTTATGCATGTCGACGGCCGGCCCGGAGACGCCCGCCTTTTCCCTCGCCCATGCGACATGCCACCGAGCCGGTTTCCGGCAACCTGAACTGGGACGACCTGCGCTTTTTCCTCGAGGTCGCGCGCACGCAGCGCGCGAGCGGCGCCGCGAAGCGGCTCGGCGTCGACTACACGACCGTCGCGCGGCGCATCCGCGCGCTCGAGGCCGCGATGGGCACGCTGCTGTTCGACAAGTCGCGCTCCGGCGGTTTCACGCTGACGGCCGAAGGGCAGCGGCTCGTCGCGTATGCGGATGCGATGGAGACGACCGTGCAGTCCGCGTGCGACCAGATCGCGAATACCGGCGAGGCGTTGTCGGGCCACGTGCGGATCGGGTCGACCGAGGGGTTCGGCTGCTTTTTCCTCGCGCCGCAGCTCGCGCGGTTCCGCGCCGCGCATCCGCACGTGACGGTCGACCTGCTGCCGGTGCCGCATTTCGTCAACCTGCCCAAGCGCGAGGCCGATCTCGCGATCACGCTCGAGCGGCCCGAACGCGGGCCTTACGTGGTCACGAAGCTGTGCGACTACCAGTTGCGGCTCTATGCGACGCGCGACTATCTGGCGAACCACGCGCCGATCGCGTGTACTGACGATCTCGCGCAGCACGCGTTCATCAGCTACGTCGACGATCTCGCGTTCAGCAACGAGCTGCTGTACCTGGACCGCGCGGTGCCCGGCGCGACGGCGGGCTTGCGCACGACCAGCGTGATCGCGCAGTATTTCGCTGCGTTGCAGGGCGGCGGCCTCGCGATCCTGCCGTGTTTCATGGCGGCCGCGCAGCCGGCGCTCGCGCCCGTGCTGCCGGACGACGTGGTCGTCACGCGGTGTTTCTGGCTGACGTGCCGCGAGGATCTGCGCAAGCTGCGGCGCGTGACCGCGCTGTGGGATTACCTGCGCGCGGCGGCGGACGCGAACCGCGCGTTGCTGTCGGGGGAGTCGGGGACGCTGCGCTTCGTCGGCGAGCCGGAATAGCGGTGCACGGGCCGGCCGCGCCGCTGGCCTTCAACCCGGGCAACCCAGCCGATCCGCCAGCTCGTTCAGATCCCTGACGTCGAAATCCCACGCGTCGTCGGCTTGCAGATCGGTCGTCTGGCCGGGCCCGTGCTCGGTCGGCCGCAGCACGAACGCGGTCGACAGCCCGAGCCGGCGCGCGGCCGCCAGATCGCCGTTGTGCGCGGCCACCAGGCACAGCTCGGCCGGCGCGAGACCGAGAATCTCGACCGCTTCGGTATAGACGGCCGGCGACGGCTTGTACGCGCGCGCCACCTCGGCGCCGAGAATCGCATCCCACGGTAACCCGCCGTGCTTCGCGACGTCGACCATCAGCCGGATATTGCCGTTCGACAGCGGCGCGACGATGTAGCGCTGCTTCAGTCGTTGCAGCCCGGCGACGGCATCGGGCCATGGATCGAGTCGATGCCACGCGAGATTGAGCGCATCGATGTCGGCATCGGGCACGTCGTCGATCCCGAAGCGGTCGAGCGTGCGCACGAGGTTCTCGCGATGCAGCACGTCGAGCCGCACGTAGCGGCGGCGTCCGCTGCGGATTTCTTCCATCGACGGCGAATACTCGGCGCGCCACGCATCGGCGAACGCGAACGGGTCGAGCGTCGGCGCGTGGCGCGCCAGGAATGCGGCGGCGCCGCGTGCGACACCGCCTCTCCAGTCGACGATCGTTCCGAAGACATCGAAAACGAGCGCCTTGATTTCGGTGGGGTTCGTCATGGTGATCCAGTGAAGGTCGTTCGATGGGGTTCACCTCGCCGTGCCGCCGGATGGCGCGACATCGGTCCGATCGACATTGAATCACGGATACGAAAACGCGGCCCGGAAGGCCGCGATGCGTGGCGCGGTGTTTCCGTCGCGGCGCGGGTCGCTGCCGCGGGCGCGCCTGCAGATTCGATTGCGTGGCCGAGCACATCCGGAAGGATCGGCGGGCAGCGCGCCTGCGCCTTCGTGCAGCGCAGCAACCTGTCGTCGCACCGGCCGCCGCCCGCGAGCCGCGCGGCAACCGAGCGTATCCCCTGATGGAACGAGGTGTGCCGATCGTTGCGGATTGGTGTTAAATACATTTCGGCGCGCTCTGGCACGGCGCGCAAACGGGGCGCACCGTGCATCGGCGTAAACCCGAGGCGGGACAGGGTACGAAATATCGATAACGAATCGGGCGCATCAGACCCGGTCGGACAGACGGCAGGATTCAGCTTGAATACCGAACCGCAAAGTTCTCGCTACAGCTTCGGGCTCGCCGCGGAAGTGCTCGCGTCCGAGCAGAGCGTGCTGAGACTGATCACGCGCAACACGCCGCTGCCGGAACTGCTGTCCGAAGTTTGCCGGCGTGCCGAGGCTTTGCTCGGCGACGGCGCGTCGTGCACGATCCTGCTGCTCGATACGGACGGCGTGCACGTGCGCGTCGGCGCGGCGCCGTCGCTGCCCGCGCAGTACAGCGCGGCGATCGACGGCGCGCCGATCGGGCCCGCGGCCGGCTCGTGCGGCACCGCGATGTACGAGCGCCGGATGATCGCCGTCGAGGACATCGAAACCGATCCGCGGTGGGCCGACTACCGCGCCATTGCGTTGCCGCTGGGCTTGCGCGCGTGCTGGTCGGTGCCGTTCCTCGACGAGGCCGGCGTCGTGCTCGGCGCGTTCGCCATCTATCACCACCGGCCGTGCCGCCCGAGCGACGAGGAAACCGCGCTGTTGCGCGATATCGGCAACAGCGTCGGCCTCGCGGTGCACCAGGACCGGATCGCGCGGCAACTCGCACGCAGCGAGGAACATCACCGGCTCGTCGTCAACAGCCTGAATGAAGGAATCCTCGTCGTGTCGCGCGACGGTGTCGTGGTCGCGAGCAACCCGAGCGCGAACCGGATGCTGCGCGTGAAGGGCGAGCTCGTCGGGCGCCGGCTGTCGACGGTGGTCCTGCGCAAGCTGCACGAAGACGGCACGCCGATCGCGCCGGACGACTGGCCGAGCCGGATCGCGCTCAAGACGGGCAAGCCTCAGCTCGGCTACACGGTCGGCTTCGGCCTCGCGGACGCCGACATCATCTGGGTGCGCGGCAACGCAGTGCCGATCGTGAGGCCGGGCGAGACGCAGGCCGACTCGGTGCTCGTGTCGTTCAACGACATCGGCCCGGTGCGCGAAGCGCAGCAGCAGTTGCGGTATCTGGCGACCCGCGACGCGCTGACGGGCCTCTACAACCGCCGCTGGCTCGGCGACCGCATGCGCGAGCTGTTCGACGTGCACGATGCGGCGGCCGGGCCCGCGCGCGTCGCGATCCTGTTCATCGATCTGGTCGGCTTCAAGAAGGTCAACGACACGGCCGGCCACGACGCGGGCGACGCGCTGCTGCGCAGCGTCGCGGCGCGGCTCGCGGCCTGCGCGGATGGCCGCTACGCGCTCACGCGCGTCGGCGGCGACGAGTTCGTGATCCTCGTCGACGACTGCGACGATCCCGAGCATCTCGCGGTGCTCGCGCGCGAGGTCATCGAGGCGATCGCGAAGCCGTTCGCGATCGCGAACAACGAATACTGGCTCGGCGTATCGATCGGGATCAGCGTCGCGCCGCGCGACGGCGACGACGCCGTGACGCTGATGCGCAACGCCGATTCGGCGATGTACGACGCGAAGCAGCGCGGCCGCAACCACTTCACGTTCTTCACCGCCCAGCTCAACCTGCGGCTGCAGCGCCGCTTCGCGATCGAGCAGTCGCTGCGGCGCGCGCTCGCGTCGGACATGCTGCGGCTCGCGTATCAGCCCGTCGTCGATGCGCGCAGCGGCCGCACGGTCGGCGCCGAGGCGCTGCTGCGCTGGACGAGCCCCGAGCTCGGGCCGATGTCGCCGGCGGAATTCATTCCGGTCGCGGAAGACACGGGGCTGATCGTCGCGATCGGCCAGTGGGTGCTCGAAACCGCGTGCCGGCAGGCGGCCGAATGGCGTCGCACGATCGCGCCGGACCTGATGCTGGCCGTCAACCTGTCGCCGCGGCAGTTTCACGAAGGGCTCGTCGAGTCGGTCGCCCGCTGTCTCGCGCAAACGCGGCTCGACCCGTCCGCGCTCGAACTCGAGATCACCGAAGGCGTGCTGATGAACGACACGGATACCGTGCTGCCGATGCTCGAAGCGCTCACGGACATGAACGTGCGGATCTCGGTCGACGATTTCGGCACCGGTTATTCGTCGCTCGCGTACCTGAAGCGTTTTCCGCTGCACAACCTGAAGGTGGACCGTTCGTTCGTGTCGGGCGTGCCCGATCATCACGACTCGGTCGCGATCACGCAGGCGGTCGTCGCGATGGCCCATTCGCTCGGGATGAAGGTCACGGCCGAAGGCGTCGAGACGCAGGCGCAGTCGTGGTTCCTGCAGCAGATCGGCTGCGACATGCAGCAAGGCTATCTGTTCAGCCGCCCGCTGGACGCGAACGACTACGCGCGCCGGCTCGGCGCCGCATAAGCGCGTGCCGGGTGTCCCGCTAGCGCGCGCCGAACCCGCCCGCGCCCGGCGGCGGATCGATCTCGACCCGGTTCTTGCCTTCGTGCTTCGCGCGATAGAGCGCGCGATCGGCCGCCTCGATCAGGAGTGTCGTCGGCAGGCCGGGCGTGGGCACGATGCTCGCGCCGCCGATGCTGATCGTCACGGTGTGGTTGCCCGTCGACGAGTGAGCATGCCGCAGGCGCAGCGCTTCGACCGCGAGCCGGATCTTCTCGCCGAGCAGCCGTGCGGCGCCCGGCGACGTGGCCGGCATCACGACCGCGAATTCCTCGCCGCCGAAACGCGCGGCGAGATCGCCAGACTGCCCGAGGCAGCGCTCGATCGTCGATGCGATCTGCTTGAGCACGCTGTCGCCCGACACGTGCCCGTACGTATCGTTGTACAGCTTGAAGTTGTCGACGTCGATCATCAGCAGCGACAGCTCGCTGCGTTCGCGCGCGCCGCGCCGCCACTCGGCGGCGAGGTATTCGTCGAGATAGCGCCGGTTCGACAGGCCGGTCAGGCCGTCGGAGTGCGTGAGGCGCCGCAGTTCGAGATTGGCCTCGAGCAGTTGCTGTTGCGATTGCCGCAACGCGCGATAGGCTTCATCGCGCTGCAGCAGGTTCATGTACGAGCGCGAGTGGTAGCGGATGCGCGCGACGAGTTCGATGCGATCGGGCAGCTTGACCAGATAGTCGTTCGCGCCGGCCGCGAACGCGGCGCTCTTGATCACCGGCTCTTCCTGCGTCGACAGCACGATGATCGGCACGTCGCGCGTCGCCGGATTCGCACGGTACGCCCGCACGAGGCTCAACCCGTCGATGCCCGGCATCACGAGATCCTGCAGGATCACGGTCGGGCGCGTCTCGATCGCGGTGGCCATCGCGTCGTCCGAGCGCGGGCAGTAGTGGAAGTCGATGCCTTCCTCGTCGACGAGCGCGCGCCGCACGGCCTCCGCGACGATCGTCTGGTCGTCGACCAGCAACACCATCGCCGGCGCGTCGGCGGGCGACGCGGTCGGGCCGCCCGGCGGGCGAGTCAGGTCAATCGTCATGATCGATGCGGGTCGTTGCGGTTGTCGCGGTCGTTGCAGGGGCAGGCATGGGTGTTGCGCGCGGTCATCGTCGGGTTCAGAGCCGCGCGAGCGCCGCCAGCTCGCCCGCGATGCGCCCGAGCGGCAGGATCGCACGCGCCGCGCCGAGCGTCGCCGCCGCCTTCGGCATTCCGTACACCGCGCTCGTCGCCTCGTCCTGCGCGATCGTATGGTAGCCCTTCATCCGCAACGCCTTCAGGCCGATCGCGCCGTCGCGTCCCATCCCCGTGAGCAGCACGCCGATCACGCGGCCGGGCCAGTGCTCGGTCAGGCTGTTGAAGAACACGTCGACCGACGGCCGATACGGCGTGGCGGCCGGTTCCCGCGTGTATTCGAGCGTGCCGGCGCGCGTGATGCGCAGGTGATCGTCGGTCGCGGCGAGCAGCGCGACGCCTGGCTGCGGGCGGTCGCCTTCGCGCGCGACGCGCACGGCGAGCCGCGTCTGACCGTCGAGCCATTGCGCCATGCCTTCGGCGAACGCGCGATCGACGTGCTGCACGATCACGATCGGCGCATTGAAATCGGCCGGCAGGCTGCCGAGGATCGACGCGAGCGCGCCGGGGCCGCCGGCCGATGCGCCGATCGCGACCAGCGGGCCGCCGCCGCGCGCGGCCGCGCCGGCGACGCGCGTGCCGCCCGGCGCGTCGAGCAGGCGGCCGATCTGGTCGATCTTCGCGAGCAGCAGTTTCGTCGTGTCGCCGGCGGCACCGTCGCCGAGCCGCGGCGTGTCGACCGCATCGAGCGCGCCGGCGCCCATCGCCTCGAACACGCGCCACGCGTTCGCGCCGATGCAGCTCGTCACGATCAGGATCGCGCACGGTCGTTCGGAACGCATGATCCGACGTGTCGCTTCGATCCCGTCGAATTTCGGCATGATCAGGTCCATCAGCACGATGTCGGGCGGCTGCGCGGCGCACAGTTCGACGGCCTGCGCGCCGTCGGTCGCGACCCACAGCACGCGGTGCTCGGGCCGTCGCGCGATCGCGCGGCGCATCGCCTCGACGGCAAGCGGGAGGTCGTTGACGATGCCGATGTTCACAAGCGGAATTCTCCGGTCGGTTCGTAGTGTTGGAGGTGGGCCGGGTTCATGGAGGGGGCAGCCTGTTCGGCGCTCGCTGCCGGGCGGCATCGGCGGCCGGACGGCGCGGCATTCTTTTCGGTTGACGACGCCCGAATGCTGTCATGCAGCGCGGGCGGCGGCAATCGAAAAATGAGCGCATGATGCCGTTTCAGTGCGTTTCCTCTATGACTGTGCCGCATTGCCTGCAAGCGGGCCAGTCGATCCTGTCCGGACAGGCCGCAAAAGTCCGCATGTTACCGTGCCGGCATCGAAAAAAAGAAAGCGGGATCCCGAGGACCGCGCGCGAAACCCTGCTCGTCGTCAGCCGCGCGCCGTTCGCACCGGTCGCGACCGCGCGCGACGGCCGTTTGCCGTAGAGGATCTACATCGAGAGCGGATATGCGTCGATCTACCGCGATTGTCCGGTCGAACGCGATGCGCAGCGCGCGCGTTATTTCAGCACGATCCCGTGTGCCGGCCGCGACGAGGCCGAAGCCTTCATGACGGAACGCGATCGCGCCGGCAATGGCGCGGCAGCGAACTTGCCGAGGCGCTTCACGCAGGCTGACGACCGGCAACCGCGCGAGGGCCGGTGGGTCCGGCATGGGCGCGGGCGCGCGCCGGCCGCGTGGCGGGCCGTAGCGAGCCGTACCGGGCCGTCGAGAGCATCGGGCCGCGCAGCGTACGCGCCCGCCGCACCGTCAATGGCTACGTGCGTAGCCCTGGATCAGCGCGCGCATCATCCCTTCGACCGTCGCGTCGCGCAGGTCGCCTTCCTGCTCGGCTTCCTCGACGAGCGCGGCATAAGCGGTCGCGAGCGTCACGCGGTCGACTTCATGGTGTTGCTCCATCAGCGTCACCATCCCGTCCTTCGCCAGATGAGCGGAGAACGCGCGGCTGCCGATGGTCTGGAATACGTCAATCATGGCGGCTCTCCCGTACGTTGCCGATGCCTTTCAGTGTAGTCGCCGTCCCGGGGCTGCGCCACGCGCGCGGGCCGACCCGATTCGTCCGATGAAATGCGCTCGACACACGGCGCGCGCACGGTATCCGCCGGCTTCAACGTTTACCCGAATCGGCAAATTGTCGACTTTTTATCGATAAAGTCTCGTGTTAGATTTCGCCGTCCGAGCCCGATGCAAACCGGGCCGCCAACGCGTTGCCGACGTGCCGCGCGTCCAGACACACGGAGGAGAAATGCTGGTGCTGATTGGGGTGCCGATCGTCGTGATCGGCTTCGCGCTGCGCTTCAATGCGCTGCTGGTGGTCACGATCGCGGGGATCGCGACGGGGCTGGCGGGCGGGCTGAATCTCGTCGACATCGTCGGCGCGTTCGGCAAGGCGTTCGCCGAGAACCGCTACATGGGGCTGATCTGGCTCACGCTGCCGGTGATCGCGCTGCTCGAGCGCAACGGGCTCAAGGAGCAGGCGAAGCGGATGATCTCGCGCGTGCATGCGGCCACCACGGGCCGCGTGCTGATGCTGTATTTCGTGCTGCGCCAGGCGACGGCCGCACTCGGTCTCACGTCGCTCGGCGGCCACGCGCAGATGGTGCGGCCGCTGATCGCGCCGATGGCCGAGGCCGCCGCGGTCAGCCGGCACGGCGAACTGCCCGAGTCGGTGCGACAGCAGATCCGCGCGCACGCGTCGGGCGCCGACAACGTCGCCGTGTTCTTCGGCGAGGACATCTTCATCGCGATCCAGTCGATCCTGCTGATCAAGGGCTTTCTCGAACAGAACGGCATCGCCATCGAGCCGCTGCACCTGTCGGTGTGGGCGATCCCGACCGCGATCGCCGCGCTGCTGATTCACTGCACGCGCCTTGCGCTGCTCGACCGCCGGCTCGCGCGCGGCTTCGGCCTGGTGAAGCAGGAGGGCGCGCGATGATCGGCCTCGAATCGCTGTACACGCTCGCGGGGCTGATGTTCGCCGCGTTCGCGTACTTCAACCTGACGGACCGCACGAACCCGCGGCGCGTCGTCAATTTCGCGTTCTGGGCCATCTACGCGGTCACGTTCCTGTTCGGTGCGCTGCTGCCGCATTTCGTCACGGGCTGCCTCGCGATCGCGCTCGCGCTGATCGCCGGTTCGGGCAGGCTCGGCCGCGGCCGGTCGGACGAGGCCGGCGAAGCGGCGGCCGTGCGGCGCGAGACGCTCGCGCAACGCTTCGGCAACCGGTTGTTCCTGCCCGCGCTGCTGATTCCGGTCGTCACGCTGATCGGCACGTTCGCACTGAAACTCGTGCCGTTCGTCGACCCGAAGAGCGTGACGCTGATCTCGCTCGTGCTGGGCACGATCGTCGCGTTCGTCGTCGCGCTCGCGATGCTGCGCGATTCGCCCGTGCACGCGCTGAAGGAAGCGCGCCATACGATGGATGCGGTCGGCTGGGCCGCGATCCTGCCGCAAATGCTCGCGGCGCTCGGCGCGCTGTTCGCGATCGCGGGCGTTGGCGGGGTGGTGTCGGGGCTCGTGAAGGAATGGGTGCCGATCGATTCGCCGTTCGCGGTGGTCGCGGCCTACACGGTCGGCATGGCGCTGTTCACGATGATCATGGGCAACGGCTTCGCCGCGTTCCCGGTGATGACGGCGGGCATCGGCCTGCCGCTGATCGTCCATCAGTTCCACGGCAATCCGGCGATCATGGGCGCGATCGGGATGCTGAGCGGCTTCTGCGGTACGCTGATGACGCCGATGGCCGCGAACTTCAACATCGTGCCCGCGGCGCTGCTCGAACTGAAGGACAAGAACGGCGTGATCAAGATGCAGTGGCCGACGGCCGTGCTGCTGCTGGCCGTGAACACGCTGCTGATGTACGCGTTCGTATTCCGCTTCTGACTCGATGGACGAGATCCTCATGACCGACCGACTCACTCCCGAACTCGCGTCGAAATTCGCGTCGCTCGCGCTCGCGCACCTGACCCGCGAATATCCGAACAAGCTCACGCATGCGCTCGAAGGTCCGCACGACGTGCAGGGGCCGCGCGCATTGCATCCGATCTTCTACGGCAGCTACGACTGGCACTCGTGCGTGCACGGCTACTGGCTCGTGCTGCGCGTGCTCGAACGCTACCCGGCATTGCCGGAAGCCGAACGCATCGTCGCGATCGTCGACGCGCATTTCACCGACGCGAACGTCGCCGGCGAGCGCGCGTATCTCGCGCGGCCGCACAACGCCGGCTTCGAGCGGCCGTACGGCTGGGCGTGGCTGCTCGCGCTCGCCGCGCAGCTCGAGCGGCTCGCGCTGAAGGGCGTGCTGCCGCAGGCCGCGCGCTGGGCGAAGACGATGGCGCCGCTGGCCGACCTGTTCGTGTCGCGCTTCGAGACTTTCCTGCCGAAGGCGACCTATCCGCTGCGTGTCGGCACGCACTTCAACACCGCGTTCGCGCTGGCGCTCGCGCTCGATTTCGCCCGCGACACGCAGCGCGACGGGCTTGCCGCGCTGATCGTCGATACCGCGAAGCGCTGGCACCTGAACGACGTCGCATGCCAGGCGTGGGAACCGTCGGGCGACGAATTCCTGTCGCCCGCGCTGATGGAGGCCGAACTGATGCGGCGCGTGCTGCCGGCCGCCGAATTCGACGGCTGGTTCGCGCGCTTCCTGCCCGACCTCGCGCGCGGCGAGCCCGCGACGCTGTTCGAGCCGGCGACCGTCAGCGACCGCAGCGACGGCAAGATCGCGCACCTCGACGGGCTGAACCTGAGCCGCGCGTGGTGCCAGCGGTCGCTGGCCGGCGCGCTGCCGGCAGGCGATGCACGGCGTGCGAAGCTGCTCGACGCGGCCGACCGGCATCTCGCGAGCGCACTCGCGCACGTGGCCGGCGACTACATGGGCGAGCACTGGCTCGCGACGTTCGCGTTGCTCGCGCTGGACGCGTAGCGCGAAATCGCCCGGCCGGGCAGGACCGGGCACCGTCCGACCTGCCGTGCGCCGAATGCCGGATCGACCGCGACGTGTGGCGCCATCCCGATGGGCAGCCAATCGACGCGTTGCCGCTGCCGTTCGACCGGCTTTGCATCGTGCGCAACACCGCTTTCCATGACGGGACCGACGCGCGGCGACGACGACTCGCTACACTGCCGTACCGGTTGGACGGGCCCCGGCATCAGGCCCCCGAGCAAGGAGACAGAAGAGGATGGACACCCCACGCGCAGCGGTCGTCACGTACCGCGGCAATGCGATCGAGAACACGCACGTCGCCCATGTGGCGGTAGTCGACGCCCGCGGCCGGCTGCTGGCCCGGTTCGGCGATCCGTTCCGGATGACGCTCGCGCGGTCGGCCGCCAAGCCGGCCCAGGCGCTGTCGGTGATCGAGACGGGCGCGCCGGAACGTTTCGGCTTCGACGACGCGGACATCGCGTTGATGTGCGCGTCGCACAGCAGCGAGGACCGTCACATCGAACGCACGCGCGCGATGCTCGAGAAGGTCGACGCGCACGAATCGGATTTGCGCTGCGGCGGCCATCCGCCGTTGTCCGACGCGGTGTACCGATCATGGATCAAGCGCGACTACACGCCGACTAGCGTATGCAGCAACTGTTCGGGCAAGCATGTCGGGATGCTGGCGGGCGCGCGCGCGATCGGCGCCGCGATCGCCGATTACCATCTGCCCGACCATCCGATGCAGGTGCGCGTGAAGCACGCGGTGGCCGACGCGTGCGGCCTGCGCGACGACGAAGTCGACTGGGGCATCGACGGCTGCAACCTGCCGACGCCGGCGTTCTCGCTGGATCGGCTGGCGCGCCTGTACGCGTCGCTGGCCGACGGCGCGGACGCGGCGGAAGCGGGCGGCGCGCTCACCGATCGCGTGCGCGCACTGGCGCGCATTCACCGTGCGATGACCGCCTATCCGGAACTGGTCGCAGGCGACGGGCGCTATTGCACGGTGCTGATGAACGCGTTCGGCGGGCAGGTGGTCGGCAAGCTCGGCGCGGATGCGTGCTACGGGATCGGCGTGCGCGCGTCGGAACGCACGCGGCAACTCGGCGCGGACGGCGCGCTCGGCATCTCGGTGAAGATCGAGGACGGCAATCTCGACGTGCTCTATATGGTCGTGAGCGAAATCCTCGAGCGGCTGCAGATCGGCACGGCCGAGCAGCGCGCGCAACTGGCTGGCTTTCACCGGCCGCGGATGCTCAACACGCAGGGAGTCGAGTTCGGGCACGTGACGTTCCCGTTCGAATTGCAGGCGGCCTGAACGCGGCCGCCGCGCCGATGCCGCCAGCCCGCGATCCGGGCCGTGCATCGGCGCACGCTACGCGCGTGCGTGGTGAAGCTTCGCCAGTTCCCGATCCGACAGCTCGCCGATCTGCGCGAGGTGTTCCACGAGAAAATCCTTCAGCACGCGCAGCTTCGCCGAGCTGCGCCGGTTCGCCAGATATGCGATGTAGATGAATTCGCCGGTCAGCCGGTTCTGCAGCCGGTAGCGCGGCAGCACGGCTTCGAGCTGGCCGCTCGCGAGCAGGTCGCGCACCAGCCAGATCTCGAATTCCGCGATGCCGAGCCCCGCGCAGGTCGCTTCCAGCAGCAGCTCCGAATGGTCGGTGACGAGATTGCCGGCCGGCAGCACGCTGTGCTGGGTGTCGCCGTTCACGAAAGCCCAGCGCGGATCGCCTTCCGGATGCACGTAGCGCAGGCAGTTGTGGTGCTTCAGGTCGTCCGGCGTCGCCGGGCGCCCGCAGCGGTCGAGGTAGCCGGGCGTCGCGCACAGGATGCTGTCGTTGCGCGACAGCCGGTGGACGACCAGGTTGTCCAGGTAGTTCTCGCCTTCGTGGATGTCGAGGTCGAAGCCGCCGGCCACGAGGTCGTTGTGGTTGTCGGTGAGCCGCACGTCGAGCTGGATCGTCGGATAGCGCGCCAGGAACGGCGCGATCAGCGGCGCGAGGTGACGGCGGCCGAACGCGACCGGCGCGGTGAGCTTCAGCGGGCCGCTCGGCTGCGCATTCAGCTCGGCGACGACGCGCAGCGTGTCGTCGAGATCGGCGATCAGCGTGACCGCGCGCTCCAGATAGATATGGCCGGCTTCGGTGAGCGTCACGCTGTGCGTCGAGCGGTGCAGCAGCGCGACCCCGAGCGCCTCCTCGATCGCCGTCACCTTGCGCGCGACCGTCGACGTCGACACGTGCATCTCCTTCGCGACCGCCGAAAAACTCCCCGTTTCGACCACGCGCACGAACGCGCGCATCGCGCCGAGGTGATCGATGCCGGTTTCTCTCGCGCCTTTCTTCATTCGATTCTCGCTGTTGCGCCACACGCAAAACCGCTTTCGATAATACAGAAGGGAGCTTGTTTTTGCAAAGGCATAGAATGCGAACCCGTCGCGTCGGCAAGCGGCGAACGACGAGCGGCACGAGACATCCTGGAGGGCACGATGACCGAAAACGGCTTCCGCGTCGAAGCGGATCTTTTAGGCAAACGAAGTATTCCGGATGCCGCCTATTACGGCGTCCACACGCTGCGCGCGAAAGAAAATTTCGACATTTCGGGCCGCACCATTGCGTCGCTGCCGTACCTCGTGATGGCGCTCGCGGCCGTGAAGGAAGCGGCGGCCGACGCCAACTGCGAACTGGGCCTGCTGCCGCGGCCGTACCGCGATGCGATCGCCGCCGCGTGCGTCGAGATCCGCGAAGGGCGGCTGCACGACCAGTTCGTCGTCGACGTCATCCAGGGCGGCGCCGGCACGTCGACCAACATGAACGCGAACGAGGTGATCTGCAACCGCGCGCTCGAAATCATGGGGCACGCGCGCGGACAGTACGAATATCTGCACCCGAACGAGCACGTCAATCTCGCGCAGAGCACCAACGACGTCTATCCGACCGCGATCCGGATCGCGACGTGCTTCGCGGTCGAACATCTGCTCGAAGCGATGGCGCGGCTGCGCGATGCGTTCGCCGAGCGGGCCGACGCGTTCGCCGGTTTGCTGAAGCTCGGCCGCACTCAACTGCAGGACGCGGTGCCGATGACGCTCGGCCAGGAATTCTCGACCTACGCAGTCATGCTGACGGAAGACATCGCGCGGCTGCAGGAGGCAGGCTGGCTGATTCGCGAGATCAACCTCGGCGCGACCGCGATCGGCACGGGCATCACCGCCCACCCGCAGTACGCGGAGAAGGCGCTGGCCGCGCTGCGCCGGATCACCGGGCTCGACCTGAGCACCGCGCCGAACCTGATCGAGGCGACGCAGGATTGCGGCGCGTTCGTCCAGGTGTCGGGCGTGCTCAAGCGGATCGCCGTCAAGCTGTCGAAGATCTGTAACGACCTGCGGCTGCTGTCGAGCGGCCCGCGCGCGGGCTTCGGCGAGATCAACCTGCCGCCGGTGCAGGCCGGCTCGTCGATCATGCCCGGCAAGGTGAATCCGGTGATCCCGGAAGTCGTCAACCAGGTCGCGTTCGAGGTGTTCGGCAACGACGTGACCATCACCTTCGCGGCCGAGGCCGGCCAGCTTCAGCTCAACGCGTTCGAACCGGTGATCGCCAGCGCGCTGTTCCGCAGCTTCAGCCACCTGACGGCCGCCTGCACGACGCTCGCGCAGCGGTGCGTGAGCGGCATCACCGCGAATCCCGAGCGGCTGCGCGAGACGATGGAGCGCTCGGTCGCGCTCGCCACCGCGCTGAATCCGTACATCGGCTACAAGCGCGCAACCGCCGTGGCCGCCGAAGCGCACGAGAGCGGCAAGTCGATCCGCGAAGTCGTGCTGGCTCACGGGTTGATGACCGACGCGCAACTGGACGAGGCGCTGCAGCCCGAAGCGCTGATCCGGCCGCGCGCCTACTGATTCCGCCCGCGCGGCGCCGGCCCATGCCGCCGGCGGCCCGCGCGTGGCCGTTCCCCGCAGCGCCCGTCGACGGGCGCGATACATCAAGAAACGGAGACACACCATGAAGCACGCCAGCGAGCGCCCGGCCGACACGGCCGGCGGCGCGGATCCCCGTCATGCCGACCGCGATGCGATGTTCGCGTCGCACGAAGCCGGCTACGAACAGAAGTTGAAGCCGCGCCACGTGCAGATGATCGCGATGGGCGGCGCGATCGGCACCGGCCTGTTCCTCGGCGCGGGCGGCCGCCTGCAGAGTGCGGGGCCCGCGCTGGCGCTCGTGTATCTCGTGTGCGGCGCGTTCGCGTTCCTGATCATGCGTGCGCTCGGCGAGCTCGTGATGCACCGGCCGACCAGCGGCAGCTTCGTGTCGTACGCACGGGAGTTCATGGGCGAACGCGCGTCGTTCGTCGCGGGCTGGATGTACTACCTGAACTGGGCGACGACCGGCATCGTCGACATCACCGCGGTCGCGATCTACATGAAGTACTGGGCCGTGTTCACCGACGTGCCGCAATGGGTGTTCGCGCTCGGCGCGCTCGGGATCGTGTCGGTGATGAACATGATCGGCGTGAAGGTGTTCGGCGAGATGGAGTTCTGGTTCTCGATCGTCAAGGTGGGGACGCTCGCGCTGTTCCTCGCGGTCGGCGCCGTGTTTCTCGCGAGCGGGCATCCGGTCGCCGGCCAGATGCCGGGGCTGCATCTCGTTGCGGATCACGGCGGGATCTTCCCGCACGGCATCCTGCCGGCCGTGCTGATCGTGCAGGGCGTGGTGTTCGCATACGCGAGCATCGAGCTCGTCGGCGTCGCGGCGGGCGAGACCGCCGATGCGCGCAAGGTGTTGCCGAAGGCGATCAACAGCGTGATGTGGCGTATCGGGCTGTTCTACGTCGGCTCGGTCGTGCTGCTGACGATGCTGTTGCCGTGGACCGCGTACAGCGCGCACGAAAGCCCGTTCGTGACGTTCTTCAGCAAGCTCGGTGTGCCGTACGTCGGCACGGTGATGAACGTCGTGGTGCTGACTGCCGCGCTGTCGAGCCTGAATTCCGGCCTCTATTCGACCGGGCGCGTGCTGCGCTCGCTCGCGATGGGCGGCTCCGCGCCGCGCTTCGTGTCGCGGATGAACGCGCGCGGCGTGCCCTATGGTGGAATCCTCGTCACGGTCGCGGTCAATGCGATCGGCGTGCCGCTGAACTACATCGTGCCGGCGCAGGCGTTCGAGATCGTGCTGAACATGGCGTCGCTCGGGATCATCACGACCTGGGGCTTCATCGTGATGTGCCAGATCCTGTTCCGTCGCGCGGTCGATCGCGGCGAACTGAGCCCGGTGTCGTTCCGGATGCCCGGCGCGCCTTTCACGTCGTGGCTCACGCTCGGGTTCCTGGTCAGCGTGCTGGTGCTGATGGCGTTCGATTATCCGGGCGGCACGTGGACCGTTGCGATGATTCCGGTCGTCGTGCTCGCGCTGGCGATCGGCTGGAAGCTGGCGAAACGCGGAGCCGTGCGCGAGCAGGCGGCGATGCCCGCATCGGCGCGCGCCGTTGCCGAGCCTGCCCGGAACGCGTAATGCCATGCACCGCAGGCGCCGGTCCGTTTGCGGGCCGGCGCCTGCGGTGCGTCCGGTTCAAGTCCGGTTCAAGCCGGCGCGCTCGCCGACCCATCGGCCGAAATCGCCGGCCATCTCCGCGGTCAGCTCGTGTCCGGCCGCATACAGCCGCGTGTCGTGCGCGATGCCGAGTGCCGCCAGTTTCGCATCGGCCTTGTCTGCCCACGCGACGGGCAGCTTGTCGTCGAAGCGGCCATGCACGATCAACGCGTGCAGCGGGCGAAGCGCATCGCGCGGCGCGATCAGCGAATCGATTTCCGGCAGGATGCGGCCGCACAGCACGGCGAACGCGCTCACGTCGCCCGGCGACGTGAGGCCGACGCTCGCGCTCATGATGCCGCCCTGGCTGAAGCCGGCGATCACGGTGGCCGACGCGGGGGCTGCGCCATCCCGCGCGCGGAGCGCGTGCAGCAGCGCGATCAGTTGCACGCGGCTCTCGTCGGCACGCGCCGCATCGATTTCAGGGCCGTTCGGGCCGAAACGCACCGGAAACCATGCATGCTGATCCGGCCCGAACGTGAGCGGGCCGCGCACGAACGCGATTTCGATGCGCGGATCGATTGTGCCGGCCACGTTCAGCAGGTTGGTTTCGTTGCCGCCGACGCCGTGCAGCAGCAACAGGCGGGCGGCGGGGCGGCCGTTGGCCGGGCGCAGCCGGTACTGCAGCCCGGATTCGGGATCGGTGGTCAGCGGCAGAACGTCGGTCATTGCGTGAGTCCGAAAGGGAACGATGCGACAGTCTAGAGCGGGCGGATCGGGACGGGAATCGCCGGGGCGGGATTGATTGTTTCCGCGGGGGAACGAATCGGGCCGCGGTGCGCTGCGGGAACGGATCGCGACGCCATGCCGCCAGGCATGGGCCAACGGCCCGGCAACCTTTCGGCAGCAGGCCGATCGGACGACTCGTCATTCTCACGTGCGTTGACAAAATAGATGCATTTTGTAGATACGTGAGGGCGCGAAGATGGACACGGCAAAGATCTTCAAGCATCGCGGCTCGCAGGCCGTCCGGCTGCCGAAGGATTTCCGCTTCGATACGGCCGAGGTGCGCATCCGCCGCCATGGGGCGTCCGTCATTCTTGAACCGGTGCCGCAAGACTGGGCATGGCTGACGCCGCTGATCGGCCCCGTCGACGCCGACTTCGAGGCTGCGGCGACCACGCAGCCGTCCGCTCAGGAGCGCTCGGGCCTGGATGTGTTCGAATGAAGTTCCTGCTGGACACCACCGCGGTGATCGCCATTCTCGAGGGCGAGCCGGCAATGCTGGCCCGTCTGCATGCCTGGCGGCCGGCCGATTTCGGGATCCCGGCGATCGTCGCGCATGAGCTTTATTACGGCGCGTACAAGAGTCGGCGAGCGGCAGCGAACGTCGCACGTGTCGACGCGCTTCAGTTCGAGGTCGTCCCGTTCGACACCGAGGATGCGCAGCATGCGGGCGAAATTCGTGCGCATCTGATCGCGGCCGGTACGGCGATCGGCCCTTACGACGCGTTGATCGCAGGGCAGGCGCGCGCCCGGCATCTCGTGCTCGTCACGCACAATGTCCGCGAATTCGGGCGGGTTCCGCGGCTGCAATTCGAAGACTGGCTCGCCGAACCGAGCGAAGGCCGAGCGGCGGATCATGCACGGGCGACATTAACGAGCCTGCCAGGCGAACGCAGCATCGATTATAAAAAGAGGCCGAAATAAACCGGCTCGCCGATAATGCGCAAACGTTTTACCGGCATTCGATAAAACGGATTTCGCGGAGCATGAATAAAACGATGAATATCCGCTATTGCGGCGATGCGTCGGGCGCCGTGGCCGTGCTGCATATGGCGGTGGCGAGTTAACGGCAAATCCGCGAAAAACTTTAGGCTTTTCCCCGCACAATTATTCATTTCAATTTCCTCAATGAACGATTGATTGTCGGTCATCGGACAGTCATACACCATCCCCGATAATTCGGCGCTCACATTCTTTCATTAGACCAGAGGGCGATCGAAGCCGGATCGCTGCGGGGAGCTGTACTCATGACCATCCGTCATCGCATTACGCTACTAGTCGTCCTGACGTTCTTCGCGCTGTCCGCGATCGGCATCTATGCCGTGTACCAGACGCGCAAGAGCGCATCCGAGGTGCGTCAGGTCACCCAGGGAATCGTGCCGAGCGCGCTCGCGTCGGCGGATCTCGTCGCCGACGTGAAGAACATCCAGATCGCGACGATGACGCTCGTCTACGCGCCCGACGCGAACACCGCCGCGCAGGCGCGCGACGAGCTGAAGGCGAAGCAGGCCGCACTGCGCGCCGCGCTCGACGCGCAGGCGAAATCGGCGGTCGGCCGCGCGCAGGAAGGGCTCGTCGCGCAGGCGAAGGACAGTGCCGCCAACTATTTCGCGGCGATCGACGACACCGTGAAGATGAAGGCGGACGGCAAGGCCGAGATGGCGCAGGCCTACCTGTTCGCGAACGTCGCGCAGTATCGCGACGAACTCGAAAGCATCGTCGACACGCTGCGCGTCGAGAAGAACCGCCAGAAGGACGACGCGATCGGCGCGCTGAACGGGATGCTCGCGACCACGGCGACCGCGATCGCGGCCGTCGCCGGCACGGTGATCGTGTTGCTGACCGCGCTCGGCCTCGTGCTGTATCGCCAGATCACGCGCCCGCTGATCGGGATGCAGACGGCGATGAGCGAGATCGCGAGGAGCCAGGATTTCACGCGCCGCGTGCCGGTGGGCCGGATGGACGAAATCGGCCATTCGATCGTCGCGTTCAACGGGATGATCGAGAAGATCCAGGAGAACGCCGCGCAACTGAAGCAGAAGACGGCCGACATCCAGGCGATGCTGCAGAACATGCAGCAGGGCATCCTGACCGTCGTCGAAGGCGGCGTCGTGCATGCGGAGTATTCGGCGTACCTCGAAACCATCTTCGAGACGAACGACATTGCCGGCCGCGACCTGATGGCGCTCGTGTTCGACGATTCGGCGATCGGCGCCGACGCGCGTTCGCAGGTCGATGCGGCCGTGCACGCGTGCCTGGGCGAAGACAGCATGAACTTCGCGTTCAACGAGCACCTGCTCGTCAACGAAGTCGCGAAGCGGATGCCGGACGGCCGCGAGAAATGGCTCGATCTGAGCTGGTCGGCGATCACCGACGAGACCGACACGGTGGTGCGCCTGATGCTGTGCGTGCGCGACGTGACCGAGATCCGCGAGCTGACCGCGCAGGCCGGCGAGCAGCAGCGGCGCCTCGAGATGATCGGCGAGATCCTGTCGATCAGCCAGGACAAGTTCCACGACTTCGTGCACAGCGCGAAGGGCTTCCTCAGCGAGAACGAGCGGATGATCCGCCAGCACGAGCGCGCCGATCATTCGATCGTCGCGGCGCTGTTCCGCAACATGCACACGATCAAGGGCAATGCGCGCACCTACAGCCTCCAGCATCTGACGAACATCGTCCACGAAGCGGAGCAGGCGTACGAATCGCTGCGGCGCGCGGACAGCGGCCCCGAGTGGAACCGCGACGCGCTGATGGACGACCTGGCGCGCGTGCGCGAAGCCGTCGATCACTACGCGACGATCAACGCGGTCACGCTCGGCCGCAGCAGCGAGCCGGCGCAAAGCGGCGCCGATTTCCTGATGGTCGAGCGCGCGCGCATCAGCGAAAGCCTGCGCGTGCTCGACGGCGCCGATCCGGCAAATGCGTCCGACTGGCACGCGGCGCGCGATGCCGTGCGGCGCATGTTGAGCCAGCTCGGCACCCAGGGTATCGGCGAGGCGCTCGGCAGCGTGATCGAGTCGCTGCCGTCGCTCGCGGCCGAGCTCGGCAAGCCGGCGCCCGTCGTGCATATCGACAGCCACGGCCAGCGCGTGCGCAGCGAGATCGTCGCGACGCTGAAGAACGTATTCATGCACCTGCTGCGCAATTCGATCGACCACGGGATCGAATCGTCCGACGTGCGGCGCGCGGCCGGCAAGGCGGCGTCCGGCACGATCGATATCGCGGTCGGCGTGGGCGGCGGCGAGCTGTGGTTCGTGCTCGGCGACGACGGCCGCGGCCTCGCGCTCGACCGGATTCGCGGCATCGCGCGCGAGCGCGGCTGGATCGATGCCGACGACGCGGCGGCACTGTCTGACGAGGAGGTCGCGGAACTGATCTTCCGGCCGGGTTTTTCGACCGCGCAGACGGTGACCGAAGTATCCGGACGCGGCGTCGGCATGGACGCGGTGCGCAATTTCCTGAAGCGCGAGGGCGGCGATATCGCGCTGCGCTTCACCGACGATCGCGTCGGCGCGCCGTATCGCGCGTTCGAGACGATCGTGTCGCTGCCGGCGCGCTTCGCGGCGGACGGTGCCGCGCATGGCGCGGGGCCCGCCCAGCGGGCGCGCAGCGCGGATATCGGCGCAGCGGAGTGACGGCGTGATCGTGCAGGCGTGGATGATTCAGATGGCCGCCGCGCTGGCGGGCGGCGCGGTCGTCGCCGTGGCGGCGGCGATCGCGTTTCGCGTGATGCGCAGGCGGCACGTCGCGGCGCTGGCGCGCGAGGCCGATGCGTTGCGCGACGCGCTCGACGCCGCCCGTGCACGCGCGGAAGAAGCGGCGTCGGCGCATGCGGAAGCGGCCGACGCATGGGCGCGGCGCGAGGCGCAGCTCGAGGAGGCGCTGGCGCGCGAGGCGTCCGCGCACGGCGCGCAGCGCGACGCGTTGCAGGCGCTGTCGGCCGATCGCGCGGCGCTCGCGCAGCACGCGATGAAGATCGCCGACGAAGCCGCGCGCCTGCGCGGGCTAGCCGGCACGTTCGAGCGCTGGCACGAGCAGATGATCTCGCTGACCACGCAGAACCAGGACATGCGCACGAAGAACCAGGAGCTGTCGGCGATCGTCGCGCACGTGTCGATCGTGTCGCTGAACGCGTCGATCGAGGCCGCGCGCGCGGGCACGGCCGGGCGCGGCTTCTCGATCGTCGCGAGCGAGGTGCGCGGGCTGGCCGCGCGCTCGCAGCAATTGTCGAACAGCTATCGCGACAGCCTGAACCGCAACGATCTCGTGACCGCCGCGACGTTCCAGGACATCCAGGCCGGCGGCAAGATGATCACGGCCGCGCTCGCGACCGTCGAGACGCTGGCCGGGCAACTGCACGCGCGGATCGAAGGAGAGGCCGCGTGATCGGCGCGCAGGCGAGAGCCGGTTTCGAGCGGATCTTTTTCGATGCCGCGCGCACGCGGCTCGCATCCGGCGGCGCGTGCGACATCCGGCCGGCCACCGGCCACGAACATGACGCGCCCGATCGCTTGCAGGCGACGTCGCGATCGAAATCGAAGGCGCCCGAATATGTGGTCGTGCTGACGATCTCGGCGCTGCACTTCCGCCTGCTGCTCGCGCTGCGCTTCAGCGACGACGACGCGACGCGCCGCCATTTCGTCGGCACGGCGGCAGGCGCGGGCAACGCGCGGCCGCTGACCGACGCGTTCATGGAAGCCGCGAACCTGTGTTGCGGCGCGATCAACCAGGCGCTGACCGCGCCGTTTCCCGATCTCGGGATGTCGACGCCTTACCTGCTGAGCGGCGCGAGCATCGATTACATGCACGCGCTCTCGCCCGATTACGTGGCCGCGTACGACCTGACGTTCGACGACGTGCGGGTCGGCGCGACGCTGTGCGTGTGCGCGAACGCGCCGGTCGATTTCCATGTGCCGGAAGCGGCCACGGTGGAAACCGGCGGCGAGCTCGAACTGTTCTGACCGACCATCAGGAATCCATCAGATGACCGAAGACCAACCCGTCAGCAAGGTGCTCGTGCTCGACGACAGCCGTGTGCATGCCGACGCGATCAAGCGTTTCTGCGACGAGCACAACCTGGTCGGCCTGACCGTGCGGCGCAGCCGGCTGCTGAAGGTGCTGCGCTCGAACATCGATCTCGGCGCGATCCTGCTGGCCGAGGATTACGGCGGCTCGCCGGCCGAGAGCGCGATCATCGCGACGCAGATCGACGCGCTGCGGCCCGAGCTGCCGATCATCCTGCGCCGCGAATCGCTCGCGTCGCGCGACGGGCTGCCCGATGCGCTCGCGCGTGTCGCGTGCGCGGCCTACGTCGCCGACGACATGACGCCGCTCGAGCGCGCGATCGACGAATACCTGTTTGGGCGCGACTACCCGAACGCGCTCGTGCGCGGCATCTCGGAGATCACCGAGGCGCGCCTCGACAGCCTGTTCCCGGGCATGACGATCGAGCACGACACGCCGTGCATCGTGCGCGACCAGATCATCTTCGGCGAGGTGTTCAGCCTGATCGCGCTCGAAAGCGCGTGGTGCCGCGGCTACATGCTCCTGCAGACGAGCGAGCAGCCGCTGCTCGACATGCTCGGCGGCTCGCGCGACGGCAGCCGCGCGCCGGATTTCCGCGACGTGAACAGCGTGCTCGGCGAGCTGACCAATCTCGTGTGGGGCGCGTTCAAGAACCGCTATCTCGGCGACGCCGAGGCGCTGGCGCGCCATCCGGTGCAGGTGCCGCTCGTCGTCAATCACAAGCAGAAGTTCATCTCGTTCGGCGGCGATTGTCCGCAGCTCTGTTTCAAGTACCGGATGACCGATCCGGCATCGGGGCGCTCGGTCCGTCTCGACCAACGTTTCGTGTTCAGCCTGAGCTGGTCGCCGGAGGATTTCCGCGAATCGGTGCAGGACGTCGGGCCGATGGTCGAATCGGGCGAACTCGAACTGTTTTGAATGTTGAAGTCAGCAACGACGAAAGGGGAATACGACATGGCAAAGATTCTGGTGGTCGACGATTCGGGCACGGTGCGCGACGAAGTGGCGGGCTTCCTGCGCAATCACGGGCTCGACGTCGCGACGGCCGTCGACGGCAAGGACGGGCTCGCGAAGCTCAAGGCGACGCCCGGCGTGCGCCTCGTGATCAGCGACGTGAACATGCCGAACATGGACGGCCTGACGATGGTCGAGAAGATTCGCGGCGAACTGGCGAACACGGCGGTCAACGTCGTGATGCTGACGACCGAAAGCAGCCCGGCGATGAAGGAGCGCGGCAAGGCCGCCGGCGTGAAGGGCTGGATCGTGAAGCCGTTCAAGGGCGATGCGGTGCTCGACGCGCTGAAGAAGCTCGCGGGCTGACGCGCGCGGCCGGCGCGGGCCCGATGCCGCGCCGGCGTTCGACGCTGCGGTTCGGGGCGCGTGGCCGGTTGCCGGCGCGATTTACAGCGCGCCGCGATGTCCGTATCCTGCCGGTTGCCGAGGGCGGCGTGCCGGTGTGTCATGCACGGCACGCCCGGCATTGACAACATCGGGAACGGTACACCTTCCAATGAAAACCGGAATCGGTCGGCCCGCGCGCTTGCGCGGCGCGTGCGTATCGCTGGTCGCCGCGCTGGCGGGCGGATGCGCGAACACGGGGCCACAGCATGCACACACGGCGGCCGCGGGCGACGGCTCGTCGTACACGTGCAATCCCACGCAGGCCAACGGGCAGGCGTCGGCCGGGCGGGGCGCAAACGGATGCTATTTCGTGCTGCACGACCCCGCCACCAGGCAGGCGCTGCCGAACACGCGCTATGCGTTCGCGCTTTACACCAGCGCGACCCAGGACAGCCGGGAACTCGAAGTCGAAGGCACCACCGACGCGCAGGGGCGCACGATCTACATGCGTTCCGACGCGCCGATCGATGCGGCGCGCATGGTGCTCGTCCGCATGATCGGCGACGGCCCGACCGGACGCATTCCGGTGCTGGTCCGTCCGACGGACGGCAAGCGCGTTCCGTTCGCGCGGTACAAGGTGACGGGCTGCAACGGGCTGTACGAAGGCGTGACCGACGAAACGGGGCGCGGCGTGATGTATCGCTGCAAGACACAGTCCCGGATCGACGTGTCGTTCTATCGGTCGCGTCCGTAGCACGAAACGGATGATGTCCGTATCCGGCGGGGCTGCAGCCCGGCACATCGAGACGCTGATCGCAAAGGGCATCGGCTTTACCGTCGTGGGCACGTGCATGCTGATCGGCGTCGCTCTGTATGCGCAGTCGACGCGTGAGTTCCTGCGAACGTCGGTCGTCGTGCCGGGGCGCGTCGTCAAGCTGAACGCGGGCCCGCATCATCCGGAAATCGCGTTCACGACGCTCACGGGCGAACATGTCGAATATTCGCAGGGCGGCGACGTCAGCGTCGAGGACGGCGCGACGGTCGAGGTGCGCTATGCGCCGGATGCGCCGGGGATGACTGCGCGGATGAACACGTTCGGCGCGATCTGGGGCGATGTGCTGACATTCGGCGCGATGGGGTTGGTCTTTTTCGTCGTCGGCGTCGGTCAGTTGTGGTCGGGCGTGCGTGTGTGGCGCAGCGGGCGCAAGCGGAAGTGACCGCGCAGCCGATGATGTTCTACCGGGATATCGCCGGCGATTGGCATCGCGACGGCACGCGCGATCACGACGTCACGGAAGGCAGCAATGCGCTGAGCGTGCTGTCGACGTCGACGGACGGCTTCCACGACTTGCAGTTGCGCGAACGCGGCGGCAAATGGCGCCGGACGTTTCGCTGGTCGGCAGCGGATGGCGAGTATCAGCCGCGCTGACGCACCGGCCCGTTAGCGGGCGGGGGCCGCCGCTGTCGCGAATTCGTCGACGACCGCTTCGATCACCGCCTGCACGCGCGCGGTCTTGTAGAGATCGGCATGGGCGACGAGCCACACGTCGAAATGATTGCACCGCTGCGGCATGAGTCGCACCAGCTCCGGCTCGGTGTCGGCGCGGAAGCACGGCAGCTCCGCAATGCCGAGCCCCGCCAGCGCGGCTTCCACCAGCATCATCGTCGACGAAGTCTGGAACATCACGCGGCCGCGTGAAGTCGGTTCGCCGCACAGCGCGTCCCACATCGTCGGCACCACCGGCTGCTGATACATCACCAGATCGTGCCCGTCGAACGCGCTGCCCGCGACCGGTTCGCCGCGTTCGGCCAGATAGCGGCGCGATGCGTAGATGCCCGTTTCGAGATGCCCGAGCCGCCTGACGATCAGATCCGGCGATTCCGGCCGCAATGTGCGAATCGCGAGATCCGCTTCGCGGCGCGTGAGGTTGGTGATTTGCGCCGACGTCACGCACACGACGTCGATGCCGGCATGCCTGCGCCGCAAGCGGGCGATCGCGGGAACGACGAAGCGCTTGCCGAGCGTGTCGGTCGTGGCGACGCGCACGGACCCGGCCAGTTGCTCGTCGAGCCCCATCACGCGGCGTTCGATCGTCAGCGACGCCCGCTCCATCGTTTCGGCCGGTTCGAGCAGGGCTTCGCCCGCGGTCGTCAGCACATAGAGGGACGGGGTGCGGAGAAACAGCCGGGCCGAGAGCTCGTCCTCGAGCGCGGCGATCCGGCGCCCGACGGTCGCCTGATCGACGTTCAGTTGCGCCGCGGCGCCGCGCAGCGTGCCGGTGCGCGCCAGCGCGAGGAAGAAGCGGGCGTTGTCCCAGTTCATCAGGATGTGCTCCGAGAAACCCGCCATTGATGGCGGGAAGGCAAGGCGTGCCGTTGACCGGCAGGTTCTGCCACGGGGCAGGATCACCTGCATGATTCTTGTCTACCGCTACCGGGTGGAGTCGCTCGACGGACGATCGGGCAGCCAGCGGTGGGCGGAATCGAATGATGCAAATCTGCATCGGGCAAATGCGAAATTATCACTTTTCCGCATCATGCGCCCGGTCCTAGACTCCCGGCATCTGCCTGGAGGTGTCATGTCCGATTGCCATTCCGTTTCCGTCCCCGTTCCCGTCGCCGCAGCGGCGCCGAGCCGCCCGACGGCGCGCGAGCAGCGCTGGACGCTGGCGCTCGTCGCGGTCGGCATGTTCATGGCGGTACTCGATTCGACGATCGTCAACGTGGCGCTGCCGGCGATGCGCACGAGCCTCGGCGCGACGGTCGCGGAACTCGCGTGGATCGTCGACGCGTACACGCTCAGCTTCGCCGCGCTGATTCTCGCGGGCGGTGCGCTGTCCGACCGGTTCGGCGCGAAGCACGTGTATCTCGCCGGGCTGGCGCTGTTCGTCGCCGCGTCGGCGGCGTGCGGCGTCGCGTCGTCGGTGGCGGTCCTCGTGGTCGCGCGTTTCGGGCAGGGCACGGGCGCCGCGCTCTTCTTGCCCGCGTCGCTCGCGATCGTGCGCAGCACCTTCGACGTGCCGGCCGAGCGGGCGCGAGCGATCGCGGTGTGGGCCGGCATCGCGTCGGTCGCGGTTGCCGTGGGGCCGGTGCTCGGCGGGATCCTGGTCGACGATTTCGGTTGGCGCAGCGCATTCCTGATCAACGTGCCGACCGGCGCCGTGGCCTTTGCCGGCGCGGCGGCGCTCGTTCGCGCATCGGCCGCGCAGGACGTGCGCCGGTTCGACTGGGCCGGCCAGTGCGTCGGGGCGACCGCGCTCGGTGCGCTGTGTTTCGCGGTGATCGAACTGCCGACGCGCGGCGTCGGCGCTACCGAGGTCCGGTGCGCGCTGCTGATCGCCGCGCTCGCCGCCGCCGTGCTGGTCGTGGTCGAGCGGCGTGCCCGCCATCCGATGGTGCCGCTCGCGTGGTTTCGCAACCGCATCTTCGTCGCGATGAATCTGATGGGCAGCCTCGTCTATGTCGGGTACTTCGGGCTGCTGTTCGTGCTGAGCCTGTACCTGCACGGGCGCTTCGGCATGAGTGCGCGGCAGACGGGGCTGACGCTGTTGCCGTTCGCGCTGAGTCTGTCGCTCGGCAATCTGCTGTCGGGAAAACTGCACGGCCGGGTGCATCCGGTCACGCTGATGGCAAACGGCCTCGCGATGGCGGCACTGGCCGTTCCCGCGATCGCGCTTGCGCTCGCGCTGCGTGCGCCGTGGCCGGCGGTCTGGACGGCCATGATCGCATTCGGCACCGGGACCGCGCTGTCGGTGGCGCCGATGATCGCGACGGTGCTCGAACAGGTGCCTGCCGACGCGGCGGGCGTGGCATCCGGGTTCCTCAACGCGGCACGGCAGGCCGGCAGCCTGCTCGGCGTGGCCGTTGCAGGCGCCGCGACGATCCTGTTGCCGGATCCGACCGATGCGCTGTGGGCTGTCGCGGCGCTCGGCTGCGTCGCCTATGCGATTGCCGCGCTGGCTGCGCGGACGGCAGGTCGCGCGCAAGCCGCGCAGCCGCGCCGTTGACGCACGAGCGGCAGGGGCGTGGCGCAGTGGCGGGCAGGCCGCGGCGCACGCGCATGCGGCGGCGCGGCTGGACGCGCCGCGGAATGTGGAGGACCATTTCCTCGTCATGCCGCGAGCGGGCGGGCGCGATGGTCACGCGTTCGCCTCGCCGCGCAACCTGTCGAACCCCGTCCAGCGGAGCCCCATGGAACCCGATCAACAGACCGCCGAGCCGATCCTGCTGCGCGACACGCACGACGGCGTCGTCACGCTGCGCCTGAATCGCCCGCAGCAGTTCAACGCGTTGTCCGAAGCGTTGCTCTCGGCCCTGCACGATGCGTTCGATACGCTGGCTGCCGATCCGCACGTGCGCTGCGTCGTGCTGGCCGCCGAAGGCAAGGCGTTCTGCGCCGGCCACGACTTGCGGCAGATGCGCAGCAAGCCCGAACTCGACTACTACCGCACGCTGTTCGCGCAGTGCAGCCGCGTGATGCTCGCGATGCGCGCGTTGCCGGTGCCGGTGATCGCGCGCGTGCACGGCATCGCGACGGCGGCCGGCTGCCAGCTCGTCGCCGCGTGCGACCTCGCGATCGCGGCCGATACCGCGCGCTTCGCGGTGTCGGGCATCGACGTCGGGCTGTTCTGCTCGACGCCGGCCGTCGCGCTGAGCCGCAACGTCGCGGCCAAGCGCGCGTTCGACATGCTGATGACCGGGCGTTTCGTCGATGCGGCGACGGCCGCCGCGTGGGGGCTCGTCAACGAAGCCGTGCCCGAGGACGCGCTCGATGCGGCCGTCGCCCGCAAGGTCGCGGAGATCGTCGCGAAGAGCCCGGCCGCGGTGCGGATCGGCAAGCAGATGTTCTATCGTCAGCGCGAGTTGCCGCTCGACGAAGCGTATGCGTACGCGGGCGACGTGATGGCGCGCAACATGATGGAAGAGGATGCGGGCGAGGGCATCGACGCGTTCCTCGACAAGCGGAAGCCGACGTGGCGCTCGTGACGCATCGGCGCAAGCGCGCGGGGAGCGCATCGGCGCCCGTCGTTGCACGACGCGCAACGACGTCCCGCGTCGTCGCCGCTGCGCGTGGGCGGGCCGCCGGTACGTAGCGCGACAGGTGCGGCGCGCGGTCGCGTATCGCCGAACCGCCGAACCGCCGCCGGTCAGCGCCCGTGGCTGCCGGTCCGCGGCACCGGCTGCATGCTCGACGCGCCGGGGGGCACGATCGCCACCGGCACGCGGCGCGCGAGCGCGCACATCAGCTCGTAGCCGATCGTGCCGCTGGCTTCCGCGACGTCGTCCACCTTCACCTGGTCGCCCCACAGCTCGACGCTCGACCCGATGCCCGCGTTCGGACACGGCGTCAGGTCGACGGTCAGCATGTCCATCGACACGCGGCCGACGACGCGCGTCATCACGCCGTCCACGGCGATCGGCGTGCCGGTCGGCGCATGGCGCGGATAGCCGTCCGCGTAGCCGCACGCGACGACGCCGGTCCGCATCGGCTGGTCGGCCGTGAAGCGCCGGCCGTAGCCGACGGTCTCTCCGGGGGCGAGCGTCTGCACGCCGATGATCCGGCTGGTCAGCGTCATCGCGGCCGTCAGCGGCGTGTCGGCGATATGGCGCGACGCACCCGTCGGCGAAGCGCCGTACAGGATCGTGCCGGGGCGCACCCAGTCGCGGTGCGCGTGCGGGTGCCACAGCACCGCCGCCGAATTCGATACCGAGCGCTCGCCCGGAATCCCGGCCGTGGTCGCGTCGAACTGCTCGAGCTGCCAGTCGACCTCGCCTTCGTCGGCGTTCGCGAAATGCATCATCAGCGTGATCTTGCCGATCGACGGCGCGCGCGCCGCGCGTTCCCACGCGGCGCGGAACGCGGCCGGCCGGTAGCCGAGCCGGTTCATGCCGGAATTCATCTTCAGCTGGATGTCGATCGGCTGACGAGGCTTCGCGGCGATCAGCAGGTCGAGCTGTTCGTCGCAGTGCACGGCGACCGTCAGCCGGTGGCGATCGGCCAGCTCGACGTCGGCCGGCTCGAAGATCCCTTCGAGCAGCAGCACGGGCTTGTCCCAGCCCAGCTCGCGCACGCGCACGGCTTCGTCGAGATCGAGCAGCGCGATGCCGTCGGCGGCCGCGAGGCCCGGGTAGATCCGTTCGATGCCGTGGCCGTACGCGTTGGCCTTGATCACGGCCCACACGCGCGATTGCGCAGCGGTGCGGCGGATGAAGTCGAGGTTGTGGCGGACGGCGTCCGGGCGGATATGGGCGACGATGGGACGGGGCATGGCAAGGGCTCGGGTCGGATGTCGTTCGGCGCGCGGCGGCGCGGAGGGAAACGGCGGGCTTGGCGCGCTCGCGTGCCAAGCCAGTGTTGAGCACTATCTTATTGGTGTTCGACCAGTTTTAATTAACGTATTTGTCGACGATTTGGTGGAAATTTTGGTGTCGTAGCGGGCCGGGCTCGTCGCCGGCGGCCTGCGCGGCCGAGTCTCCCGTCTAGAAAACCGGTGCGCGAACGGCACGGCGCGATGCTAAGCTCTCGGTGATCTTGTCATTGTTCAATGTAATCATAATGGAGGAGACCTGGATGACGACGTCCCAGCTGTGCCTGTTCATCGTCGCGTTGTTGCCGTTCCCGATGACGTTTCTCGCCAAGGCCCGCAAGGGTTACGACAACCGCGCGCCGCGCGAGTACCTGGCGAAGCTCGAAGGCTGGCGCGCACGCGCCCAGGCCGCTCATCAGAATGCGTGGGAAGCGCTTGCGCTGTTCACGGCCGCGCTGGTGGTGGCATGGCACAACGGCGCGAACGTGCATCGCGTCGATCAGCTCGCGATCGCGTTCGTCGCGATCCGCATCGTCTATGCGCTGATGTACCTGCTGAACTGGGCGTCGCTGCGTTCGCTCGTGTGGTTCGGCGGGATGGCGTGCGTCGTCGCGCTGTTCTTCGCGACGCCGTAAGCGGCCGCCGGGCGACGCGAGGCCGGCCTTGCATGCCGGCCCGTCAGGCGCCGCTCGTGCCTCGCGCGTGACTATCGTTGGATGCGGGCGCAACCATTTTCGAGACGAACGGCGGTGCGTCCGCTTCGCTGCGCAGGAACGCGATCAACGGATCGAGCAGCCGGTGCCGCGTCGACGGATGGCGGCGCAGCACGAAGCGCCACGACGCGTCGCGTGCGAGGCCCGGCACCAGCGGCACCAGGCGCCCGCTGCGCAGTTCGGGCTCGATCAGCGGCACGCGGCCGAGCGCGATGCCCGCGCCGCCGACGGCCGCGCCGATTACCTGGCTGAAACTGCTGTAACGGACGATCTTCGTCTCGAAGTCACCCGGCAGGCCGAATTCCGATGCCCAGTTGCGCCAGTCGATCTCGGGGTTGTCCTCGTGCATCTCCTGCAGCAGCCGCGAGCGGCATACGTATCCCGATGCGTACGGAAACAGTTCGGGACTGCACACCGGGAACACGGTTTCCCGCATCAGCACGTCGTCGTCGTCTCGCAGCCGGTGCGCGGGCACGTGCACGATCGCCAGATCGACGCCGCTGCGCGCGAAATCCGGCTCGTCGTCGAGCACGACCGCGTGCAGCGGGGTGTCGGGATGAAGCGACGAGAATTCCGCCAGCCGGCGCGCGAGCCACATCGACGAAAACGGCGCGTTGGCGGAGACGGTGAGCCGTTGCGCGGTGCCGCGAATCTCGGCGCACGCGTCGGTGAGACGTGACAGCGCCTCGCCGACGGCCGGCAGCAGGCGCGCACCGGCCGGCGTGAGGCTGATGCCGCCGAGCCCCGTGCTGCGTTCGAGCAGCCGCGCACCGAGCGATTCCTCGAGCGAGCGGATCTGATGGCTGACCGCGCTGGTCGACACGTTCAGCTCGACCGCCGCGCGCGCGAACCCGCCGAGGCGAACGGTCGCCTCGAAAGCACGCAGTGCGCTGAGGGGAGGAAGGTGCGACATGCGGGGTATTGTAGTTGACTCAACACCCGTTGAAAAATCATCTTTTGCCGCGCGCGGGCGGCGCAGGTAGCCTCGATCCGGTCAAGAAAAACGCAACGAAACACCGACTGGAGGGCTTCATGTATTTCGACCGACGACTATGGGCCATGATGGCGGGGCTGCGCTGGCGGGTGGCGGCGGCCGTCGCGCTCGGGTTGCTCGCGATGGGTGTCGGCATCCTGCGCTTCGTATTTCTCGGTCGCGTGCTGGCGCTGGTTTTTTCCGGCGCGCCGGCGCGCGACATCGGCGAGGCCGTCGTTGCAACGGCGGCTTGCGTGCTGCTGCGTGCCTGGCTCGATCATCGCCGCACGGTGCTCGCGCAGCATACGGCGGGCCGCGTGCAGGCGACGCTGCGCGCGCGGCTGTTCGACCGGATCGCCGCGCTCGGCCCCGCATGGTTCAACGGCGAACGCACGGGCGGCGTCATGCTGGCCGTCGTCGACGGCGTCGAGCAGCTGCAGACCTTCTTCGGCGTTTACCTGCCGCAACTCGTGATCGCCGCGTGCGCGCCGCTCATGATCTTCGCGGTGCTCGCGTGGTGGGACGTGCCGACGGCCGCGATCCTGCTGGTCGCGGCGCTCGTCACGCTTGCGCTGCCGCAGCTCGTGCATCGCGCCGACAAGCGTGCGGCGCTCGCCCGTTCGGCCGCGTTCAAGGCATTCGGCGAGGAGTTTCTCGACGCGGTGCAGGGCCTGCCGACGTTGAAGGCGTTCGGGCAGAGCACCGCGTTCGGCGCGAAGCTGGCCGCGAAGGCGCGCGCACTGTCGGACAGCACGTTCTGGGTGCTCGCGCTCGGCCTGCTGACGCGGTTCTTCACCGATCTCGGCACCGGCCTCGGCGCGGCCGCGGCGATCGCGGTGGGCGCGTGGCGCGTGCAGCACGGCGACATGAGCGTTGAAGCGCTGCTGATCGTGCTGATGGCCGGCAGCGAGATCTTCCGCCCGCTGCGCGACCTGCGTGCGGTGCTGCATCAGGGGATGATCGGCCAGTCCGCGGCGCATGCGATCCATGCGCTGCTCGACGCGGGCAGTCAGGCGCCGGCCGCCGACGCGCCGCGGGTGGCGGGCCTGCGGCCGGAGATCGCGTTCGACGACGTCAGCTTCGCGTATCCGGGGCGCCGCGCGGATGCCCATGCGGCGCTGAGTTTCTCGGTGCGCGAGGGCGAGACGGTGGCGATCGTCGGGCCGAGCGGGGCCGGCAAGTCGACCATCGTACGCCTGCTGCTGCGCCAGCACGACGCGCAGGGCGGTGCGGTCCGGATCGGCGGCCACGACGTGCGTACGCTCTCTGTCGACCAGGTGCGCGACATGATCGCGGTCGTCGCGCAGGACGCGACGCTGTTCGACGGCAGCGTCGCCGACAACCTGCGGCTCGGCCGCCCGGACGCCAGCGACGCGGACATGATCGCGGCCGCGCGCGCGGCCAACGCGCACGATTTCATCTCGGCGCTGCCCGACGGCTACGCGACGCGCATCGGCGAACGCGGGCTCATGCTGTCGGGCGGCCAGCGCCAGCGCATCGCGATTGCCCGCGCGCTGCTGCGCGATGCGCCGATCCTGTTGCTCGACGAAGCGCTGTCGTCGGTCGATGCGGAAAACGAAGCGCTGATCCAGCAGGCGCTCGACCGGCTTACGCACGGACGGACGACGCTCGTGCTCGCGCACCGGCTGTCCAGCGTGATCGGCGCCGATCGTATCCTGGTGCTCGATCAGGGGCGGGTGGTCGACGAAGGGACGCATGCGGCGCTGATCGCGCGCGACGGCCCGTATCGACGGCTGATGGGGCCGCAACTGGAAGCGGTCGCCGAATCCGTCGGCGCGACGGCGGCGGCTGGTGCGAGCGCGCGCGCGTCGTCGGGCCCGCAGGTGCGGCCGCTGAACGACGATGCGGCGACGATCGGCTGGCCGGAAACGTTGCAGACGTTGCTGCGCTTCGTGCGTCCGTGGAAGGCCAAGGTCGTGCTGACCGTGCTGTTCGGGATCGGCCGCGTGCTCGCATTCATCGGCGTCGGCGTGATCGGCGCACGGGTGGTCGGCGCGGTGCCGACGGGGCATGTCGGCAGCGGGCTCGTGGTCGCGCTGCTCGCGATCGCGCCTGTCGCGGCCGTGCTGCACTGGCTCGAATCCTGGCTCGCGCACGACATGGCGTACCGGCTGCTCGCGGAAATGCGCATCGCGCTGTTCGCGACGCTCGAACGGCTCGCGCCGGCCGGGCTGCTGCGTCGCCGTTCCGGCGATCTCGTGTCGCTCGCGACGCAGGACGTCGAGACCGTCGAATATTTCTACGCGCATACGCTGGCGCCGGCATTCGTCGCGGTGCTCGTGCCGACCTGTGTGCTGGCGTTGCTCGCGTCGGTGGCGTGGCCGCTCGCGCTCGTGCTGTTGCCGTTCCTGCTGTGGGCGGGGCTCGCACCCGTGCTGGCGCGACGCGACGTCGACCGGCTCGGCACCGGTGCGCGCGAAGCGCTCGGCCAGCTCGGTGCGCACCTGACCGAAACGATCCAGGGGCTCGCGGAACTGACCGCGTTCCAGGCGATCGCGCGCCGGCGCGCAGCGTTCGTGGCCGAGGTCGATGCGTACCGCCGGCAGCGCGCGAAGCTGCTCGACGATCTGTCGTCGCAAAGCGCCGCGCTGGAAGTCGCGAGCGGGCTGGGCGGGCTGGCGGTCGCGGCGCTCGGCGCGTGGTTGTGCGCACGCGGCGGGTTCCCGCGCGAGTCGTTGCCGCTATTGGTGCTGGTCGCGGTGGCTGCGTTCATGCCGGTGGCCGAAATCGGCCAGGTCGCGCGCCAGCTTGCCGACACGATCGCCTCGACGCGACGCTTGCGCGCGCTGGAGAAGGAACCCGTGACGGTGATCGACGGCGCGCACGCGATGCCCGGCGATGCGACGGTGCGGTTCGAGGCGGCGTCGTTCACGTATCCGGGGCGCAGCGTGCCCGCGATCGATCGCGTGAGTTTCGAGGCGCCGCCCGGCAGCACGGTCGCGCTGGTCGGCGCATCGGGCGCGGGCAAGTCGACCGTCGCGAGCCTGCTGCTGCGCTTCTGGGATCCGCAGCAGGGCCGCGTGACGCTCGGCGGCGTCGACCTGCGCGACCTGCGGCTCGACGACCTGCGGCAGCACATCGCGCTCGTTGCGCAGGATACCTACCTGTTCAACGACACGCTCGAAGCGAACATCCGGCTCGCTGCGAACGACGCATCCGACGCGGACGTGCGGCGCGCGATCGACCACGCCGCGCTCGGCGACTTCGTCGCGCGGCTGCCCGACGGGCTCGCGACGCGCGTCGGCGAGCGCGGCGTGCAGTTGTCGGGCGGCCAGCGCCAGCGCGTGGCGATCGCGCGCGCCTTCCTGAAGGATGCGCCGGTGCTGATCCTCGACGAGGCGACGTCGCACCTGGACACGATCAGCGAGCAGCAGATCCGCGCGGCGCTGGAGGACCTGATGGCGCAGCGCACGTCGATCGTCATCGCGCACCGTCTGTCGACCGTGCGCCATGCCGACCTGATCCTCGTGATCGAGCAGGGCACGGTGATCGAGGCCGGGCGCCATGCGGACCTGATGGCGCGGCAGGGCGCGTATGCGCGGCTCGTGTCGCATCAGGCGAGCGGGGTCGCGGCGTGAGCGGTGCGGCATCGGCGCGTTGCCCGTTGGCCATTGCCCGAGCGTTGCGCCACCTGCATTGAGTCGAGCCGGCGGTTGCCGGCGTCACGCGCACGGCCATTCCGGCACGGCGCGCCATCTTCCGCTCCGCGCCGCCATCCGCCGGCGCGCCACGATCCGGCGGGGCATTCTGCTCCGCCATCCTCCCGCTTTCCTCCGATCTATCCGCGCCGCGCGGCCCGGGTTTGTCTCGATGCATTTATCTGTTGCGGACTTTTTTGGTGTCGTAGTATCGCCATTGACAACACTTGTTGCACTAATGTCTAATTAGACATCGCATGTTGCGGTGCGACTCGATGTCGTCGTTCCGCCGGCCCGTTGGCCGGTCACATCGCTCAATCATGCGGAGAGAATCCATGAGTCGCCGTTCCTTCCTGAAAGCCGTCGCGGTCGTCGCCGCACTCGGCGCCAGCCTCGCGCACGCGGACACCAAGACGCTCGTCGTCGGGACCGATACGTCGTTCATGCCGTTCGAGTTCAAGCAGGGCGACAAGTACGTCGGCTTCGATCTCGACCTGTGGGCCGAGATCGCGAAGGACCAGGGCTGGAAATACACGATCCAGCCGATGGATTTCGCGGGCCTGATTCCGGCGCTGCAGACGCAGAACATCGACGTCGCGCTGTCGGGGATGACGATCAAGGAAGAGCGCAAGAAAGCGATCGATTTCTCCGCGCCTTACTACGACAGCGGGCTCGCCGCGATGGTGCAGGCCGGCGACACGTCGATCAAGTCGATCGACGACCTGAACGGCAAGGTGATCGCCGCGAAGACGGGCACCGCGACGATCGACTGGATCAAGGCGCACCTGAAGCCGAAGGAGGTCCGCCAGTTCCCGAACATCGACCAGGCTTACCTCGCGCTCGAAGCGGGCCGCGTCGACGCGGCGATGCACGACACGCCGAACGTGCTGTTCTTCGTGAACAACGAAGGCAAGGGCAAGGTGAAGGTCGCCGGCCAGCCGGTCAGCGGCGACAAGTACGGGATCGGCTTCCCGAAGGGCAGCGCGCTCGTGCCGAAGGTCAACGCGTCGCTCGTGAAGATCAAGGCCGACGGCCGCTACGCGCAGATCTACAAGAAGTGGTTCGGTGCCGAGCCGCCGAAGATGTGAGCGTGACGGCGCATCGGCGCGCGGCCCCGGGGCCGCGCGGGTCTTGAATCGAACGGGGAGCGACAAGTGAATTTCGATTGGTCGGCGATCTGGGCGGCGTTGCCGGACCTGATGGACGGGGTCCGGTTGACGGTGTTCATCGCATTTTTCGGGCTGGTGGGCGGCTTCGTCGTCGGGATGATCGCGGGCATGTTCCGCGCATACGGACCGAAGGCGATGAACGTGCTCGCACAGGTCTATATTGAATTGATCCGCGGCACGCCGATCGTCGTGCAGGTGATGTTCCTGTATTTCGCCCTGCCGCTGCTCGCGCATATCCGCATCGACGGCCTGACGGCCGCGATCATCGCGATCACGGTGAATTCCGGCGCGTATCTCGCGGAAGTGGTGCGCGGCGCGCTGCTGTCGATCCCGAAGGGGCTGACGGAAGCGGGGCTCGCGATGGGGCTGTCGATGCCGCGCGTGCTGTTGAAGATCGTCGGGCCGCTGGCGTTCCGTCGGCTGATTCCGCCGCTCGGCAACCAGTGCATCGTGAGCCTGAAGGACACATCGCTGTTCATCGTGATCGGCGTGGGCGAGCTGACGCGCAAGGGGCAGGAAATCATCGCCGGTAATTTCCAGGCGGTCGAGATCTGGAGTGCGGTGGCGGTCATCTACCTGATACTGACCGGTGCGATGACGTTGACGCTTCGGCTCGTCGAAAAGCGGATGAAAATCTTATGAGCATGATCGAATTCCAGAACGTGTCGAAGAGCTTCGGCCATGTGCCGGTGCTGAAGAACATCGACCTGAAGATCGACGCGGGCGAGGTGGTCGTCGTGGTCGGCCCGTCGGGCTCGGGCAAATCGACGATGCTGCGCTGTATCAACGCGCTCGAGAAGATCACCGGCGGCGAGCTGCTGGTGGATGGCCAGAGCGTGCGCGGCAACGCGGCGACGATCCGCAACATCCGGCTCGAAGCCGGCATGGTGTTCCAGCAGTTCAACCTGTTTCCGCAAATGACCGCGCTCGAGAACGTGATGTTCGGGCCGATGCAGGTGCGCGGCGCGTCGCGCGCCGACGCGCGCGACCAGGCGATGGCGCTGCTCGACAAGGTCGGCCTCGAATCGCGCGCGAATCATTACCCGTCGGAGCTGTCGGGCGGCCAGCAGCAGCGCGTCGCGATCGCGCGTGCGCTCGCGATCCGGCCGCGGCTGATGCTGTTCGACGAGCCGACGTCGGCGCTCGATCCGGAATTGCGCCACGAAGTGCTGAAAGTGATGCAGGATCTCGCGACCGAAGGGATGACGATGATCGTCGTCACGCACGAGATCGGCTTCGCGAAGCGGGTCGGCACGCGGCTGCTGTTCATGGATCAGGGCGGCATTGCCGAGGACGGCCATCCGGCCGACCTGATCGACCGGCCGCCGACGCCACGCCTGAAGGAATTCCTGAAGCACGTATCCTGAACGAAACCGAAACACCCGACATGCCGCTTTCCCTTTCACCCGTCATCGCCGGCACGCCGTTCGACATCGGCGTGCGCCTCGGCGAGCTTGCCCGCCCCGTGTTCGATCCGTACATGCAGCAGAGCGGCGCATGGCAGGCCGTGCGCCGCTGGCGCGGCCATCCGTTCGTCGATGCGCTGCGGCAGGCCGCGCTGGCCGCGTACCCCGATCTCGTCGCGGAGCTGGACGGGATCGCGGCGGGCATCGGCTGGCCGGCCGAGGACATTTTTCTGTGGAATTGCCGCGGCGAGCTGATTCACAACGCGCCGGACGGCTGCACGACGCTCGCCGCGCGCGGCGCGGACGGCACGCGCTGGATCGCGCACAACGAGGACGGCGATCCGTACCTGCGCGAACGTTGCCTGCTCGTCGACGTGCAACCCGCCGGCAAGCCCGGGTTCGTCAGTTTCTATTACCCGGGTTCGCTGCCGGGACATACGTTCGCCGCGAACCGCGCCGGTATCGCGCAGGCGATCAACAACCTGCGGATCCGCACGCCGGCGCCGGGCGTGCCGCGCATGATCCTCGCGCGCGCCGTGCTCGACGCGACGTCGCTCGACGCAGCCGCCGACGTGCTGCGCACGCATGCGCGCGCGAGCGGCTTTCATCACACGCTCGGTGCGACCGGCGATGCGCGGCTGCTGAGCATCGAGGCGAGCGTCGCGCGCTGTTCGGTCGTCGACGTCGCACGGCTTGCGGGCCATGCGAATCACCTGGTGCATCCCGGTTGCGATGCGGAAGCGCAGATCGTGACGCAATCGTCCGGCGATCGCCAGCGGCGCGTCGACGCGCTCACGCGCGGCATCGACGCGATCGACGAAGCCGCGCTGCTGCGCGTGCTCGGCGATCGGGCGCCGGAAGGGTTGCCGATCTATCGCGACGATCCGGCCGACCCCGACGACGAAAACACGCTGGCGACCGCGGTGTTCGCGATTCGCGACACCGCGATCGACTTCACCGTCCATCAACACGGCACGCAGCGCTTCGCGACGCGCATCGTGCCGTCCGGATGCGCACACCGCGCATCCTGATCCATGAGGCCACGCATGACGACCGTTTTCCATCGCGCCCCGCGCGCCACCTTGCCCGTTGCCGTCGCAGGCGACGGCATCGAGATCATCGATTCGACCGGCAAACGCTATATCGACGCGTGCGGCGGTGCGGCCGTATCGTGTCTCGGCCACAGCAACCCGCGCGTGATCGACGCGATCAAGCGGCAGGTGCAGCAACTGCCGTACGCGCATACGTCGTTCTTCACGACGGACGTGGCCGAGGAGTTGGCCGACCGGCTCGTCGACGCCGCGCCGGCCGGGCTCGAGCATGTGTACTTCGTGTCGGGCGGCTCCGAGGCGATCGAGGCCGCGCTGAAGCTCGCGCGCCAGTATTTCGTCGAGAAGGGCGAGCCGCAGCGGCGTCATTTCATCGCCCGTCGCCAGAGCTATCACGGCAACACGCTCGGCGCGCTCGCGATCGGCGGCAACGCGTGGCGGCGCGAGCCGTTCCTGCCGCTGCTGATCGAAGCGCATCACGTGAGCCCGTGCTATGCGTACCGCGACCAGTTGGCGGGCGAAACTGACGAAGCGTACGCGCAGCGCCTCGCGGACGAGCTCGAACGCAAGATCGTCGAACTCGGCGCGGAAAACGTCGCGGCGTTCGTCGCGGAAACGGTGGTGGGCGCCACGGCCGGCGCGGTGCCGCCGGTGCGTACCTACCTGAAGAAGATTCGCGCGGTGTGCGACAAGTACGGCGTGCTGCTGATTCTCGACGAGATCATGTCGGGGATGGGGCGCACGGGTTACCTGTATGCGTGCGACGAAGACGGCGTCGCGCCCGATCTGCTGACGATCGCGAAAGGGCTCGGCGCGGGCTACCAGCCGATCGGGGCGACGCTGGTGAGCGACCGCATCTACCGGACGATCGTCGACGGCTCGGGCTTCTTCCAGCATGGTCATACCTACCTCGGCCATGCGACCGCGTGCGCGGCCGCGCTCGAGGTGCAGCGCGTGATCGCGGAAGAGAAGCTGCTCGACAACGTGAAGGCGCGCGGCGAGCAGTTGCGCGCGTCGTTGCGGGAGCACTACGGCGCGCATCCGCATGTCGGCGACGTGCGCGGCCGCGGGCTGTTCGTCGGCATCGAGCTCGTGCGCGATCGCGACACCAAGGCCACGTTCGATCCCGCGCTGAAGCTGCATGCGGCGGTCAAGCGCGAAGCGATGCAGCGCGGGTTGATGGTGTATCCGATGGGCGGCACGATCGACGGCGTGCACGGCGACCACATTCTGGTCGCACCGCCGTTCGTCTGCACCGCGCAGCAGATCGACACGATCGTCGAACGGCTGTCCGGCGCGATCGGCGCGGCGCTCGCGTCGGCCGGCGCATGAACCCCGATCTCAACGAATTTTCATCATGACGGACAGACTCCCTCCTTTCGATCCCGCATCGGCCACCGACGAACAGAAGGCCGTGCTCGCCGACATCCTCAGCGGCCCGCGCGGCAACCTGAACGGGCCGTTCCTCGGCTGGATCGCGAGCCCCGAACTGGCCCAGCACGCGCAGAAGCTCGGCGCGTTCTGCCGCTACCGCACGGGGCTGCCGCTGCGCCTGTCGGAACTCGCGATTCTCGTGACAGCCGCGCGTTGGCGCTCGCAGGCCGAGTGGCACATCCATCATCCGATCGCGCTCGATGCCGGCTTGCCGGCGGCAACCGCCGACGCGATCCGGCGTGGCGTCGCGCCGGCCTTCGAATCGGACGACGACGCGTTGATCCATGCGTTCGCCACCGAGCTGTACGACACGCGCCGCGTGAGCGATGCGACGTTCGCACGCGCGCGGGCGCGTTTCGGCCACGAGACCGTGGTGAACCTCGTCGCGCTGCTCGGCTATTACGCGCTCGTCGCGATGACGCTCAACACGTTCGGTATGCGCGCAGACGGACAAACTGATTTGCCGTTTCCGGAATAATCGCCGCCGGCGCGTGCGTCGGCGGCATGCCGCGTGCGCGTGCGGATAGCCCGAAAAGCCCGTATATGCGGGCTTTTCGGCGTTTCGGCCTCGGTCGATCGACATTCGCGCCGTGTCGTCCCGCTGCCCATCGTCCCGCCTGTGCGTCAATGCAGGAAATTTTCCCCGTCTTTAGAATTTCGCCAAAGAACCACGGGGGAAATATCGATGCGCTGGGTCCTGCTGATCGTGTTCATTGCGTGTGTCGTGTACACGCATCGGCGCGGCAAGGTTCGGCACCGGTTGTTCAGGCAACTTTCCGACCACTCGACCTTTACCGCACCGCTGAACTGCTTTTCGTACGCGTTCTCGTCGGTGCCGACCACGCCGTTCGTCGACACGGATCGCTTTCCGGAGCTGGCGGTGCTGCAGCGCGAATGGCGCACGTTTCGCCGCGAAGCGCTCGCGTTGCGCGACGCGAGCCGGATCAAGGCGTCGGGCGAGTACAACGACATCGGCTTCAATTCGTTCTTTCGCCACGGCTGGAAGCGTTTCTACCTGAAGTGGTACGATGCGCCGCATCCGTCCGCGCAGGCATTGTGCCCGCGCTCGGTCGAGATCCTGTCGCGGATTCCGTCGATCAAGGCGGCGATGTTCGCGCAGTTGCCGCCGGGCGGCAAGCTCGGGCTGCATCGCGATCCGTATGCGGGCTCGCTGCGCTACCATCTCGGGCTCGATACGCCGAACGACGACGCGTGCCGGATCGTCGTCGACGGCGAGTCGTATGCATGGCGCGACGGCGAGGCCGTGATGTTCGACGAGACGTACCTGCACTGGGCCGAAAACCGCACCGAACACGATCGCGTGATCCTGTTCTGCGACATCGATCGTCCGATGAAATATCGCTGGGCGCAGCGCGTCAACGATGCATTCGGGCAACTGCTGATGCGCGCGGCCGCGTCGCCGAACGAAACCGGCGATCGCACGGGCGGGCTCAATCGTGCGTTCAGGTACCTGTATGCGATTCGGCGCGCCGGCAAGCGATTGAAGGCGTGGAATCGCACCGTGTACTACGTCGTCAAGTGGCTGCTGTTCGGCGGGATCGCGGTCGCGATCTTCTGCATCTGACAGTCGAAGGGCGGCGTTTTTTCTTGTCCGACGATAGTGCGGCGCGGCATCGCGCGGGGCCGATGGCCCGCCGCCGTGATCAATGCAACCAATTGTATTCATACGGGATCAACGGACGTCGGCCGCGTATGATGACTTGTTCACGTCGATATGATCGGTGAGCAAGCATGACGAGTACCCGTAAAACCATGATGATCGCCGGCGGGCTTCTGGTCGCCGCGGCCGGCACCGCGTACGTGATGCTCCTACGCGCGGACCACCGTGCGATCGAAGACGCCGGCATCGGCGATTCGGCCGCGCCGGTTGCCGCGGCGCCCGCGGGCAACGATCACGCGGTACAGGGCACGATCGCGCCGCCGGCACCGGCCGCAGCGACTGCGCCGAAACTGGCGGCGGCCGCGCCGCCTCCCTCCGCGCCCACACCCGCGCCGGCCGCCCCCGCACGCGTCGGTGCTGCGCCGGCGGTTCCGGTCGTCAGCGACAAGCCGCAACCGGTAACGAAGCCGGTCGCACCCCCGCCGAAGGTCAACGTCGTGACGGTCGACGAGCAGGATTCGACCCCATCGGCGCAGGCCCCGGCTTCGCCTCCGGCCCCCGTCCCGGCCCCGGCCGCCAAACGCGCTCAGTCGGCTGCGCCCGCGCAGGTCACGCAACGCGCGCCGCGCAAGCGCGACGGCCTCGAACGCCACGCCGCCGCCGCGCCGCCGGCCGCGACGAAATCCGAAACGCCAGAGACGGCCGCGCTCGTCAGGGAGTCGGCGAAGCTCGACCCGTCGTTGCCGCCGCCGTCGATGTCGCCGGTATCCTCGATGCCGGCGAGCACCGGTTCGTACCGGCAGGGCGGTTCGTCGTCCGGCGCGAATCCGGTGGCGGCCGCGATGACCGAGCAACTGGTCAGGCAGTCGAGCAGTTTCAAGTCGACGGCGCCTGCGCCGGCGGACGGTGGCCCGACCGCGACCAAGTAACCGCGCACGTCTTCGGCATAAAAAGGGCCCCGCACGCCGACCAAGGCATGCGGGGCCAAGAGAGACAAACTTCGATGTGTGGGGCCGGCCTGCGTCAGGCGGCGACCGCTTCTTCGGCCTGCGGTTGCGCGCTCGCCGCCGGCGCCGCCACGTCCTGCCGGATCAGGTGATCGAACGCGCCGAGCGACGCCTTCGCACCTTCGCCGACCGCGATCACGATCTGCTTGAACGGCACCGTCGTCACGTCGCCGGCCGCGAACACGCCGGGCACCGACGTCGCACCGCGCGCATCGACGACGATCTCGCCGTGCTTCGACAGTTCGACCGTGCCCTTCAGCCATTCGGTGTTCGGCACGAGGCCGATCTGCACGAACACGCCTTCGAGCTCGACACGCTTCGTTTCACCCGAGCGCAGATCCTTGTAGACGAGCCCGTTCAGCTTGCTGCCGTCGCCGGTCAGTTCGGTCGTCTGCGCCTGCGTGACGATCGTCACGTTCGGCAGGCTGCGCAGCTTGCGTTGCAGCACTTCGTCCGCGCGCAGTTGCGCACCGTATTCGATCAGCGTGACTTCCTTCACGATGCCCGCGAGGTCGATCGCGGCCTCGACGCCCGAGTTGCCGCCGCCGACCACCGCGACGCGCTTGCCCTTGAACAGCGGGCCGTCGCAGTGCGGGCAGTACGCGACGCCGCGGTTGCGGTACTCGCGCTCGCCCGGCACGTTGATTTCGCGCCAGCGTGCGCCGGTCGCGAGGACGATCGTCTTCGCCTTCAGCACCGCGCCGTTCGCGAGGCGGATCTGGTGCACGTCGCCCGGAATCAGCGCGTCGGCGCGCTGCACGTCCATGATGTCGACGTCGTACTGCTTCACGTGCTGTTCGAGTGCGGTCGCGAACTTCGGCCCTTCGGTTTCCTGTACCGACACGAAATTCTCGATCGCCATCGTGTCCAGCACCTGGCCGCCGAAACGCTCGGCGACCACGCCCGTCGCGATGCCCTTGCGTGCCGAGTAGATCGCCGCGGCCGCGCCTGCCGGGCCGCCGCCGACGATCAGCGTGTCGAACACCGGCTTGTTTTCGAGCGACTTCGCCGCGCGTTCGCCGGCGCCCGTATCGAGCTTCGCGAGGATTTCCTTCACGCTGCTGCGGCCCTGGCCGAACGACGCACCGTTCAGGAACATCGTCGGCACGGCCATGATCTGGCGCGACTCGACTTCATCCTGGAACAGCGCACCGTCGATCGCGACGTGGCGGATGCGCGGGTTGATCAGCGACATCACGTTCAGCGACTGCACGACTTCCGGGCAGTTCTGGCACGACAGCGAGAAATACGTTTCGAATGCGTAGTCGCCGTCGAGCGCGCGAATCTGTTCGATCACGTCGTCGTCGAGCTTGATCGGGTGGCCGCCCGTCTGCAGCAACGCGAGGACGAGCGACGTGAATTCATGGCCCATCGGAATGCCGGCGAAACGGATGCCGGCCGGCTTGCCGGGCTCGCCGATCGAGAACGACGGCTTGCGCTCGGCGTCGTCGCGGCGTTCGGCCACGGTCACGCGATCCGTCAGCGACGCAATCTCGGTCAGCAGCGCCAGCAGTTCCTGCGATTTCGCGCTGTCGTCGAGCGAGGCGACGAGTTCGATCGGGCGCGTGATTTTTTCGAGGTACGCTTTGAGTTGGTTCTTGAGATTGGCGTCGAGCATGGCGTTTCGGATTCCGTATTGATGATGCTGGTCGGGCACGTCGTGCCGGAGGAAGGCGCGGGCCGCGGGATGCGGCGGCCCGCCGTCGCGCGCCTCGTGCGAGGCGCGCGGCGCGATCGTCAGATCTTGCCGATCAGGTCGAGCGACGGGGTCAGCGTTTCCGCACCCGGCGTCCACTTGGCCGGGCACACTTCACCCGGGTGCGCCGCGATGTATTGCGCCGCCTGCACCTTGCGCAGCAGTTCGCCCGCGTCGCGGCCGATGCCGTTGTCGTGGATTTCGCACAGCTTGATCTCGCCTTCCGGGTTGATCACGAACGTGCCGCGCAGCGCCATCCCTTCTTCCTCGATCAGCACGTCGAAGTTGCGCGACAGCGTGAGCGTCGGGTCGCCGATCATCGGGTACTTGATCTTGCCGATCGTGTCCGACGTGTCGTGCCATGCCTTGTGCGTGAAGTGCGTGTCGGTCGACACGCCGTAGATTTCGACACCCAGCTTCTGGAATTCCGCGTAGCGGTCGGCGAGGTCGCCCAGCTCGGTCGGGCAGACGAACGTGAAGTCGGCCGGGTAGAACACGACGACGGACCACTTGCCCTTGAAGTTCTCTTCCGAAACGGGCACGAATTCGCCGTTGTGGTAAGCGGTTGCCTTGAACGGCTTGATTTGGGTGTTGATGATCGGCATCTGGACAATTCCTTTTCGTCAGGGGTGAGTGGAGTGTTGCCAGTATCCGGGTTCACCCTGAAGTTGTGAAATTGCTTGTTTCAATCCGGGACATCGGGATTTTCTATCTGCTTCCGGCCCTTGATTGGCGGGAGGTGGGAAGGGCGGACGACGTTGACGCGGGTAGCGCCCGCTCGGCATGAGCGCGGCTCGGGGGATGTGCTGTGCAGGCGTACGCGCTCGCGTACGCCTGCTTAAATCTGATACGGCACGCGGACGCCGGGTTCGGAGGCGGGAAAGTCCTTCGTGTTGCGCGATACGAGCAACAGCCCGTTCACCTGCGCCGACGCCCACACAATCGCGTCGGGCAGGCGTATCCGGCGGTCCTTGCGAATCGTCACGGCGCGATTCGCAACCGTGCTGTCGAGTGCGATGACATCGAACGACGAGAGCCATGCACGGATGGGGGCCTCGTCACTTGCGGATGCCCCGACGAGGACTTCCATCCACGAGATCATGCTGATTGCGCGATAGTCGTAGCGCCCTAGTTCCGCGCGGGCGGATTCCACGCCGCCCAGATAATCGATCAGGATGTTGGTGTCGAAAAGGGCTTTTACCATTCCGAGCGCAATTCCTCTTGATAGGCGAGCCCATCGATCGCGCGATCTTTCCAGAGACCGAAGACGTCGTCGGCAAGCCGGTGCTTGTTCAGGGCAATGTAGGCATCGATCGCGTCGCGAATGATGGCGGCGCGGGGACGGTGTTGAGTCTCGACGATGACGGCCAGCGCGTCTAGTTGGCCATCCGACAGATCGACCAGAATCCGGCTCATGGCAAACCTCCGATATATGATATGCATATCATATATGCCGACTTGAAAGCATGCAAGGCCCCGGCACGACGACGGCAAGGGCCCCTCAAATCCCCGCCATCTTCCGCAACCACGCCGCCAGCCGTCGCGCTCCGTCCGGCAGGTCCGCATCCTCGCGGGTGCACAGGTAGTAGTCGCGCCCGTCGTCGAGCGCGTGATCGAACAGTTGCACGAGTTCGCCGTTCGCCAGTTCGCGCTGGACCAGCGGCGCGCGCAGCAACGCGGCGCCGAGATCCGCGCGGGCGGCGCTCAGCGTGAGCTGGCCATCCTCGAACATCGGTCCCACCGCGTGCGATACGTGCCGCACGCCGGCACCCTGCAGCCAGTTGACCCACGTGCTGCGATCCTCGTCGTGCACGAGCGGCGCGCGCGCGAGATCGGCCGGCGTGCGGAACGGTCCATGACGCTTCAGGAACGACGGGCTGCACATCGGCACCATCGCGCCAGGCAGCAGCCGCTCGCAGCGGTAGCCGGGCCAGTCGCCGGTACCGAAGCGGATCGACAGGTCCGACGCATCGCTTCGGTAGTTGCGGTGATGCGCGTACAGCACCGTGACGTCCACATCGGTGTTGTCGGCCAGGAACGCGTGCAGCCGCGGAATGAACCAGCCGATGCCGAGCAACGGAATCAGGCTGACGGTGATCTGGCGCAGCGACGAACGGTCGCGCACGAAGCGCGTCGCGCTGCGCAGCACCGAGAACGCCGCGCTGATCGACCGGTAGTAGTCGCGCCCCTCGTCGGTCAGCACGAGCAGCCGGCCTTCTCGCACCGTCAGCGGCGTCTGGATGAACGCTTCGAGCAGTTGCAGCTGATGGCTGACCGCCGACGGCGTGATGTCGAGTTCGCCCGCCGCCGCGGTGACCGAGCCGAGACGCGCAAATGCTTCGAACGCACGCACCGCGCGCAGCGGCGGATCGTGCGGCAATTGTTCGATATTTTTCATGTATCGAATTTTATCGAAAAATAAGGGTAAGCGACAACACAAAAATATCCTGCATTTACAGCGATGTACGCTAATGTGTCGGGAACGGTATAAGCATCCAACAATTGGGTATTTGAGGTTTAGGTCCTAAATATTTAATATTTTTCATGTTTTTGATTCGACTGATCGTCCCCCCGCACATGAAAATCGCTTTCCTCTCCGCCAGCCTCGCCTTCTCGGCGGCCGCGCTGGTCGCCTCCGTTCCCGCGTTCGCCCAGTCCGCTCCACGGACGGTCCTGATCGGTCTCGCCGCGCCGCTCACCGGCCCGTCCGCGCGGATCGGCAAGGATCTGCAGAACGGCGCGCAACTCGCGATCGACGACGCGAACGCGAAGCATCCGACCATCGGCGGCAAGCCGGTCATCTACAAGCTCGTCGCGGCCGACGACCAGTCCGACCCACGCACGGCCGTCGCGGTCGCGCAGCAACTCGTCGACCAGCACGTGATCGGCGTCGTCGGTCACTGGAACACGGGCTGCAGCGTGCCCGCGTCGCGCGTGTACCGCGACGCCGGCATCCCGCAGATCGCGCCGGCCTCCACCGGCCATCAATACACGCAGCAGGGCTACGCGACGGCGTTCCGCATCATGGGGCACGACGATGCAGGCGGCAACTTCACCGGCGCGTATGCGGCGAAGACGCTGAAGGCGAAGCGCATCGCGGTGATCGACGATCGCACGTCGTTCGGCGCGGGGCTGGCCGACCAGTTCATCAAGGGCGCGCAGGCGAACGGCGGCACGATCGTCGATCGCCAGTACGTGAACGACAAGACGACCGACTTCAGCGGCGTGCTGACCGCGATCAAGGGCAAGCGCGCGGATCTCGTGTTCTTCGGCGGCCTCGACGCGCAGGCCGCGCCGATCGCGCGCCGGATGCGCCAGCTCGGCGTGAACGCGCCGCTGCTCGGTGCGGGCGGCTTCGTGAGCCAGACCTTCCTGTCGCTCGCCGGCAAGGACGGCGACGCCGTGACGGCGCTCGAGCCGGGCCTGCCGCTCGACCGGATGCCGGGCGGCAAGGCGTTCGACACGCAATACCAGGCCCGCTTTCACGCGCCGATCGAACTGCATGCGCCGTTCGCGTACGACGCCGCCGCCACGCTGATCGCGGCCGCGCAGAAGGCCGGCACGACCGAGCCGGCGAAGCTGGTCGCGGCCGTGCGCGCGATCGAGCGGCCCGGCGTGACGGGGCGCATCGCGTTCGACGCCGAAGGCAACCTGAAGGATCCGGCCTTCACGATCTACCAGGTGCGCGGCGGCAAGTGGGCCGTCGTCGACGTGCTCGGCGGCTCGCGCACCGCAGCCAAGTAACCGCAAAACGACCGAGACGATCCCCATGACCGAAGCGAACCCGACATCCGCCGCCGCACCCGAGGACCCGCGCCTCGGGATCCTCGCGCGGCGCCGCATCGAAGCGGAAATCATCAAGCCGATCTACGAGATCATGAAGCGCGAGTTCGGCGCCGAGCGCGCGCAGGCCGTGATCGCGGAAGCCGTACGCGGCGCGGCCGTCGACGCGGGCCGTACGTTCGCCGCGCAGGAGCCGCACGGCACGAGCGTGAAGTCGTTCATCGCGCTGCAGGTGCTGTGGGAGAAGGACGATGCGCTCGACGTCGAGGTACGGCGGGCGGACGACGCGCACTACGACTACGACGTGCATCGCTGCAGCTACGCGGAGATGTATCACGCGATGGGGCTCGGCGAGATCGGGCACCTGCTGAGCTGTGCGCGCGACAGCTATTTCATCCAGGGCTATGCGCCGGACATCGCGCTCACGCGCACGAGCACGATCATGCAGGGCGGCCGGCGCTGCGACTTCCGCTATGCGCTGCAAAGCGCGCCGGAGAATGGCGATGCGTGACGCCACCGTGACCATGCCGCGCGTCGACGGCGACCGTCTGTGGGCATCGCTCGAACGGATGGCGCAGATCGGCGCGACGCCGAAGGGCGGCGTCTGCCGCCTCGCGCTGACCGATCTCGACCGCGAGTCGCGCGACCTGTTCGTGCAGTGGGCGCGCGACGCCGGCTGCACGGTGCGTGTCGACCGGATGGGCAACGTGTTCGCGCGCCGCGCGGGCCGCAATCCCGACGCCGCACCGGTGATGACGGGCTCGCACGCCGATTCGCAGCCGACCGGCGGCCGCTACGACGGGATCTACGGCGTGCTCGGCGGCCTCGAAGTCGTGCGCGCGCTGAACGACGCGGGGATCGAGACCGAGCGCCCGGTCGACGTCGTGATCTGGACCAACGAGGAAGGCTCGCGCTTCGCGCCGGCGATGGTGTCGGCCGGCGTGTTCTCGGGCGTCTATACGCTCGAATATGGGCTGTCGCGCACCGACGGCGCTGGCCGGACGATCGGAGAAGAGCTCGAACGGATCGGCTACGCGGGCACGGAGCCGGTCGGCGGCTATCCGGTGCACGCGGCGTACGAACTGCATATCGAGCAGGGCGCGATTCTCGAGCGGGCCGGCAAGACGATCGGCGTCGTGACCGGGGGGCAGGGGCAGCGCTGGTACGAGGTGACGCTCACGGGTGTCGACGCGCACGCGGGCACGACGCCGATGGCGTTCCGTCGCGACGCGCTGGTCGGCGCGGCGCGGATGATCTCGTTCGTCGAAGTGCTCGGGCGCCGCTACGCACCGGATGCGCGTGCAACGGTCGGGATGATCGACGCGCGGCCGAATTCGCGCAACACGGTGCCGGGCGGCTGCTTCTTCACGGTCGAATTCCGTCACCCCGACGATGCGGTGCTCGACGCACTGGACGCGGCGCTGCGCGCGGAACTCGCGCGCGTGGCCGACGAAGCCGGCCTCGGCGCGCAGATCGAGCAGATTTTCACGTACGCGCCGATACCGTTCGCGCCGCGCTGCGTCGACACGGTGCGCGACGCGGCCCGTGCGCTCGGGCTGTCGCACATGGACATCGTGTCCGGCGCGGGCCATGACGCGTGCTATGTCGCGCGTGTCGCGCCGACCGGCATGATCTTCGTGCCGTGCGTCGACGGGCTGAGCCACAACGAGGCCGAAGCGATTACGCCGGAATGGGCGACGGCCGGCGCCGACGTGCTGTTGCGCGCGGTGCTGCAGAGCGCGCAGGAAGCGTAAGCGCGGCGGGTGGGTAACCGGCGCGCGGCTTACTTGCCGGCCTTGCGGCGCGCCATATACCCCAGATACGCGACGATCTCGTCGAGCTCCCGGTCGCTCAGTTGATCGGGCGGAAACGCCGGCATGCTGCGGCCCGGCCAGTCGCGCACCGATGCCGGGTCGCGGATGTAGCGGCGCAGCGCGGCGGGCTGGAAGTAGTCGACCGGGTTCATCGGTGCGTTCAGATCCGGGCCGGCGTGGCTGCTGCCCGCACCGTCGATGCGGTGACACGCGAGACATTGCGTGACGAACAGGTGCTGGCCCGCGCGCGCCGGGTCGTTCGCGGGCAACGCCGCATCGACGGCGAGCGACGGCCAGCGCGCGAGCGGCGACGATTCGATCGTGATGCGAACGATCTGGTATGGCCACTGCTCGCCGCGCACCGACGACGCGTCCGGCCCGAGCCAGACGAGATAGAACGGCCCCGCGCTGACCTGCTTGCCGGGCAGCTTCGGCCACGGACGGGCCGGATCCTCGATCGCGAGCCACGGAATCGCGCCGGCCGGCGCGCGGCGGCGCACGAGATCGAGCGGCAGTTGCGCGGCGAAACCGTCGGCCGCGCGCGTTTCGAGCACGCCGGCGGCCGGCAGCGGGGTGTCGCCGAGCAGCGCGGCGAACGGCACCGCGCGGAACGTCATCGGCCGGCCGTACGCGATGTCGCGCGGCACGTGGATGTCGGTCGCGTCCGGACGAGCGAGCAACGTCTGTCGGGTGAGGGCGCGGGCCGTGCCGTCGGTGTCGAGTTCGAGCGTGGACTGGGCCGACGCGCGTTGCCCGAGCAGGCAAACCGTCAGCAGCACAAGCGAAAACCACTGGCGCTTCAGCATTCGTTCTCCGGGAAGGGGCGTTCCGGCGGCGGCAGGAGGCGGAACGCCGCGGCCGATGGAAGGATTCGGGCGACAGTCTATCCGGTACGGACGGTGCTGGCGAATTCGGTGCGCAAAGGCGCGGCGGTCGTGCTCGAACAGGGCCGCGACAGCGCACCCGGCGACTTGAGGGCTGAATGAGCGACGTGTCGGCGTAACGCGGTCCGGATGGCGGAAAACGGTACGGTGGCGCACGCGGTCTGCCCGCGTTCGCGGCATCGCGTTACCGGCCAGCCGTCAGTGGCTCGAACACGACACTTCGTTCTTCGGCATCGGCGTGCGTTGCTCCGGCTCGAAATCGGCTTCGCGCATCCCCGACGGCGTCAGCGATACGAAATGCATCGCCGTGCCTCGCGCCGGGAAACCGGCGACGCCGGTCGATCCCCACGGAATCGGCGAGCGCTGCACGCCGCTCACCGCAATATCCGCCGGCGCCAGCGCGAGCGTCAGCAGCCGCCCGTCGCGGGTCGGCACGTACGCGTGCGTGCCGGCGACGCCGATGTCAGACTCGCGCACCGACGCGGGCAGGCAATCGAGCGTCGCCGTGCGACGGCCGTCCGGGGCGATCAGCATCGCGACGCCGCGATCGTCGGCTGTCGTCGTGACGACGAGGAAACGGTCGATCTCCGGCACGTAGGCGGCCGAATACACGTAGTACTGGATTGCGTCGTTCAGCGATCCGAGTTTTTCCAGCTTCGCGGTGACCGGATCGAACATCGCGTATTCGAGCGTCGCGTCGGTGCTGCCTTCGATGAACTTCTGCCACACGAGCAGCGCGTTGCGCGGCGAGCCCGCGATCACGGGCCACCACTCGCGGCGGCGCGGCGCGACCGCGACATGGTTCAGCACGCGCCCGGCCGCGTCGTAGGTTTTCAGGTAGACGCCGTTGCCGCTGCCGAGGTTGTCGACTCCGCCGCCGTTGACCCAGTCGGCCGAATAGAACACGACGAAACGGTCGGCGACCGTCGCGACATGCCCCGAATGGCCGCCCGATTCGACGTCGTTCGGGTAGGGCTTGATCGGCTTCAGGTCGCGGCGGTAGACGCCGTAGCGCTGGCTGACTTCCTGCGGCGTGTTCCAGCCGTCCTCGAACGTGACGAAGATGTCGCCGTGCGCGTTCTGCGCGATCGATACGGGTTCCTGCGCCTCGGGGCGGCTGATGAGCGTGCGGACGTGCAGCACGCGCGGCTTGTCGGGCTTCCATTCGCCGACGTACACGTCGTGCGGCCAGTTGCCGCTGCGCAGCGCACCGCGCGGCACGATGCCCGAACTGCTGAAGAACACCCAGCGTTTGCCGTCGCCGGCGTCGGCCACGCCGATGCCGTGCATGAAGCGCCGCGGGTCGCCGGTGTCCTGCGGCGACGGCGCGCTCGACACGGTGACCGTATGCACGGCCGGCGCGCCGGCGAGGGCCGGCGGCGCCGCGCCGATGCCGCCCGCGCCGCAGAGCACGGCCGCGGCCAGCCGCACGACCGCCTGTACCGGGCGCGTTCGCCGCATCATTCGACGGTCACCGATTTCGCGAGGTTGCGCGGCTTGTCGACGTCGGCGCCGCGCGTGCAGCCGACGTGATACGCGAGCAGTTGCAGCGGAATCACGTTGACGATCGGCGACAGCAGGTCGCCGGATTCGCGCACGCGAATCACGTGCGTGTCGCGGTCGGCGTCGATTTCGAGCTGGCTGCCGGCCAGCACGTAGAGCCGGCCGCCGCGCGCACGCACCTCGGCCATGTTGGATTTCAATTTCTGGAACAGGCGATCGTCCGGCGCGATCGTGACCACCGGCATCGCGCTCGTGACGAGTGCGAGCGGCCCGTGCTTCAGCTCGCCGGCCGCATAACCTTCCGCGTGGATGTACGACACTTCCTTGAGCTTCAGCGCGCCTTCCATCGCGATCGGGAAATGGATGCCGCGCCCGAGGAACAGCGCGTTCTCGGTGCGGGCGAACTTCGCGGCCCAGCCCATGATCTGCGTTTCCAGCGCGAGCGCATGGCCGATGCGGTCGGGCAGCGCGCGCAACTGCTTCAGGTGCGTCGCGACTTGCGCGGCGTCGAGCCGGCCGCGCAGTTGCGCGAGCGTCAGCGTCAGCACGAACAGCGCGACGAGTTGCGTGGTGAACGCCTTGGTCGACGCGACGCCGAGCTCGGTGCCGGCCCGCGTCAGGAACCGCAGTGGCGCGTTGCGTGCGATCGTGCTGGTCGCGACGTTGCAGATCGCCATCGACAGGTCCTGGCCCATCGCGCGCGCCTGCTCGATCGCGCCGATGGTGTCGGCCGTTTCGCCCGACTGCGAGATGCCGACGACGAGCGTGCGCGGATCGGCCACCGTGTCGCGGTAGCGGAATTCGCTGGCGATCTCGACCTGGGCGGGCACGCCCGCGATGCTTTCGAGCCAGTACTTCGCGGTCAGGCCTGCGTAGTAACTGGTGCCGCAGCCGAGCAGCAGCACGCTTCTCACCCGCGACAGCAGTGCGCCCGTGCCTTCCGTCGCGTCGAACAGCGCCGGCGAGATCGTGTCGATACCGTCGAGCGTGCTGTCGATCGCCTTCGGCTGCTCGAAGATTTCCTTCTGCATGAAGTGCTGGTACGGGCCGAGCGCGGCATCGTCCGCGCGCGCCTTCACTTCGCACAACGGGCGCCGCGCTTCCTGTCCGCCCGCATCGACCACGGCGATGCGCTCCGGCGTGATCAGCGCGACGTCGCCGTCCTCCAGGTATACGAAGCGGTCGGTCAGGTCGCTGAGCGCCGCGCAGTCGGACGCGAGGTAATTCTGCTTGGCGCCGATGCCGATCACGAGCGGCGAACCGGCGCGCGCGGCGACGAGGCGCTGCGGCTCGCGCGCGCCGAGCACCGCGATCGCGTACGCGCCGTGCAGCCGTTTGACGGCGCGCACCACAGCGTCGAACAGGTCGTCGCGATAGAGACTGTGGATCAGGTGCGCGATGACCTCGGTGTCGGTCTGCCCGCGAAACGTATAGCCGCGTTCACGCAGCTCGGCGCGCAGCGTGTCGTGGTTTTCGATGATCCCGTTGTGCACGACGGCGATCGTGTCGCCCGACATGATCGGGTGCGCGTTCATTTCCGACGGCGCGCCGTGCGTCGCCCAGCGCGTATGCGCGATGCAGGTCTGCGCTTCGAGGCCGAGCGTCAGCACGCGATCCTGCAGGTCCGTCACGCGTCGCAGCGTGCGTTCGCTGTGCAGGCGGCCGTCGCCCTGCACGGCGATGCCGCACGAATCGTAGCCGCGATATTCGAGCCGGCTCAGCGCATTGACCAATTGCGGCACTTGATTGTTCAGGCCGCTTGCTCCGACGATTCCGCACATGATTCACCTCGTCTCCAGGAAGTTTCCGGCTGGCGCGCGACGCGCGCCAGCACGATGCCGGAAGCGGTGCCACGTCGCGCGGCCAGGCGTCGCGACCGGCGCGGCACGTCTTCGGCGATTCATTCATGGGGCTGCGGGCCGGCGTGCGCGACCCATTCGATGCCCGAAATCGACCCGTTCGCATCGTGCGACGCGACGAGAATGCGCGTCGTGCGCCGCGCGCCGCGCCGGCGTGCGCTCGCGAACGCGGTCGGCGGCACCGAGCGCACCTTGACGCTGGCCGAGCGCCGCAGCATCTTCGACACGCGCAACCGGTACGCGAGCGGATGCACGACGCGTCCCGCGATCAGCCACATGACGATCGTGCCGGCGATCAGCGCGATGCTCGTCACGTAGAACACGATCTGCTCGATCGGCATCTCGGCCTCGTTGAACGGCAACAGGTAGCGGTACGTGTAGATGCAGATCGATGCCCATACACCTCCGACCAGCGCGGGCCGCACGAGACGGAACCACGCGACGAGCACGGGCCCGACGATGCCGCCGCGTTCGGCGATCATGTCGCGCGGTGCGCGCAGGGAAAGGTCAATAATCGGCGCGTTCTTCATGTTGAATGCCTCGGTCGGGACTGACCCAAACGGCGCGTTTGCCGCGGCCCCGCAGTACGACGGCGGGCAGGGCGACGACGGTGGTGATCATGCTGATCAGCCAGAACGCGACGGGGTACCAGATGGTGTCAAGGAAGTACATCAGGAGTTTTTCGTCGTATTGACGATCGATCATGCTGCCGATGATCAGTTGCAGGATGCAGGTTGCGACTAGCAGCATCCCGTGCCAGTGCGGCACCACGGACACATGCCAGTTCGGCGGAAGCGGGTAGACGACGTCGATCAGCGCGAGCAGCAGGATGAACGACATCGAGTACGCCCACGCGATGCCTATCAGGTATTCGGCGAACAGCGGCCACATCATCATCTGCGTGGGCCGCATCAGCGTGCCCGCGTACTTGAGCAGCACCTGGATGCCGCCCTTGGACCAGCGCAGCCGCTGCCGGTAGAGCCCTTTCACCGTCTCGGGCATCAGGATCCAGCTGAGCGCGTGCGGCTCGTACACGACGCGCCAGTCGCGGCACTGCAGCTTCCAACTGATGTCGATGTCCTCGGTCAGCATGTCCGAGCTCCAGTAGCCGACGTCGGCGAGCGCGGTCTTGCGGAACATCGTGATTACGCCCGACACCGTGAAGATGCGGCCGTACACCTGCTGCGTGCGCTTGATCAGCCCCACGATCGACGAGAATTCGCCGACCTGCATGCGGCCGAGCAGCGACGTGCGCGTGCGGATGCGCGGGTTGCCGGTCACCGCGCCCACGCCCGGGTCGGTCAGGAAGTGCTCGAGCATCCAGCCGATCGCATCGTGCGCGAGCAGTGCATCGCCGTCGATGCACAGCAGGTAGTCCGCGTTGGATACCGCGGCCGCGGTCGTGAGCCCGACCGCCTTGCCTTCGTTGCGTGCATGGTGGATCACGAGCAGCCGCGGGATCTCGACGGCCAGCTCGTTGAGGATGTCGCCGGTGCGATCCTTGCTGCCGTCGTTGACCGCGATGATGTCGTAGTTCGGATACTGCATCCCGTTCAGATGGGAGATCACGCTGCGTGCGTTCGCGGCTTCGTTGAAGCAGGGTACGACGATCGAGACCTTCGGGATGCCGCTCGACGCGATCGTGCGCGTCGACAGCTCGCGGCCCTCCTCGAGCAGGAAGTAGTGCACGACACCGCCGATCATCCACAGATACGACATGAAGAACGGATAGTAGAAGACGAAATCCTGCAGGCGCTGGATGAGGCTGTGGGTGTTCATGGCGTCTTGGTTCCCGGCGATTGCTGCATCTGCATCAGCGCGTTGATCGAGGTGGGGTCGAGGCGCGACTTCAGCGACATCACGTCTCGCATCGCATCGAGCTCCGGATGGCCGTTCAGGAAGTTGTCGGGGTAGTAGCCGAAATTCACGGCGCCCTCGCTGCGCAGCCGCCGCATCTGCGCAAGCAGCGTGCTGGCCGGCACGTCCTTGCGCGCGTGCCAGTCGTACGACTGCAGTTCGAACACGGTGCGCTGCAGCCCGCGCTGCTTCGTGCGCACCACCTTCACGAGCTGGTCCAGCCAGCCCTCCGGGTCCTTCGCCTGCTCCATGTACGGCATCGCCATCAGCGCGACGTAGTCATAGGCGGCGAGGAAATCGTCGTAGTTCTGCGCATACCACGCTTCCGATTCGGGCTTGAGCACCGGCATCGCGAAGATGTTGCGCGCGGTCAGCACATCGCCGACGTTCTGATGGGCCAGCACGATCTGCTCGAGCTGCCGGGTCATGTCGATCAGATGGCGCGTCTTCTGCCGTGTCCAGCGCTTCATCAGGTCGGGGTTCTCGCGGATCTTGCCGACGTCGGCCGGCAGCCCCCATTGCGCATAGGTGCGCAGCGCATGCCGGCTGGCATCCTCGTAGTCGTCGAGCACGGCGTCGTCGCTGAACAGGATGCCGCTGAACGACGCGTGCTTGCTCAGATCCTCGTAGATCTGCTGGATCATCAGCCGCGCATCGGGATCGAACGGGCTCAGCCGGAACACCCGCGTGCCGTTCTCGCGGGCCGGCGCGCCGCCGTATGCGCTGACGGCCTCGAGCTTGCGCTGCTTGTCGGCCGGCGGCCGGAACGCGAGCACCGGCATCCACGCGTACACCTGCACGTTGGAGCGCGTGTTGAGCTGCCACGCGGCGCGCGAGAACAGGTCGGAGCGCATCGGCAGGTGCCGGTTCGGGAAATACACCGCTTCGGCCACGCCCGTACCGTTCGGGTCCGCATACGCCTGCAGGTACACCGATTTCGGCTGCATCCGGTAGATGCGCTCGATCAGCTTGCCGAGATTCGCTTCCTGCCGCGCGGGATCGGGATCGTAGACCTGGTCGAGATCGACCTGCACGGTGCGCTCGGGCACGTCGACGTCGCCGCGATTGGACGCCGGCTCGCGCATCGAGCGCTCGAACCCGCCGATATCGACGTCGTACATCATCAGGATCCGTCTCAGCCGGTCGAGCGGCACGTCCGGCGTATTCGGGCCGGCATCGAGGCTGAACTGGATGTCCATGCCGAGCGACGTCGATATCTGGCGCACGGGCTGGTTTTCCGCGCCGTATGGCCACACCATCGAGCGTGCGACGAGACCGGTGCGTTCGCGGATCTGCCGCACGCAGGTCTGCAGGTCGTCGTGCACGCGTGCGTGGAATTCGGCGTCGGTTTCATAGCGTTTCTGGTCTTGCAGGTAGAGATGCGACGTGGTCGCCGGCAATTCGTTGCCTTGCGGGTTCGCGACCGCGCCGTGATGGAGATTGTGGGTGTGGCAGCCGAGCTCGACGAATTCCGATTGCCCGAGCTTCTTCACCTCGTCCCACGACAGGAAGTAGTCGCGCGGCACCTGAACCTTGTCGCTGATGCGGATCGGCGTATCCGGCGGTGTGTCGATCCACGCGGTGACGAGGCCCATCACGGCCGGATACTTGAAGCGCTCGAGCAGCGGCAGCACCTTCGTGTAGTGGCTGCGGAAGCCGTCGTCGAACGTGAGCAGCACCGAGCGCGGCGGCAGCGGCTTGCCGCCGCGCCGCGACTCCTCGATCTGCTTGACCGTGATCGTGTGGTAGTTGTTGGTCTGCAGCCACGAGAAGATCGCGGTCAGCGTGCCGGTATCGACCGCGAACGGATCGATGATCGCGTTCGGCGACGAAAACGACGCCATCAGGTTGTCGCGCACGTCGTGCATGCAGATCACGCGAAACGTCTTGCCGTCGGCCGGATCGGACGGCGGCAGCAGGTCGATCATCCTGGCATTGGTCACGCCCGGGAATAGCGAACAGGCGGCAAACGTACCGAGGCATCCGCACATGAAGGTCCGTCTGGATTGAAGCATTGCCCGATCTCCTTGCTAGAACGGCAGGTTGAGCGACAGGAAGCCGGTTTCGGAGCGCTCGCGCTGGCCGTCGTACGCGTGGCTGCTGACCTCGACGCCGTAGCTCAGCGTGATGTCGTGCTTGAACGTCCACGCGTGCTCGAGGCGCGCGCTCCACAGCGGGCTGGTGCCGAAGCCGCGCTCGTTGTACGCGCCGCCCGACACCGACAGGCGCTGTTGCAGCCCCGTGTCGCCCTTCTTCCACAGCGTCAGTTGATGCATGACGGTCGCCGCGGCCGCGTAATCGCGACCGGGGCTGAAGTAGGGCGCGTCCCGGCGCGTGTTGCTGTCGGTACCGAGATTCAGCGAGACGTTGACGAGCTGGTTCGCGGACGTGTACACGCGCTGCGTGGCGGTCGCCGCGATCTCCTGGTGCAGGTTCGAATCGCTGTAGCGGCTCACGCCGTAGCTCAGCTTGACTTCGCGCCGGTCGTTCTGGCGATACACGACCTCGACGTTCGCGGAGCGGCCCCAGATGTGCGCGGCATACGCCTTCCACGGCAGCGAGTTGTCGTTGGTGTCGAGCCCGGCGCCGACCGTCCAGTAGTCGTTCAGTGCATACGCGATCGTCCCGCGGCCGCCGGTTCGGCCGTCCGAGCCCATCGAGCGCGTGACTTCGCCCAGCACGGTGAGCGGGCCGTGCCGGTAGTCGCCGCCGATGCCCGTGCGCGTGCGGCTGATTCTGCCGCCGTCGGTCTGCGCGAAACCGTAGAACGTGTGCGAAAACACGCGCCAGTTGTCGCCGAACGGTTGCGAATACACATAGCTGTCCGACGTGAAGCTGTTGTCGGCCAGCGCGCTGTTGCCGTGCTCGAAACTGAGGTCGGTCGTGAACACCGGGCTGCGGTATGCCTTGTAGTCGCGTTTGAAGCCGCGCACGGCGCCGCTATCGGGGAACGTGTTTCCCAGGGTCTGGTCGACGGTCTTCGCGGTCGCGTAGTCGTCGGCCGTGAGCGATGCGCGGCCGAGGCCCGCGAGCATCTCGACGCTGTCCGGGTGATCGGTCAGCGACGCGCGATACATCGAGATCGCCTGGCGCGGATGGGCCTGGCCGGACACCGCATCGGCGTGCGCGGCACGGATCTCCGCGTTGAACGGTACCTGTTTCTCGAGCTGTTCGAGCGCGGCGATCCCTTCGTCGGCGTGACCCGTGAAGATCAGGTATTGCGCACGCAGCCGGTAGTAGCGCAGGTAGTCGCTTTCTCCCGGGCCGACGTTGGTCACTTGCTTGGCCGGCGGCAGCGACTTCTCCATGTCGTCGAGCACCTGCTTCGCTTGCGCTGCGCGGCCCTGGTCGACGTACGACCAGAACAGCCCTTCCTGCAACTCGATCGGACGCGTACGCGAGCCGTACTGGAAGCCGCGCGTCGCGCGATCCGTCGGCGACGCGGTGGCCTGCTTCAGCGCGCGCGCATACACGGCGTTCGCCTTGGCCGGCTCGCTCAGATACAGGTATGCGTCGCCCACGGCCGCGAGCGCGTCGATCGAGATTTCCGCGTTGGACGGAATCGTCTCGAACGTCGCGACGGCCGTCTTCATGTCGCCGCGTGCCGCGAGGGCCACTACCCGGTCGCCCGCGAGCGCGGTGCGCACCGGCGTGTACTCCGGTGTGGCCGGTATCCGCTTGTCGAGGTCGTCGGCCGCGCGCAGCGCGCTGTCGATTCCATCGAAGCGGTCCGAACTCGTCATCGAGCGCGACTTGTCGCGTCCGCCGCGCACCTGCTGGCGAATCGACAGTTCTTCCAGTTGCGCGATGTCGACGGCGGAGAAGGCGTCGGGGCGAGCCTTCGCTTCGTCGAGCGCCTTGACCGCGCCGCCGCTCGCCGCGAGGCCGAACACGTCGTTGCGCACCGTCGCGACATCGGCCGTGCGCAGATTCGGCGCCTGCGCGTTCGGTGTTTCGACGTCGGGCCCCTGCGATCGTTGGGTCGGCTCGCCGGGGAGCTGCGCACCGGGCGACTGTGAAGTCGGTTGCGGGGACGACGGCGGTTCGGCGCCGGGCGGCTGGGTCACGGGCGCGGGCGCATTCGGCATCGGCGTGCCGGATGCCTGAGCGGTGAGCGTCGGCGTAGTGGGCGTAGCCGGCGGTGCAGCGGTCGCGGTTTGCGCGAGCTGCTGCGGGGCATCCGGCTTTCGCTCGCGCGGCGCAGACGTATCGGGCGGCGAAGTGTCGAATGCCTGGGCAAGCAGCATCGGCGTGCTCGACGCAGGCTCGGGCGCTGCAGGTGCGTTCGACGAGGTCGGCGCCTGCACCGCGGCGCTCGGCTGCGCAGCATCCGGATCCACCACGACCGTGGTCGGCATCGCCGGGTTCGATCCCTGCGCGATCTGCATCGACGCATCCGAGGCCCGAGCGATCGGCGTCGACGCGTAAGGCGGCTGCGTGCCCGAACCCTGCGCGGCCTGCGTCGCCGCGCCCGTCGGCTGCAGGTCGGGCGGCAGCGCATCCGGCGTGCCGCGGGATCCGGCGATTTCGCTCCCGCTGCGCGGCTCCGCGTCGCCTTCGGCGGCAAGGCACGAGCCGGACGCGACGAGCAGGCACAGCAGCGGCGCATGCAGGAGGATCCGCCGATTCGGCGGAACGACGGTGGTGCATTGTTGTTGACGATTGTTGGCCACGGTGTGTCCTCACTTTGAAACGATCACATCGGTTGCACGCCCGACGACGCTCGTCGCCGGCCGTCGCATCGCCGGGCAGCGAAGCCCGGCGCCATCCGACCGGTTCACAGGCGGTTGCGGATCGCTTGTCCAAGCAGCGCGCGCGATTCGCTGTTCTTCGGGTCGATGGCGAGTGCACGGCTCGCGTTTTGTTCTACACAACTCCATTCGTCGATCTGTGCGCACCAGCGCGCCTTGGCCAGAGCGCGGGCGCCTTCCAGCTCGTCGTGTGTGACGCTGGTGGCCTCCATGTGCGACGTGTCCGCGATATACGACTGCGGTTGCTGTTTCGGTACGGGGTCCGGGTGTTTTCTCGTGCGCGCCAGCGTCTGCGAACGTGACGTCCGATGCGCATCGCCGGGGCGCGCCGTACGACTGCCGGTCGACGCCGCGTGCGGGTCGGCCGCGAGCTTCGTCGCCGGCAGATGCGCGCGGCGCGGGGGTTTCGTATCGGAACGGGCCGTCGTGGCCGGTGGTGCGGCAGGTTCGACTGCCGCCGACATGGCAGGCGCAGCCGATGCTGACGGCGGAACCGGCCCGGCCTGCGCGACCGTCGGCGTCGAGCCGGCGGGCGCCGCTGGGCCGGACGCACCGCCGGTCGCAGCGACGATGAGGTTGCGGTACTTGCCGACGGCGGTTCCGATCACGCCGGCGATATCGTGCGTCACGCTCGCATGGCCGACCCTCGCGTCTCGCTCGACATACGCGAAAGCGCCGAAGATCGCGGCAAACGCGGCGATGCTGAGCGCCGCATTCTTTCCCGGACCCCACGAGGGCTTCGGCTGACGGGCAGGCGAGTTGTCCGGTCGTTCTGCACGGGGCATTCAAGACTCCTTGATTCGATGCGTTCCACGAATGACGTGATCGAAGCGGGGCGACGCGACGCTCACCATCGCAACTGCGTCGTGAGCGTGCCCGTCTCGACGATCGCGAACTGGGTTGCTCCCTGATAGGTCCCTTCGACCCGATAGCTCGCATCCGGCACGCTGAACAGGCAGCGCGATCCCGACGCATTGAATTCGACGAGCACGCGCCCATGCCGGCGCAGGCGCACCTGCACGTTGGAGAGCGGCTGCCCGGTGTTTCCGGACACGAAAGACACGCCCACGTTGTACGGGCGGCCGTCGGGTGGAAGCGGCGCGGTACCGTCGATCCGCGCATCGCCGCAGATATACGAAATCACGTACCGGTTTGCCCCCGGACCGGACGCCGGCGGCGACGAGGTCGCCGGTGTCTGGGCCATGGCGTTCATGCAGAGCGTGGAGAGCACGGCGCTCAGGAAAGGGCGAGCATGCTGTCGAAGCGAGGGTGACATTGCAATCTCCCGTCCGGAGTCGATGGCATGCACCGACCCCGAGTCGAATTTGCCAACGTTCTTTTTGCGACACGCTATTGATACACGATGGTTTTTGAACCAACAACCGCGTGTGGCCCGAATGGGACGAGGGTAAAAGGTCCTATCTAAATAAGATAAGGAGGGATTGGTGAGGATCGCTTATTGCTGAATAAAGTCGATATTGCCGAACATGAAAATTGCTCGTCGGTAGCGATGATCGAGCACGCTTTGAATTGCGTCTGAGGTATCGAAGTTCGTGCCGAAAAATAACGACTGATAAAAGAAACTATTGCACCCGCAATCGACCAGAATCAATGAAAACGGGGCTTCGGATCGCACATCATGAAATAAGGGTGCGACATTTTTGGTCATTCCGATACTTACAGGTAAATCGAAACTTGTGTAACAAGGTATTTCTGTCCTGAAAATCGGCCTGAATATTCTTACTTAATACGGAAAGCAGTAAAAAGTACGATATGAATTCGCAAACGTTTGCGTTTTATCGAGATCGATTACAGTCGAGGACGGGTTTTACGGAGTCGGATGGGATTATCGATTGCCGTTGAAGAAGCGCGCATGCGCGCCGTGGATATCCACGGCGCTAACCCTTCGTCAGCGACTGCCGCTTGCGCTTCGCCGCGCGCTGCGCATCGCCGGCGCGACCGCCTCTTCGGCGCCGATCTGCGCGTCGATCGCCGTGCGCGGCCGGTTCATGATGTAGGCCCACAGCTGCTCGGCCGCGAGCCCGCGCTTGCGGGCCGATCGATACAGGCGGATTTCGAGTTCGGTGATCCAGTCGCCCGTGCCCGCGCACACGAGCGTGCCGTCCGCGAGATCCTTCGCGACGCAGCTTTCGGGCAGCCAGCCAATGCCGTGTCCGGCCACGACCATGCCTTTCAGCGCCTCGGACATGTGCGTCTCGAAGCACCGGTGCAGGACATACGGCTCGGTCGCATTCAGCAGCAGCATCTCGACGATGTTGCCGAGAAAGGCGCCCGACGAATACGCGAGCAGCGGCAGCGGCGCATCGGGCGTGCCGGGCAGCTGGAACACCGGCTTGCCGTGCGCGTCGGGCGACGACACGGGCAGGATCCGCTCGACGCCGAGGCTGACGAACGGGAAGTGGTTCGGGTCGAGCACGATCGGCAACTGCGGATGGTGATAGCCGAGCAGCAGGTCGCATTCGCCTTCGACCAGTTGCTGCACGCCTTCCGGCACGTTCACCGCATTGACGCGCGCGGTCACGTGGCCGACCTCGCCGTTGAGCCGCTTGAGCCATTCGGGAAACAGCGTGAATACGAGCGTATGCGCGACGGCGAAGCGCACGACCTGGTCGCTCGCCGCGAACTGGTCATAGCCGTTCACGAGATTGCGCGCCGCATACATGCTGCGCAGGATGTCCGCGGCGAGCCCGCGGAACATCTGGCCGGCGGGCGTCAGCGCGATCGGATTGATGCTCCGGTCCACCAGCTTCGCGTCCATCCAGGTTTCGAGAGCGGCGATCCGTCTGCTGAACGCCGACTGCGTCAGGTGCCGGTGACGCGCGGCCCGTGAAAAACTCTTGGTATCCGCGAGGCTCAGGAAATCTTCCAGCCACTTTGCTTCCATTTCGATCTTCGCTTTTTATAGTCGGGCGCCTGAAAGGCGGCGCCGTCTGCTGACCAACGTTCTAGCGTACCGCGCCTCGCGCCGGTCGGGCCGATGTTTTTTTCGATGGGTGTCAGTCGAAATATGCATGGGCATTGTCGGCGGGATTACGGCTGCATAGCGTTGAGGGGCCGGACCGGTTAACCGGACAGTTCACCGCGTCGGACTGTCCCGGCCGCCCGGACGGCACTTCCCCAGGGCCGGCTGCGCCGTGTGCGTGCCGGCCCGCCCATTCATGGCCGTTGCGGGGCCCGGCTCGCCGCTTTTGGTGCAGTGCAGATTGCACATCCGTGACACGCGGGAGAACTATGTTCGTCGGGCGCGGCGCCGCATCGGCCGTGCGCGCTTGCGGCGCACCGCTGGCGCCCGTCGCGTCGGGCGTTGCACCGTTGTGGTGCGCAATGCCGCACAGGCGTGCCTGGGCGGCGCAAAACAGGGGGATATCGAAGGAATCGAGCAAGGCACGTTCCTTGCAAAGCATTCAGTACGCCGGTCCGGCATGCGCAATGCCGGGGAAAACGATCGATGGAGAAAAGGTCGATGAAGCCATTCGATGAAATGCTGCAATCCGGCGACATGGTAAGGGCGCCTTACGCGCGCCTGAAGCAATGGCTCGACACGCAGAATCCCGCGAGCCTCGCCCAGAAAGCCCACGATGCGGAAGGCGTGTTCCGCAAGACGGGCATCACGTTCGCCGTCTACGGCGACGCGGAGGCCGCCGAGCGGCTGATTCCGTTCGACATCGTCCCGCGCATCATCTCGGGAGCGGAATGGAGCCGGCTGTCGCTCGGCATCGAGCAGCGCGTGATGGCGCTGAACGCGTTCCTCGACGACATTTACCACCGCCAGGAAATCGTGCGCGCGGGCATCGTGCCGAAGCACCTGATCGCGCACAACGAGGCGTTCATCCCCGAGATGATCGACTTCCGGCCGCCCGGCAACGTTTACACGCACATCATCGGCGTCGACATCGTGCGCACCGGCGAGAACGAGTTCTACGTGCTGGAAGACAACGCGCGCACGCCGTCCGGCGTGTCGTACATGCTGGAAAACCGCGAGACGATGATGCAGCTCTTCCCCGAGCTGTTCCAGCAGGTGAAGGTGCGCCCGGTCGAAACCTATCCGCAGATGCTGCGCCAGTCGCTCGCGGCCGTGTGCCCGCCGGGCGGCAACGCCGACAATCCGACCGTCGCGGTGCTCACGCCCGGCATCCACAATTCCGCGTACTACGAACATTCGTTCCTCGCCGACCAGATGGGCGTGCATCTCGTCGAGGGCAGCGACCTGCAGGTGATCGACGGCCGCGTCGCGATGCGCACGACCGAAGGCTTCCGGCCGATCGACGTGCTGTACCGCCGCGTCGACGACGCGTTCCTCGATCCGCTCACGTTCCGCCCGGACTCGGTGCTCGGCGTGGCAGGCATCATGGACGTGTACCGCGCGGGCAACATCACGATCGCGAATGCGCCCGGCACCGGCATCGCCGACGACAAGGCGATCTACTCGTACATGCCGGAGATCGTCGAGTTCTACACGGGCCGCAAGGCGATGCTGGAGAACGTGCCGACCTGGCGCTGCGGCGAGGCCGACAGCCTGAAGTACGTGCTCGAGCATCTCGACGAACTGGTCGTGAAGGAAGTGCACGGCTCGGGCGGCTACGGGATGCTCGTCGGGCCGTGCGCATCGAAGGCCGAACTCGAGGCATTTTCCGCGAAGCTGCGCGCCCGTCCCGCGAACTACATCGCGCAACCGACGCTCGCGCTGTCCACGACGCCGATCCTGACCGACGCCGGCCTCGCGCCGCGCCACGTCGACCTGCGTCCGTTCGTGCTGGTGTCGGACCGCATCCGCATCACGCCGGGCGGCCTCACGCGCGTCGCGCTGAAGGAAGGATCGCTCGTCGTCAACTCGAGCCAGGGCGGCGGCACCAAGGACACCTGGGTGCTGGCCGACTGAGCCGGGCACGACCGCGCGCGCCGGAGCCGGCGCGCGAACCGAACGAAGACGGAGTGGACACGAGATGCTTCTGGGACGTACTGCAAGCGGTCTCTACTGGATGTACCGCTATATCGAGCGCGCGGAGAACATCGCGCGCATCGTCGATGCCGGGCTGCGGATGGCGCTCACGCGCACGGCCGACGCGCCGGCCGAATGGTCGTCGGTGCTCGTCAGCTCGGGCGCGGACGACGGCTATCGGCAGAAATACGACGCGTATGCGGCCGATACCGTGACCGACTATCTGCTGCGCGACCGCGACAATCCGTCGAGCGTGCTGTCGTGCATCGAGGCGGCGCGCTCGAACGCGCGGATGGTGCGCACGGCGCTGACGCGCGAGGCGTGGGAGAGCGTGAACGGCGCGTGGCTCGCGCTGCGCCGCGCGCTGGCGCAGCCGGTGCCGGAAAGCGAGCTGCCGGCCGTGCTCGACCAGGTGAAGCGCGAAACCGCGCTGATCCTCGGCAGCTTCTACAGCACGATGCTGCGCAACGAGATCTTCGATTTCGCGCAGATCGGCGCATTCGTCGAACGCGCGGACAACACCGCGCGGATCATCGACGTGAAATACCACCTGCTGCTGCCATCGGTATCGCACGTCGGCACGATTCTCGACAACTACCAATGGGAGACGATCCTGCGCTGCGTGGCTGCACACCGTTCGTATCGCTGGGTGTACGACGTGCAGTACAAGCCGCTCAACATCGCCGACTACCTGATCCTGAACGGCCGCATGCCGCGTTCGCTGCGCTATTGCTACGGGCGCGTCGTGTCGAGCCTGAACCTGCTCGCGAAGGATTACGGCGTGACACACCCGTGTCACGACACGGCCACGAAGATTCTGCAAATGCTGTCCGATACCTCGGTCGAGCGGATCTTCAAGAGCGGCCTGCACGAGTTCCTGACCGACTTCATCGGCCGCAACAACAGCCTCGGGCTCGAAATCGCCCAGGCTTACAACTTCGACTGAGGCTTGCCATGCGACTCGCCATCCGACACATTTCGCGTTACCAGTTCGACGATCAGGCCACCCATGCACTGCAACGGTTGCGGCTGCGCCCGCAGTCGGGGCCCGGGCAAACGGTGCGCGCATGGCAGGTCACGATCGACGGCGTCGAGCCGACGCTGTCTTACGCCGACGGGCTCGGCAACCGGATCGACCTCGTGCGCCACGATCGCGGCGCGAAGGCCGAGATCGTCGTCGTGGCGGCCGGCGTCGTCGAGACGCAGGACCGCGCGGGCATACTCGGGAATCCAGAAGGCTATGCGCCGCCGTGGATCTTCGAGCGCGAGACCGCGCTCACGAAGGCGGGCGACACCGTGCGCGCGCTGACCGACGCGCTGCCGATCGAGCCGCGAGGCCTCGACGCATTGCACTGGCTGATGACGGAAGTGCACGGCCGCATCGCGTACGCACCGAACCTGGCCGGCGACGCCGCCGTCGATGCGGAAACCGCGCTGCAAAGCGGCGAGGGCACGAGCCGCGACCATGCACACGCGTTCATCGCGGCCGCACGCGTGCTGAAGATTCCCGCACGCTACATCTCGGGTTACGTGCTGGCCGACGGCGCGATGCAGCGTATCGCCGATGCGAAACAGCAGGCGGGCGACGTCGAGGACGAGGAGGCGCTCGCGCTGCAGAGCGCCGACGGCATGCAACAGGTACTCGGCGCGTCGCGTGCCGTGCAATCGCAATCGCAATCGCAAGGGCAGTCGCAGGCGGCGCTCGGCACGCAGCCGCAAGCCGCCGCGCTGATGCAGCAGCCGGCCGGCCATGCGTGGGCCGAGGCCTATGTCGATGGGCTCGGCTGGGTCGGCTTCGACCCGTTCATGAACCGTTGCCCGGACGAACGCTACGTGCGCATCGCGGTCGGCCTCGACCATCGCGACGCGCAGCCGGTGACGGGGCTCGGCGCGACGGCCGTCGGCGTCGAGATCAGCGTCGTGCAGACGCCGGAACTCGTCTGACCCGGCGCGCGCCTTCGCCGAATCCGCCATGCCGGGGCCGCCGCGTCGAAAGCGACGCGGCGGCCCCGGCCGGCCCAACCCGACTCGAGCTCCCATGTCCATCCACGTCGCGCTGCATCACACCACCCGCTATCGCTACGACCGGCTCGTCAACCTCGGCCCGCAGGTCGTGCGGCTGCGGCCCGCGCCGCATTGCCGGACGCCGATCCTCGCGTATTCGATGACGGTCGAGCCCGCGCAGCACTTCATCAACTGGCAGCAGGATCCGTTTTCGAACTATCTCGCGCGGCTCGTGTTTCCGGAGCGCACCGAGCACTTCGAGATCACGATCGATCTCGTCGCCGAGATGTCGGTGTACAACCCGTTCGACTTCTTCCTCGAAGCGAGCGCGGAACAATACCCGTTCAGCTATGACGACGCGCTGAAGACCGAGCTCGCGCCGTATCTCGCATGCGATCCGCAGACGAGCGCCGCGCCGCTGTTTCGCGCGTATCTCGACGGCGTGGACCGCACGCCGGCCGGCACCGTGAACTTCCTCGTCGCGCTGAACCAGCGGCTTCAGCGCGACATCGGCTATCTCGTGCGGATGGAGCCCGGCGTGCAGACGCCCGCGCAGACGCTCGAACTCGCGTCCGGCTCGTGCCGCGACAGCGCCTGGCTGCTCGTGCAGCTGTGCCGCCATCTCGGCATCGCCGCGCGCTTCGTGTCGGGTTACCTGATTCAGCTCACCCCCGACGTGAAATCGCTCGACGGCCCGAGCGGCACGTCGGTCGATTTCACCGACCTGCACGCGTGGTGCGAGGTCTACCTGCCGGGCGCCGGCTGGATCGGCTTCGATCCGACGTCGGGCCTGCTCGCCGGCGAAGGGCATATTCCGCTCGCGTGCACGCCGCAGCCGACGAGCGCCGCGCCGGTGGAAGGGCTGATCGACGAGTGCGAAGTGTCGTTCGAGCACGAGATGAGCGTGACGCGCGTGTACGAGTCGCCGCGCGTGACGAAGCCGTATACGGAGTCGCAGTGGGATGCCGTGCTGGCGCTCGGCACGCAGGTCGACGGCGCGCTGGCCGCCGGCGACGTGCGGCTCACGCAGGGCGGCGAGCCGACCTTCGTGTCGATCGACGATCGCGACGGCGCCGAGTGGAACACCGATGCGCTCGGCCCGACCAAGCGCGGCTACGCGACCGAACTCGTGCAGCGGCTGCGCGCCGAATACGGCGACGGCGGCTTTCTGCATTTCGGGCAGGGCAAGTGGTACCCGGGCGAGCAGCTGCCGCGCTGGGCGCTGTCGATCTTCTGGCGCGCGGACGGCCAGCCGGTATGGCACGATCCGTCGCTGTTCGCCGACGAGCGCGAGCCGTCCGCGTATACCACCGACGACGCGAAGCGCTTCATCGATGCGCTCGCCGCGCGGCTGAACCTGACCGGCGAATTCATCCGGCCCGGCTACGAGGACGTCTGGTACTACCTGTGGCGCGAGCGTCGGTTGCCCGTCAACGTCGATCCGTTCGACGCACGCCTCGACGACGAGCTCGAACGCGCGCGGCTGCGCAAGGTGTTCGAGCAGCAGCTCGACAGCGTGGTCGGTTACGTGCTGCCGATCAAGCGCATGGAGGACGGGCCGGGCCGCGATCGGTCGGGCCTCGACAGGCCGGGCCTCGACGGGCCGCGCTGGCAGACGGGCCCGTGGTTTTTCCGTGACGAGCGGATGTATCTGGTGCCCGGCGATTCGCCGATGGGGTATCGGCTGCCGCTCGATTCGCTGCCGTGGACGGCCCGCGCCGACTATCCGTACCTGGTCGAACGCGATCCGTTCGCGCCGCGCGATGCGCTGCCGGACGCCGCCGCGATCCGCGCCCGCTACGCGGGCCCGGCCGACGCGCCGCGCTATCTGGCCGGCGTGCATCGCGAAGCGTCCGCGCCGACCGTGATGCAGTGGCGTGCCGACGGCGCGGCCGCGAGCGGGCGGCCCGGCGCCGTCGACCCGCATCGCCGGCCCGAGCGCTTCGAATCGGCCGCCTGGATCACGCGCACCGCGCTGTGCGTCGAAGAGCGCAACGGCATCCTGTACCTGTTCATGCCGCCGCTCGCCGCGCTCGAGGATTATCTCGACTTGCTCGGCGCGATCGAGTCGACCGCGCACGCACTCGGCGTGAAGCTCGTGCTCGAAGGCTATCCGCCGCCGCGCGACGCGCGACTGAAGCTGCTGCAGGTGACGCCCGATCCCGGCGTGATCGAGGTGAACATCCATCCGGCCGCGAGCTTCGACGAACTCGTCGACCAGACCGAATTCCTGTACGACGCCGCGTGGCAATCCCGGCTGTGCAGCGAGAAATTCATGGTCGACGGGCGGCACGTCGGCACCGGCGGCGGCAACCACTTCGTGCTCGGCGGCGCGACGCCGGCCGACAGCCCGTTCCTGCGCCGCCCGGACCTGCTCGCGAGCCTGATCGCATACTGGCACAACCATCCGTCGCTGTCGTACCTGTTCTCGGGGCTGTTCATCGGGCCGACGAGCCAGGCGCCGCGTGTCGACGAGGCGCGTAACGACCAGCTCTACGAGCTCGACATCGCGTTCGCGGAGATCCAGCGCAACAAGCTGCTGTTCGGGCAGGACATGCCGCCGTGGCTCGTCGACCGCGTGCTGCGCAACCTGCTGATCGACGTGACGGGCAACACGCACCGCAGCGAGTTCTGCATCGACAAGCTGTATTCGCCCGACTCGTCCACCGGCCGGCTCGGCCTGCTCGAACTGCGCGCGTTCGAGATGCCGCCGCATGCGCGGATGAGCATCGTCCAGCAACTGCTGCTGCGCGCGCTGGTCGCCCGCTTCTGGGCCGCACCGTACACGACGCCGCTCACGCGCTGGGGCACCGCGCTGCACGACCGGTTCATGCTGCCGGCATTTCTTCAGATGGATTTCGGCGACGTGCTGGCGGAGTTGCGCGACGCCGGTTTCGCGTTCGATCCGGCGTGGTTCGCGCCGCACTTCGAATTCCGTTTTCCGTTGTTCGGGCAGATCGCGGTGAACGGGATGCAGCTGTCGCTGCGCGGTGCGCTGGAGCCGTGGCACGTGATGGGCGAGGAGGGCGCGATCGGCGGCACGGTGCGCTACGTCGATTCGTCGGTCGAACGGCTCGAAGTGCGCGTGACGGGGTTGAACGACAACCGGCACGTCGTGACCGTCAACGGCCGCGCGCTGCCGCTGCAGCCGACCGGCACCGTCGGCGAGTACGTCGCGGGCGTGCGCTACAAGGCGTGGTCGCCGCCGTCGGCGCTGCATCCGACCATCGGCGTGCATGCGCCGCTCACGTTCGACATCGTCGATACGTGGTTGCAACGCTCGCTCGGCGGCTGCCGGTATCACGTCGCGCATCCGGGCGGCCGCAATTACGCGACGTTCCCGGTCAATGCGTACGAAGCCGAGAGCCGCCGGCTCGCGCGCTTCGTCGAGATCGGGCACACGCCGGGGCGGATGGATGTCGCGGCCGCCGCGCCGAGCCGCGAATTCCCGTTCACGCTCGACTTGCGGCGGCCGTGATCGATCGATGACAGGGTGGACGACGATGCGGGGTTCGCGACCTCCCGGCGGCCGCGCCGGAATGCTAGGATGCGGGCAGATTGCGGCCGTGCGCCGCGGTAGCTCGCCGCCGGTGCGGCGGCGCGCATGTGCGGTTGCACCCTGACGACGGAACGACATCGTGCCGCCCATTGACCTTGATCATCTCGCCGCTCTCGACGCGATGCCCACGCTTTTCGATTCCGGCGCCCAGCCGGACGCCGCCGAACTGGCCGCCGCGCTCGCGGCGCCGGCGGCCGCCGGCCGTTACGACGAACTGCGCGGCAGCGCGGCCGGCCTGAACGCGCCCGCGCTGGCACCCGCGTGGCGCAATTTCTTCACGTCGATCGGCAGCGACGGCGTGGCCGACCTCGACCGCCGCGCCGACGCGCTGCACCGGCGCATGCGCGAGAACGGCCTGTTCTACCAGTTGCACGAGCAGCGCGCCGGCGACGGCGCGGTCGGCCCGTGGTCGCTCGACCTGCTGCCGCTGATCGTCACGCCCGAGGACTGGGTCGCGATCGAGCGCGGCGTGCTGCAGCGCGTGCGGCTGCTCAACGCGACGCTGGCCGACCTGTACGGGCCGCAGACGATCCTGCAGCGCGGGCTGTTGCCGCCCGCGCTCGTCACCGGCCACCCCGGCTACCTGCGTGCGATGCGCGGTGCGCGCGTGCCGGGCGATACCTGGTTGCACGTCGTCGCGTTCGATCTCGCGCGCGGCCCGGACGGCCAGTGGCGGATCGTCGCGCAACACACGCAGGGGGCGGCTGGGCTCGGCTATCTGCTCGAGAACCGGCTGATCGTGTCGCGGCTCTTTCCGCGCGGGTTTCGCGGGCTGCGCGTGCAGCGGCTTGCATCCGCGTACCGTGCGCTGCTGCAGAGCATGCAGTCGCTCAGCCCCGCCGCGAAGAATTCGCGGATCGTGCTGCTGACGCCGGGGCCGCACAGCGCGACCTATTTCGAGCACGCGTATCTCGCGCGCTATCTCGGCCTCACGCTCGTCGAAGGCGGCGACCTGACCGCGCGCGACAACCGCGTGTTCCTGAAGACGCTGAGCGGCCTCGAACCCGTGCATGGCATCCTGCGGCGCGTCGACGACGCGTGGCTCGATCCGCTCGAATTGCGGCCCGACTCGATGCTCGGCGTGCCGGGGCTGTTGCAGGCCGTGCGCGCGGGCAACGTGCTGCTCGCGAACGCGCCGGGCTCGGGCTTCCTCGAATCGCCGGCGATGCTCGGCTTCATGCCGCGTCTCGCCGAAGGCTTGCTCGGCGAAACGCTGACGCTGCCGGCCGTGCATTCGTGGTGGTGCGGCGAGGCGGCGGCGTGCGACGACGCGCTGCCGCAGCTCGCGCGCGGCATCGTCAAGGCATCCTATCCACCCGACGTGCAGGAAGGCGGTGCATTCGAACCGGTGATCGGCGCGCGGCTCACGCAGGCGCAACTGGCGGAATGGCGCGCGCGGATTCTCGCGCGGCCCGACCATTACACGGTGCAGGCGGATCTGCCGCTGTCGCAGGCGCCGACCTGGCCGCGACCCGATGCGCCCGACGGCAACGGCAGCGCGCGCATCGTGCCGAAGCCGCTGCTGCTGCGCGTCTTCGCGCTCGCCGATGGCGCGCAGCGCTGGCGGCTGCTGCCGGGCGGGCTGTCGCGGGTCGGCACGCGCGACACGCTGTTCAACGCGCCGATGCCGCGCGGCGGCAGCACCGTCGATACGTGGGTGATGACCGAGGGCATCGTCGATTCGACGACGCTGCTGCAGACGCACCTCGGCCCCGACGATCTCGTCGAGCGGCCGCGCGCGATCGCGAGCCGTGCAGCCGAGAACCTGTTCTGGCTCGGCCGCTACACCGAGCGCGCGACCAATCTGATGCGTCTGGCGCGTGCCGCGCTCGAGCGGTTGCGCGGCGAAGACGACGTCGACAGTCCCGCGCATCTGGAGCTGATCGATACGTTGTGCCGCGATACGGGACTGATCGCCGCCGATGCGCCGAATGCCGTCGATGCACCGCGCGCGTTCCAGTACGCGCTCGCGACGTCGCTCACGCGCGGCGCCGACCGCACGTCGGGCATCGCGTCGTGCCTGTTCGGGATGCGCGGCGCGGCCGCGGCGATCCGCGAGCGGCTGTCGAGCGACCAGTGGCGGCTGATCGACGACGCGACGCAGCTGTTTGCCGACAGCGCCGACCATCCGGAAGCCGAGGAGCAGCTCGGCAACGAAGCGCTGCAGCTGCTCGAGCGGCTCGGGTTGCTGCTCGGCGCGATCACCGGCGCGCAGACCGACAACATGACGCGCGACGACGGCTGGCGGCTGCTGTCGATCGGCCGGCAGATCGACCGGCTGGACTTTCTGTGCAGCGTGCTGAAGTTCGCCTTCGACGAGGGCGCGGTGCACCGGCAGGACGGCTTCGAACTCGTGCTCGAACTGTTCGACAGCACGATCACGTTCCGCTCGCGCTTTCAGCGCGGCTTCGACGTCGCGCCGCTGCTGTCGCTCGTCGTGCTCGATACCGACAACCCGCGCTCGCTCGGCTGGGTCGTGCAGGCGCTGCGCGGCCGGCTGACGAAGGTCGAGCGCAGCGAGGGCTACCCGCTGTCCGAGCTGGCCGAGGCGATTCCGGACGTTCCCGCGTGGTCGCTGCACGAGCTGTGCGAAACCGATGAAGATGGCCGGCACGGCAAGCTGCTCGCCGCGCTCGACACGACCGCGAAGGCCGTGTGGGAGCTGTCGAACCGGATCGGCGAGCGCTATTTCAGTCACGTGCGCGAGGCGGGCAGGACGCTATGGTGACGACGAAACACGCGGCGAAGACGCCGCCCACGCCCGGTTCCGAAGTCGCGCAGCCGGCAGCGGTCACGCCGCCGGCGCCGGCCAGATCGACCAAGCCGGGTTCGTCGAGCGCGCCGATCACGCCGGCTGCCGCCACACCGGGCCGACTGCTGCGCGTCACGCACGACACCGAATACCGCTACGCGGCACGCGTCGAATCCGCGCAGCACCAGGCGCGCCTGCAGCCGCTCGCGACGCCGCGACAGCAGGTGCTGTCGTTCGCGTTCGACATCGAACCTTCACCGGAAACGATCTGCACCGAGATCGATGCGTTCGGCAACGCACGCGCGTCGTTCGCGCTGAACCAGCCGCACGACGCGCTGCTCGTGCGCAGCCGCAGCACGGTGCGGGTGAGCGCGCCCGTGTGGTCGCGGGGCGCGCGCGGCGCACCGCCGCCCGCGATCGCGAACCCCGAGGCCGAACACGCAACGGCGTGGGAGGCCGTGCGCGACCGCTTGCGGTTCCGCGCGGGGCAACCGTACGACCCGGCGAGCGAGTTCGTGTTCGCGTCGCCGCACGTCGCGTGCGACCCCGAACTCGCCGCGTACGCGGCCGCGAGCTTCACGCCGCAACGGCCGCTCGTGCAGGCTGCGTGGGACCTGATGCGGCGCGTGCATGCCGATTTCGCGTATACGCCGAACAGCACCGACATCACGACGTCGGCGCTCGACGCGCTGCGGTTGCGCAAGGGTGTCTGCCAGGATTTCGCGCACGTGATGATCGGCGCACTGCGCTCGCTCGGGCTGGCCGCGCGGTACATCAGCGGCTACCTGCTGACGCAGCCGCCGCCCGGCCAGCCGCGGCTGATCGGCGCCGACGCGTCGCATGCGTGGGTCGACGTGTACGACCCGGCGTGGCCCGAGGACGGCGGCTGGTTGCAACTCGATCCGACCAACGATCGTGCGCCGGGCGACGACTACGTGATGCTGTCGGTCGGCCGCGACTACGCGGACGTGACGCCGCTGCGCGGCGTGATCCGCGGCGGCGGGGCGGATCAGGAGCTGAGGGTCGGCGTGACGGTCGAGCCGCTCGATGCGGCCTGAAGGGCCGCCGGGCGTGGCTCGCGCGCTTTAAGTCTTCGTTAATACTGCACGCCTAGCATGGTGATGCCGGCGAACGGCTTGGACTCCGGTCCGGCGCGTCGGCGGCACGCGCGGGTGCGTCGACGTCACGGCGCCGCGCCGTCGCGCGGCGCCATTTCCATGCAACGGCGGCAGATCATGATCAAGCACTTCGACTACACGCTCGGTAGCGAGACCATCGAGCTTTGTGCGAGCTTCGGCGCGGGCCCGGCGTTCCGCCGCGTGCTCGTGAGCCGCGCGGATTCGATGGAGACGCTGGTGGTGCTCGATGCGCGCGGGCTGTCGGGCCTGTTGAAGGTGGCGACCGAGGAACCGGAAGGGCTGCTCGACGACGCGATCCGCAAGGTCGGCGACGAACAGCTCGTCGAGCGGGCGATCAGCGGCCGGACGATCGTCGAAGCCGCGTTGTAATGCAATAGGCGGCTGCGCGAGCGTCGAAAATCAAGGAGTATGCTGCGGGTCCGATTCGCTCATTCTTGCATGTTCGATGTCCACGACCCATGCCGCCAATCCCGATTACCGCCGCTATACGACGATTCGCGTGATCGCGTATCACGGCATCCTGCAAAACATCACCGCGCTGTTGGCCTTCGTCCCATTCGCCAGGGTGGTCCTGCGCGACCAGTCGCTGGCCGCGCTTTCGTCCTGGTCCTGGCAGCTTTGGGCTGTGCAGGGTGTGTCGTTCGCAGCGATGCTTGCAAGCGTCGTGGGGCACGTCGCGCTTGCGTTGCGTCGCCGTTGGGGGCGAACGCTGAACGTGGCGGTCTGGATCGCGTTGAGTGTCGCGATACTGATGCTGTCGTCGTGGATCATGGTGGTCATTGCGCTGCCGCTGGGTCTTGCGACGTTCGTGCTGATGTACAACCGGACGAGCAATGACTTTCTGAGCCTGCCGCACGCCACGACAACGCCGACGGCTCGGCGTTTCGCGTCCGTCGGCCTGCTGGCTGCGTCGTCCACGCTGCATTACTGGGCGATCGCGTACGCGACGATGCGCACCGGCACGTTTGGCTACGTGTTGCCGAATACGCCGCCGATGGACTTGCTGATTGCGGCCGCGGCAACGCTGCTCCTCGGCACCGCCGTTGCGCCGCGCGGGCAGCGCGCATGGTATTGCGGCATGTCGTTGATGACGTCCGCCGTCGCGATGCTGTTCATGCTGTTGAGCTACGTGCCGGTGGCAACGTCGCTGATTCGCTACATGCCGCACGAATATTCACGTGTGACGATTCCGTGGAGTCTGATCACGCGGTACGCAGTTCTCACGTTCTGCGTTGCGCTGGTGTTGATTCGCGTGACGAAGCCCCCGAAACGTAGTGACTGGGAGCAGGGCCTCAATCCCGACGCGCCTGCGGATTCGACGCGCCGGGAAACGACTCGCTGATACCGAGCCGTTAGCTTGCGAACCGGTCCGTCGCCGCGACCAGCGCTTCCAGAATCCCCGGTTCGTTGTATGCATGCCCGGCGCCGGGCACGATCTCGAACGTCGCATCCGGCCACGCCTTCGCCAACTCCCATGCGGTACGTGCAGGCGTCGCGACGTCGTAGCGGCCCTGCACGATCACGCCCGGAATGCCGGCGAGCCGATGCGCGTCGCGCAGCAACTGGCCTTCCTCGACGAAGCCCTTGTTCACGAAGTAGTGGTTTTCGATCCGCGCGAATGCGAGCGCGTAGTGGCCGTCCGCGAAGTGTGCGGCGAGCGCGGGATTGGGCAGCAGCGTGATCGTGCGGCCTTCCCAGACGCTCCACGCGCGTGCGGCTTCGAGCTTCGCGGCTTCGTCGTTGCCCGTGAGGCGGCGATGGTAGGCGGCCATCAGATCGCCGCGCTCGGCCTCCGGAATCGGAGCGAGGAAGTCTTCCCAGTGGTCGGGGAACAGCCACGACGCACCTTCCTGGTAATACCACAGCAGTTCGGCGCGACGCATCGTGAAGATGCCGCGCACGATCAGCGCGCTCACGCGTTCGGGGTGGGTTTCCGCGTACGCGAGCGCCAGCGCGCTGCCCCACGAGCCGCCGAACACCAGCCATTGCTCGGCGCCGACCATCTCTCGGAGGCGTTCGATATCGGCGACCAGATCCCACGTCGTGTTGTTATCGAGGCTCGCATGCGGCGTCGAGCGTCCGCAGCCGCGCTGGTCGAACAGCAGGATGTCGTAGCGCTCGGGATCGAACAGGCGGCGATGGTCGGGGCCGCAGCCGGCGCCGGGGCCGCCGTGCAGGAACACGGCGGGCTTGCCGGCCGGGTTGCCGCAGCGCTCCCAGTAGATGCGATGGCCGTCGCCGGTGTCGAGGTGGCCGTGGGCGTAGGGTTCGATCGGTGGATACACAGGTAGGCTCCGGGTAAGGGGCGACAGCGGGCGGACGAAGCGCGGGCCGATGTGCGGGCAGGGTACGGTACTGCGGATGTTGCTGCGCCGCAAAATTCGTTGCGTGGGCATCGGACCGGCCACCGCCGGACAAGGCTTGTCATTATGCCCATTCACCGCGTCGGACGTTGGCCCCTTGTGGCGGGGCGTCCTCCGCTGGCCGTATTTGCGCTCCGGATTTTTGAAGCAATTTCATTCCGATATTTTTCATACAAAATCCCGGCGGCGGGTCGGCGGGCCAATCGGGCGCCGGCCGATTCCCGTTCCTTTACCGTGCCAACGGACACCAGCCGATGAACCATCGCGTCACGCAGTTGACCGGGTTGCGCGCCGTCGCGGTCGCGATGGTCGTCGTCGGTCATGCCGAGCATGTGCTGCCCGGCGGCTATACGGGCTGGTACGCGCCGTTGCGGCTGATCGCCGACGGCAGGCTCGGCGTGCTGATCTTCTTCGTGCTGAGCGGTTTCCTGATCACCAACGTACTGCGCGCCGAGTTCGCGCGCACCGGCGGCGTCGCGCTGACGTCGTTCTACGTGCGCCGCGCGTTGCGGATCTGGCCGGCCTGCTACGTGTATCTCGCGGCCGTTGCGATCGCGGCCTTCACCGGCTGGTTCGACGTCGATCGCCGGCAATGGCTCTATGCGGCGCTGCACCTGTGGAATTACTCGGCGTGGTTCGGGCTGACCGGCGACAACGCGTTGCATCCGGACGGTGCGTGGTACCTCGGCCATTTCTGGTCGCTCGCGCTCGAGGAGCAGTTCTACTGGTTCTGGCCGCTGCTGTTCGTGTTCGGCATGCGCCGCGCCGGCACGCGCTGGCTGGCCGCGCTGATCCTGATCGTGCCGCTGGTGCGTGCGACCACGTATTTCGTCGCGCCGGCGCTGCGCGGGCAGCTCGGGATGATGCTCCACACCGGGGTCGATCCGATCCTGATCGGCTGCTATGCGTCGCTTAACCGCGAACGGCTCGAAGCGTGGGTCGACTCGTGGCGCGGCGAGGCGCGCATCGTGACGGCGCTCGTGTTCGTCGTGCTGCTCGGCATGCCGCTCGCCGAACACCGGCTCGGCGGCTTCTGGAATGCGACGTACGGCGTGACGCTCGAAGCCGCGTTGATCGCGATCGTGATCGTCGTGCTGAATTTCCGCAGCGAGTTCTGGTGCGCGCGCTGGTTGCGCGCCGGGCCGGTGGTGTTCGTCGGCACGATTTCGTTCAGTCTCTATCTGTGGCAGCAGCCGTTTGCGAATCCGAATCTGCCGGTCGCGCATGCGTTTCCGCTCGGCATCGTGTGGGCGCTGATTGCCGCGACCGCCAGCTATTTTCTCGTCGAGAAGCCGTTCCTGCGGCTCAAGGATCGCTATTCGGCGCGCGAGGCGCGACGCGTGCGGGACGACGCATTGCGGATGCCGGCACCGACCGACGCGATCGGGCCGAAGGTGATGGAGTAGGTGGGCGGGGCAGTGTCGCGCCCACGGCGTTACTTGAAGCGTTTCATCGCGGCCGGCGAATACCAGAAGTTCCGGAACATGTCGATGCCGTACGACTTGCCGTCGTAGTGGACGATCATGCGTGCGGTGCGCTTGCCCGTATCCGAGTAATCGCCGTTCTTGCGTTGCGTCTGCGCGATGTGCGCCGTGATCGACAGGTCGGCGAAGCCGTGGCTCGACGTTTTCTCGATGGCGATCGTCATGCGGGCCTCTTCGCTGCGCGCATCGCCTGCACCCGGGCCGCAGGCGTCGCCTTCGACGCTGACCCAGCCGTAGAGGTTGGTGCCGAACACCGGGCGGATACGGCTGCCTTCGCGCACCCACAGCGTCAACTCTTCACTGGCGTTGGCATCCGGGCAGCTCGGCCCGCGTGCACTGCTGGTAAACACCACGCCGAACGCGCGCACGTCGGGCGACAAGCGGTAGGGCGCCGTGTCGATGCGATAGCTGTTCTCGCCGATCTCGGTCGCCGCATCCTCCTCGACCACCGACCGATCGGCCGCCACGACCTTGCTGCCCTCGACGAGTGCGATCACCTGCAGCTTTTTGCTTTCGTCGGGATTCTTGCTTTTCGGCAGCGAATCGAACGCGACGGCCGCGATCGTCGTTTCCGGTGCGTTCGGCATGGCTTTGCACGCCGACGCGACGACGAGCCGGTCCGCATCGCGCGTGGCGATGCGTGCGCTCGCGATGCCGGCCCAGCGGGCAACGGCTGTGACTGTTTCGTCGCTGCAGGACTGGCTATCGGCGGCGTGAACGATGGGGGCGGCGGCGAGCGCCAGCAGCGGGGCGAAGCGCAGGATTCTCATTGTCGTGATCGGAGATGTTGTTTTCATTGATATGCGTGGGAGTTGCTTACCGGCCCGGTTGAGTCGTCCGAGCAGCATAGGTGCCGGTCCGCTGTATCACCGATATGAGACGTTCGAAGCAGCAGTGCTGCGCGCTAACACTAACACCCTCCCGCGCAATTCGAACGACATCAGCTTACAACGGTCTTGTCGAGTACGCCGTGCCACTCCTTGTTCATGGAGGAAAAAATTGGCTCAAAATAATCGTCCGGAAATTTCGCGATCTTGCCGAACTGATGGGCGGCATCCATAAGCACTATAAGACCAGTGGAAAAAACGGACTGCACTAACGTGGGATCGTCATCCTGCTTGTACACCATACTGCTATCACCCTGATGTCGAAAAGCGAGCACGGCGAGGTCGTTATGTGAAAAGCCGCAAAGCATCGCGTAGGGGCCGACGAGATGAAAAAGACCAGTATCGCCAAATTCCTGGCTGATCTTCTTCGGGCGATACTTTTCGGCATGTAGTGAGTTGAACTCCAACAGACAAGTATCGAGTCGATTCTTGACCGACAGCTTCGCTTCATCGGGAATGCTCGGATCGGAAAGTATTCCCTCGTAGACACGTTTTTCCCCGTGCAGTTTGTCGTAACGCAACTGATTTACGTAGCCAGCATTCGTCTTTAGCTTTCGCATGACAACTAGCGCTTCGATCATCGAGCGAACGTGTGTAGCCGCATGTGTGCTCATATGAGCATTTCCGAGCCGCAAGGCAGCCTCGAATTGCTCTGCGATTGTCAGCACCAGCGCCACTCGCATACGGTCGGGGCCGCCCTTTGGTGGTCGAGAGCGCACTATGAGGTTTCGCATTCCGTCCAGAATTCGTCCCGACGTGTTAAGAAGATCAACGACTTTTATCGTGTCCATTCCTGTTCCTTTGGGCGGCGCCAAACAGGTTGAATGACCCAGACGCGTCGCGTTTCAGCCGCATTTTACCGTCCACAAGGAGTCGCTTCTTGGCCGAGCGCGGCCGGCCATCGCCCCGTCGCGCACGACCGGCGCAGATCGACCCATCGCGGGCGATCCGGGGGAGGAGGCCGGAGTCCGGTCTGAATGTGAAAGCGGACTTCTCAAATGGTTTCGAGACGCGGCCGCCTTGGCCAAATATCCATGACCGACTTACCAATCACGCAGTTGGCCAAGTTTAGCTGCGAGCTGAAACGATGTCGATCCGTAGTCGGAAAACAAAGATAAAGCAAATACTTTTAAAATCATTTAGAGATCTACTCTTTATCTGAATCGGCTTCCATCCACGAGAATACCTCGAACTCGTACAAAACACGCATAAGATCGCCCTTATGCTCTTCTGTCAATAATTTAAGCGATGCGTCAATCAGGTTCTTTACGCGAATCTTTCGCTCATCGGTGGAGGGCTTCTCACTGTTTGCGGATGCATCATGAATCCACCTTGACTCCTCGTTGACCAATTCGAAGATCGGGTCTTCAACTTTCTTTAAACAAGAAAGATTGAATATCGCATTCCAGGCCGTATCCATCTGTTGTTCGCCGTGGTATGCGAATAGTCGGTACAAACATTGGGCGGCATACGAATCGTTGGTTACCGTTATTAATCTCCCATGCATCCCGCCTTCCGGGGACATATTCAGGGCCGGAGCGTTAGAAAACAACATAAAATCGAAAGCTCGATTGCGAGCCCATCGACCGGGATCGCCGACTTCTTCTTTTCTAACCGCGAGGAAGTGGTTGGCCCAGTCTTGAACTTTTATATTGCTATCGGTAAATGCCAATCTTGAGTTTACCTTCCCACGCAGGAACAAGATTCCCATGAAATACAGCGAAGATAGTCTTGTGACATTTCCGCGAATTACCTCCCTTAGGCGTTCAATCGTATCTTCAGTCGTTTTTTTTCGCTCGAACAATGAACGTATCGCGAATAGATAGACTGCTTGAATGCCGATCAGCACGCGCATATCGGATTCGGCCGTCTTTAGAGTCGAGATGAAGGATGCGGCGAACCCCGGCAAAAAGAAATCGGACAAAGCAGGATGCTCCGTCAAATCTTTCAACTTCCCGAGAGCGGAATCTCGATTGCTCAAGAGTTGTTCGTATGCAAATTGGCCTACGTGAACGTGGAGGGTGACGCCGGGACCTAAAATCCACGCCAATCGCTTAAATAATCCGGGGTATGCGTTCAGTGACCTTAATATATTGCTATCAACAATTGCGTGTACGGTATCGTAAACCCCATCGGCAGGAGCCTTTACCTCTGAAAAATAAACGCCCGAGGCGACATCTTTAAAAGAAAGCGGAAAATCAGATGGATCCATCGGAGCGCGAATAGGTTTCTTCATTTTTTGAAATGCAGTATGTCTTGGATTTCTAAATTCAGCCCGATTATTGATCGTATGTGTATTCTATCCGGCGTGGCAACCAAACTATTCAGCCTGCCCCGTCGGCCCTTCCGAAAAGCGGTTGCGATACACCGTTCCGAACACGTCCTCAGCCCTTGTCACAAAGTGATTGCTGAGTGCACTAGCATCCGCCGGACCTAGCCCGACAGCCGCCCAGTCTTGAAGTTCGAACTCGGAGGCTGCAATGGAGAACTCGTGGCTTCGATCTGTCTGATCATTGAGGTCGTACACGTAGATATGCTCAATGAGTTGTGAGAGGCCGCCTGATCTCGCGAATACTCCACCGACCCGGAGCACGCCAAGGATTTCGACGTATGCAATTAGTTCTCCGGTATTAGGCACCGAGCGCACGATGATCCTGTGGCCGAATGGGATATCTGGGCCCACCAGCCCCGGCAAGCCTTCTATCATGTATCGGAATGTTCCGCCATTCTTCTGCATCGAGGCGATCACTTCCAGAAGGCGCTTCCAGTCCATGATAGCGTGCCCGGTGACATTAATGATATACAGCCACAGCGCGGACACGATACCGCCGAAAGTCGCAAGCGGGCTGTAATCCAGCTGCATCTTTAGGGCATCACCATCGTTGATGCCGATGACTTGAGCGTACTGTAGCGCCTGCTCCACGTTGATCTGCGGAAACTGATTTGCCGCGCGCTGGAGCAACTGGCGGAACGTTTTCGGGACCCCGGCTCCGATCTCAAGCTTGTGGCCGTCAATTGTTTCCGTGACCGTATAGACGGGGTCAACTCTGGTGATCGAGCCGTCAGTGGAAAGTCGCACACGACGGCCGCTTTGTGTGGTCACGTCTTTATCGGGATGGTCGCCTCGATCACGAGGGACGTTGAGCAGTGTAGGCCAACTGCCAAATGCCTGAACTAGAGCATTGTCAGCAACGCCGTCGAGCTTTGTATTGCATTCGCGGCAGATGATCCCTTTCGGTTTCAATCGTCCACCCAATGCATTGGGAATGATGTGCGCCTCGGAATCGTTGCTGCCGGTCAGGGTGACCCCACAGCCTCGGCATTTCGGGTCATTTATAGTCGCCAATCTAAGCCCCTTTTGGGTTGATCCCAGCTCAAACGCCGGTGTGTTTGTCGACGTGATCTTAATCCCTTGCGGGGCTGAGTACTGGGCTGCGGCGCTACGGGGACCACCGTCGACTAGTGAAGTATTATGCTTAACGTTCGAACCGCGCATCCGCCGACGCGGCGAGAAATGGGGATATAAGTGTGAGAACAGCTATTATTTCGATGACTCAGTCTCGGTAGACGAACTCTGACGTGCCCTCGGCTAAGCACCCGTCAGCCGGCGCCCGCCGACAGTCCGCTTCACGCGTGCAATCGGACGCTTGCTCAATGCATCTGGTTGACCGCTCATGGCCGAATGCCGACAACGTGTTCCACGCCCCAGGAATTTGCAAATGACAACAAAAAAGGCCCTTGCGGGCCTTTTTTGTAGACGAAGTTGCGGACGACGTTTACCGCGTCAACGCCGTAAACCCATCCAGCAACCGCTCGACATCGGCCGCCTGAATCGCGCCCATCGTCGAGATGCGGAACAGCTCCTTCGACAGCCCGCCTTGCCCCGCATAAATCACAAAACCACGCGCCTTCAGCCCATCATGCAGCGTCTCGTACGTGACGCCCTGCGGCAACCGATACGCACGCAGCACAACCGACGACGCGCCTTCCGGCAACACCAGCGGCATCCCGCGCGCCGCAAGCCCGGCTTGAACCTGATCCGCAAGCGCCTTGTAATGCGCATGCCGCGCACGCCAGCCGCCGGCTTCATCAAACTCGCGCAGCGCCTCGACGAGCGCGTAATACGCGTGCACGGACGGCGTAAACGGCGTATTCCGCTGATCCTGCAGCTTTGCAAGTCGACCGAGATCGAGATAGTAAGTCCGGCTCGCAGCTTTCGCGAGCGCGCTGCGGCGCACGATCACGAACGCCGCACCCGGCACGCCGTGCAGGCACTTGTTCGCGGTCGCGGCAACCGCGTCGATGTCGCCGCCCGCAAAATCGATCGCTTCCGCGCCGAAGCTGCTGACGCCATCCACGAGCATCTTCACACCGCGCGCCCGACACACTGCCGCAATCGCGCCGAGGTCGTTCAGCCGGCCCGTCGTCGTTTCATGATGAATCACGGCGACATGCGAGTACCCACCCGCATCGAGCTTCGCACCGATCTGCGCGAGATCGGGCGCCTGCATCCATTCATGCTTGAGCACGTCATGCGCGATCCCGTACTGCGTGGCGATCTGCGTGATCCGCTCGCCGTACACGCCGTTCTCGATCACGAGCAGCTTGCCGTCCTGCGGCACGAGCGCCGCGATCATGCTCTCGACGGCGGCGGTGCCCGAACCCGTCATCAGCACGGCGGCCCATTCGGCCGGATCGAGTTCGTACGCGGCGACGAGGCGCGCACGCGCTTCGTCCTGCAGGTCGAAGAATTCGCCTTCGCGATGGCACAGATCGGGTTGCAGCAGGCTGCGGCGCACGCGTTCGGTGAGCGTGACCGGGCCGGGGTTCAGCAGCAGCATCAATGAGCTCCTTCAACGTGGGCGGCGGTCTGCGCGGCGCCGATGTGCCGCATCAGACGGGTCTTGACCTCGACCGGCGTGACGGTCGGGCGGGGCAGGCCGTCGGGCACGCCCGTGCGGATCGCCACGCGAACGAACTGTGCACCATTCCCCGTGGCGGCCAGTGCCGCATCGAGCACGTCGAGCGTATCGCCTTCGACCGCCGATGCATACCCGCATGCGGCTGCGACACCCGCGAACGACACATGCTGCGACACCGTTGCCTGGCCGCCGGTCGATTCGTGCGCGCCGTTGTCGAGCAGCACGTGCGTGAGGTTGGCCGGGCCGTAGGTGCCGAGCGTCGCGAATACGCCCATGCGCATCAGCGCGGCGCCGTCACCGTCGACGGCCACCACGCGCAGGTCGGGGCGGGCGAGCGCGAGGCCGAGTGCGAGCGGCGTCACACAGCCCATCGAGCCGACCATGTACAGCTGGTTCGGGCGATCGTCGAGCGCGTAGAGTTCGCGGCCGCAGAAACCGGTCGACGCGAGCACGACGGTCGAATCGACCGGCGTATGCGCGATCACGCGCTGCAACGCGTCGTGGCGGGTCGGCCAAGCATCGGCCGACCCGGCGCGCGACGACGATTGCGCGGCGACGTGCGCGCGCGGCTTCGCGGCCGGGTTCGCCTTCAGCTCATACGGCGCGACGCTGCCTTTCTGCATCACGAGCGCGTACGGGCGGCCCGTCGCATCCATGTGCGCGATCGCGCGGTCGAGCGCCGGGCCGACCTGTTCGGGGTCGGTCGGGAACGTCTCCCACGGGATCTCCATCGTGTCGAGCATCGCGGGCGTGATCGGCCCCATCAGCGCGTGCTGCGGCTCGTCGGCCACGCCGGGCTGGCCGCGCCACGTGACGATCAGCAACTGCGGCAGCCGGAACGTCCAGGTCAGCGACGTGAGCGGGCTCACCGCGTTTCCGAGCCCCGAGTTCTGCATCATCGCGATCCCGCGCTTGCCGCCGAGCGTCGCGCCTGCGATCAGCGCGACCGCGTCGCCTTCGTTCGCGGCCGACACGTAGTGCAGCGTCGGGTCCTGCAGCACGTAATTGATGAACGGCGTCAGGTACGAGCAGGGCACGCCCGCGTACCAGTCGAAGCCGCGTTCGCGCGCAGCCTCGACGAACTGTGCCGCTTCGATCATTGCACGCCCCCGTTGCCGGCACCGGGTTCGGACAGCGGCGTCTGGCCGTGCGCGAAGTCGCCCGCGCGGCGGAAATCTTCCAGGTCGTTGACGCCGCGCCAGTGGCCGTGCACGTACTGCACCTCGATCTTCTCGCCGGCGGCGATCAGTTCGTTCAGCAGCGACGGAATGTCGAGCGTGTCGAAATCAGGACGCGCCTGCAGCGTCGCGAGCATCGCCTTCAGGCGGTCGACACCGGCGCCGCGCACGTTCAGCAGGCCGATCCAGCGGCCGTGCGGGGTGCCCGCGGCGACGTCGCTCGACACGCGTTGCAGGTAGGTCTTCTGGCCGAACAGGCCGCGATCGTCGGCCGCCGAGCAGAGGGCGAAGTCGCGCACGCTCTGGTTCGACGGCTCGGTCAGCGACGAATCGACCACCACGCTGAACTCGGCCTCGCTCTCCGCGAGGTCGCGCAGGATGTAGCTGCGGAACAACAGGTCGCCGTACGAGATCACGGTGTCGCCGGTCAGTCGTTCGGCCGCGCAGGCGAGCGACGCGAGCTCGCCCGTCTGCGCATGGCGTTCGTTGACGACGAGCTTGATGCCCGACGTGTCGATCGCATCGGCGCGGTAGCCGCCGACCACGGTGATGTCGTTCACGCCTTGCTTCTTGAAGCCGTCGACGAGCCAGCGCAACAGCGGCTTGCCGGCGACCGGCAGCATGACCTTGGGCTTGTCTTCGGTGACGGCTTCGAGGCCCTTGCCGCGGCTCGCGGCGAGCACGACCGCCGCGTTCGACGCGCGCGACGACGACGACAGGTAGATGCGCTCGGCCGCCGAGTACTCGTCCGCGTCCTGCAGGCGGAAGATCTCGTTGACCGACGCGACGCGGTCTTCGACGTTGATCAGCGTTTCGTTCTCGTGGATCTCGCGCGCGACGGCCTGCATCGCCGATGCGGACGCGCGGATCAGGTGATTCGCCCAGATCACGGTGCTGATGCCGGCCTGGCGGAACACGTCGGTCGGCGTGCTGTAGTACTTGGTCGGCACGATCACGAGCGGCGCCTTGCCGCTCCATTCGCGCGCGAACTGCAGGATTTCGTCCGGACGCGACAGCTTGCTGTGGATCAGGATCGCATCGGCGCCGGCTTCCGCATACGCGTTCGCGCGGCGCAGCGCCTCGTCCATCCCCCAGCCCGCGATCAGCGCCTCGACGCGCGCGACGATCGAGAAATCGGGATCGGTCTGCGAATCCTTGCCGGCCTTGATCTTGCCGCAGAACTCGTCGATCTCGGCGAGCGGCTGGCGCTCGCCGTCGATGAAGCTGTTCGTCTTCGGGAACTGCTTGTCCTCGATGCAGACGCCTGCGATGCCGCGCTGTTCGAGCTTCTTCACGAGGCGGCGCACGTTGTTGAAGTTGCCGTAGCCGGTGTCGCCGTCGAGCAGGATCGGCAGGTCGCTCGCGTCGGCCATGAACTCGAGCACGTCGACCACCTGGGTCCAGCTCGCTTCGTTGTTGTCGCGCACGCCGAATTGCGCGGAGATCGCGAGGCCCGACGCCCAGATCCCCTTGAAGCCGGCCTCGCGGACGATCCGTGCGGACAGGCCGTTGTGCGCTTCCATCAGGAATTCGAGATCGCTGCTGACGAGCATGCGGCGCAGGCGCGCGCTGCGCGATTCGGTGAAGTTGGGTTCGCGTGCGTTCATCGTGCGGCTCCGGCGGTGGTGCGTTGAATCAGGGGAAGAATGTCTTGCGTCGCGCGTGCGACGTCGTTCGGGAAGTCGATCTCGATCCACGGCGAGCCGGTGACGTCGGCGACGTCGAACGAATGGCCGCCTTCGAGCAGCAGGTCGCGCACGGCTTCCTCGTGCGGCATGTTCGCGCGGCCGCTGTCGACGTAGCCCGCGACGATCGTCGCGAGGCGGCGCGCGGTGCCTTCGGTGAAGCGGAAGAAGCCGACCGATTCGCCGATCGTGTCGTAGTCGAGGTCGACCGCGAGCTGCTTGCGCAGCTCGACCGGCACGCCGTTCTTCAGGCACAGCTTGACGGGCTCGTCGCCGGCCTCGAAGTCGCGATCGATCAGCAGGCGATCGACCGGCTTGTCGGCGTCGGCCACCAGCGCGTGCAGGATGTTCTCGTCGTACAGCACGTCCGCGTCCATCAGCAGCACGTCGCCGCCGCGCGTCATCGCATCGGCGACGGTATGCACGGTCAGCACGCTGCCGAGGTCGTAGCGGTCGTTGATCACGATCTCGGCCTGACGGCCGAGGCGCTTCAGTTCCTGCTCGACCTTCTCGTGCTGAAAGCCGAGCCCGAGCACGATCTCGTCGACGCCCGCGGCGTCGAGCACGCGCAGATGGCGCTCGAGCAGCGAAACGTCGTCGAAGCGCAGCAGGCACTTCGGGAACTGCGCTTCGGGCGGTTGTTGCAGGCGCAAGCCGAGGCCTGCCGCAAGAATGATGGCTCGCATGGGTTCTCCAACCAAAAAGCCGGCGATCTGAACGATCAGTCGGCGAGCGGCTGCGGCGCATGGCGCCGCTGCCAGTTTCTTTCACTGAAATGCAGATAGAGCAGGCCGGGCAGGCCGAGCGCGAGTTCGCGCGCGCGCTTCGCGAGCGACAGCGCGAGCGCCGCGTCGGGCGGCAACCCAACCAGCGGCGCGAGCAGCAGGTAACCGCCTTCCTGCGCGCCGAGCGAGCCCGGGATCGCGAAGGCCGCCCCGCGAATCGCCTGGCCGACGCTTTCGAGCAGCAGCGCGTCGAGCCAGCTCACCGGGTGCCCGAGGAAGTGCAGCGCGAGCCACACTTCCGCGGTGCCGACGATCCAGCCGGCGAGACTCAATGCGAAGGTCTTCGCGACTTTCGCGCGATCGCGGTACAGCCCCCCCACCGCGTCGTCGATCGCGTCGGCGCGCGTGGCGAGCGACGACCAGTCGCGCGGGCCGAGCAGCTTCGACGCGATGCGCAGCCCGCGGCCGAACAGCCCGCGCCGCTGCGCTGCGTAGAACGCGACGGCGAGCGCGCCGAGCACGCCGGTGGCGATCAGCGCGGGCGTACGCAGGTGTGCGACCGATTCGTGCGTCGCATACAGGCTGAACGCGGCGATGCCGATCAGCGCGAAGGCCATTTGCGCGAGCGCCTGCATCGTCGTGCTGACGGTCACGGCGGCGGCCGCATCGGCCATCCGCGTGCCGCGCTGCGCGAGGTGGCGCACCATCAGCACCGGGCCGCCGATCTGCCCGGCGGGCAGCAGGCTGTTCACCGATTCGCCGACCCAGCGCGCGCGCAGCGCGTCGCCGAGTTCGGCGCCCGGCTGCCCGCGGCGGAACATCACGGAGATCGCGACCGCGTCGATCGCGAGCGGCACGACGTGGAACGCCGCGACGAGCGCGAGGCCCCAGCCGGCCGCGAGGAACGTGGACGCTACCGCGCCGATGCCCTGCCAGGCCAGGAGTGCGATGAAGAGTGCGGTCCCGAGGGACAGCAGGATGAGGCCCGCGCGTGTCATGACCCGCTCGTGCGTCGCGTCGCCAGTTGCTTGAACACCTGGCGGAAACCGAAATACGCGATCGCGTCCTTCATGTTCGAGATGAAGCGCTTCCACGGCCGCATGCCGGGGTTCGTCACGTATTCGAACGTGAGCGACACGCGCATCTCGTTCTGGCCGAGCGGCGTGATGCGGTGGCGCAGCTTGTCGCCGTCGAACAGCACGATGCCGCCGTCGGCGATCTGCACGGAGCCCGGTTCGTCGGCGACGTCCGGGTTGCGCGTATGCAGCTCGTAGTCGAGCCGGCACGACGATTCGTCGATCACGCCGATCAGCAGCGTGTAGCGGCGGCCGTCGTAGTAAGACGTGTCGTAGTGCCAGCCGATGTGGTCGCCGGGCTTCGTGTAGTAATACAGCGCGTACGCGTGCGGATCGTCGTCCGGCGACAGCATCAGCTTGTCGCCCGTGATTTTCTCGAGGAAACCGATCAGCGCCTTCGAGCGATACAGCTCGGCGATGTACGGCGCTTGCTCGTCGATCGTATGGCGGCTCACGCTGCCGCCCTGCTTGTGGCCGGGCAGGTAATTGCGGTTCAGACTGGCCTGCATCGCGCGGGCGGCGTTCGCCAGCTTCGCGTGCGCGTCGGCCGGCAGAAACGCGTCGAGGTAGAGGAACGAGCCCTGGCGCGTGTAGTCGCCGCGCAGGCGGTCGAGATCGAGCCGGCCGACGCAGTCGGCCACGGTGCGATCGGGATCGGCCGCGGCCGCGCGCACGGGCGCAGGGCGTGCCGGGCTCAGCACGGAATCGTCGCGCGTGCTAGGAGTCATTTGGAAGCCTGGATTTCGGTTGAGTTCTGCGCGGCCGGGTTCTGCGGGAGGTTGCCGCGCCGCACGATGCGCCACCAGTCGATCACGACCCAGGCGGCAAACAGCGGGGCGCCGATCGACGCCGCGAGCAGGAACGGCTCGACGCCGTCGACGAGCGTCACGATCGGCAGCAGGTACAGCACGTCTTCCGTCTCGAAGCCGCCGGCGAATGCCTGCTTGGTGCCGGCCTTGCCGGCGATCGATTCGATCCGCATGCGCAGGAAGAAGATCAGCGCGACGGCCGCGCCGGCCACCGCGCCGAGCAGCACCGGCGACGCGGCCATCTGGCCGCCCTGGGCGACGATGCCGACGCCCATGCTGACGAACAGCGCGACCGTGACGAGCGCATCGGCCGCCAGGTCGTAAAAATGACCGATCTTGCTGGACTTGCCGCTGATGCGCGCGAGTTCGCCGTCGGTGTGGTCGACGAAGTTCGACAACACGATCAGGAACGCGCCTGCGTTGCTCCAGCCGAAGCCGCCGTGCGCGAGGCACCAGGCGCCGGCGAGGCCGATCAGCAGGCGAACGGTGGTGAGGTGATTCGGAGTGACCGGTGTATCGACGAGCGGTCGGACGAGCGAGCGCGCGAGCCGCGCATCCCAGGTGCGTGGCGGGGGTGGCTCGGGGCGTGTGGCGGTTTTTCTTTGGTCCATCGGCGAAATATATACGGAATTGTAATTTGTTGCTTTTTATTCGATCAATGTCCTGACATACGGGAGTGTTACCGCGTCTTGAAGGCATCGGCCGGTCCAGAAACGCACGTGTGAACGGGGCGGCCATTCGGGCGGCCGACCTCGTCTTCCAGTGTGGTTTGCCGCGTGCGGCTGTCAAGGCCGGATGGGCCTCGCAGGCGGATCGCGCGGGTTTTTCGCGCCGGTTGGCCGACGTCGCGCAGCGCATGCGACCTTGATCTCCGTCAGGCCCGGAAAAGCCGCATCGGGCGACAATCGGCCGCGCCGGACGGGTATCGGCGATTGCCGAACCGGAGCTCGTCAATGTCGGTGAAATCTCGTCGATTGATGCGCGACGGTCCGCGATCGCGAACCAACGATTCGCCCCGATGCTTTCGCACGCCTTTCGCGTGCATTCGGCGTGGGCGGATCGCCTGTCACAGAACGCTCGTTCGATACCCGGCAAATCCGGCAAGGATCTTTTGCATCCAGCGGACATTTCGCGGCGATGGCCTCTGCGATACTCCGGCCGTGCCCGTGGTGCCGGGCCGCCCCTCGCGGCCCCAAGGGCTTCGCGTCGCTCAGGAGACACCCCCCGCGACGTCAACGACAGACCAAAGCGTCAGATAACCAGCCATGTCTTCATCACGCATCCTCGCTCCCGCCCTGCGTTCGCTCGTCCGCACCGCCGACGAAGCCGCCGCGCTGATCCGCCCCGGCATGACCGTCGCCATGAGCGGCTTCACCGGGTCGGGCTATCCGAAGGCCGTGCCGGCCGCGCTCGCCGCCCACATCGACGCGGCGCACGCGCGCGGCGAGGACTTCCGGATCAACGTGCTGACGGGCGCGTCGACCGCACCGGAACTCGACGGCGCGCTCGCCCGCACCGACGGCATCTCGATGCGGCTGCCGTACCAGTCCGACCCGACGTTGCGCGACAAGATCAACGGCGGCGAAGTCGACTATCAGGACGTCCACCTGAGCCACGTCGCGCAATACGCGTGGTTCGGGCTGTACGGCGATCTCGACGTCGCGATCGTCGAAGTTGCGGGCATCCGCGAGGACGGCCTGCTGATTCCGTCCGCCTCGATCGGCAACAACAAGACGTGGCTCGAACGCGCGAAGCACGTGATCCTCGAAGTGAATGCGCGCCAGCCGATCGGCCTCGACGGGATGCACGACATCTACTACGGCACCGCGCTGCCGCCGCACCGCAAGCCGATTCCGCTGACGAAGAGCGACGACCGGATCGGCGAGCCGTACCTGCGCTGCCCGGCCGACAAGATCGTCGCGATCGTCGAAACCGACGCGCCCGATCGCAGCAATGCGTTCACCGCGCCGGATGCGACCTCCAAGCAGATTGCGCTGCAACTGATCGACTTCCTGCGCCACGAAGTGAAGCGCGGCCGCCTGCCGGAAAACCTGCTGCCGCTGCAGTCGGGCGTCGGCAACATCACGAACGCGGTGCTCGCGGAACTGAGCTCGGCCGGCTTCTCGAACCTGACCGCGTACACGGAAGTGATCCAGGACGGCATGCTCGACCTGCTCGACGACGGCACGCTGAGCTTCGCATCGGCCACCGCGCTGTCGCTGAGCCCGGCCGCCGTGCAGCGCTTCGCCGACGAAATCGCGACGTTCCGCGAGAAGATCGTGCTGCGCCCGCAGGAGATCAGCAACCATCCGGAACTCGTGCGCCGGCTCGGCTGCATCGCGATGAACGGAATGATCGAGGCCGACATCTACGGCAACGTGAATTCGACGCACGTGATGGGCACGAAGATCCAGAACGGCATCGGCGGCTCGGGCGACTTCGCGCGCAACGGCTACCTGTCGTGCTTCATGTCGGCAAGCACCGCGAAGGGCGGGGCGATCTCGCGGATCGTGCCGATGGCGAGCCACGTCGACCATACCGAGCACGACGTCGCGGTCGTCGTCACCGAGCAGGGGCTGGCCGACCTGCGCGGCCTGTCGCCGAAGCAGCGCGCGCGCAAGATCATCGCGAGCTGCGCGCACCCGGACTACCGGCCGATGCTCGAGGACTACTTCGAGCGCGCGTCGCGCGACAGCTTCGGCAAGCACACGCCGCATCTGCTCGCCGAGGCGCTGTCGTGGCACGAGCGCTACGTGCGAACCGGGACGATGAAGGCCTGACGCGGCCTCGGACGGGCGCATGCGCGCTCGTCAATCCATCGCCGCATGCGCGACGTCGACGCTCGCCGCCTTCTGCGGCGGGCGGATCAGCAGCAACAGCGGGATCATCAGCAGCGTCGCGACGAACATCAGTTTGAAATCGTTCAGGTACGCGATCATCGTCGCCTGCTGGTTGATCGTGCGGTCGAGCAGTGCGATGTCGACGCGGCTGCCGGCGATCGCCTGCACGGCCGGATCGAACGGCGTGACGTGGGCCGCGAGGTCGGCATGCGCGACCTGCGTATTGCGCGTCATCAGCGTCTGCACGATCGAGATGCCGATACTGCTGCCGATGTTGCGCATCAGGCTGTAGGTGGCCGTGCCGTCGGCGCGCAGCTCGGGCGGCAACGTCGAGAACGACAGCGCGCTCAGCGGCACGAACACGAGCCCGAGACCGAAGCCCTGGATCACGCCGGGCCACACGATGTCCGCTTCGGACAGCACGACCGTGTACTGCATCATCTGCCATAGCGCGAGCGCGGAAATCGACAGCCCCGCGAGCAGCAGCATCCGCGCATCCACGTATTTCAGCAGCCGCCCGACGAACAGCATCGCGATCATCGTGCCGGCGCCGCTCGGTGCGGTGACGAGGCCCGTCGTCGCGACCGGGTAGCCCATCAGGTTCTGCAGCATCGGCGGCAGCAGCGCGCGCGTCGCATACAGCACCGCGCCGACCACGAAGATGAACAGCGTGCCCGTTGCGAAATTCGGGTCGCGCAGCAGTTCCGACTTGAAGAACGACGCCTTGCCGACGCTCGCCGTATGCGCGAGGAAGAACGCGAAGCCGAGCGCCGCGACGAGCGCCTCGATGCGGATCTCGTAGGAACCGAACCAGTCGAGCTGTTCGCCGCGGTCGAGCATCGCCTGGAACGCGCCGATCGCGAGCGCGAGCGTCGCGAAGCCGAACGCGTCGAATTTCACGTGCGGGCGCGGCGCGCGCGCCGGCAGGAAGGTCATCACGCCGGCGAGCGCGAATGCGCCGATCGGCACGTTGATGAAGAACACCCAGCGCCAGTTGTAGCTGTCGGTGAGCCAGCCGCCGAGCGTCGGGCCGAGGATCGGGCCGACCATCACGCCCATCCCCCAGATCGCCATCGCCTGGCCCTGTTTCTCGCGCGGGTTGATGTCGAGCAGGATCGATTGCGACAGAGGTACCAGCGCGGCGCCGAACACACCCTGCAGCAGCCGCGCGCCGACGATCTGCACGAGCGTCTCCGACAGCCCGCACAGCGCCGACGCAACCGTGAAGCCGGCGATCGACACGATCAGCAGCCGCTTCACGCTCAGCCGGTCGGACAGCCAGCCGGTGAGCGGTGTCGCGATCGCCGCGGCGACGATGTAGGAGGTCAGCACCCACGTGATTTCGTCCTGCGACGCGGACAGCGTGCCCTGCATGTGGGGCAGCGCGACGTTCGCGATCGTGCTGTCGAGGGTCTGGATCAGCGTGGCGAGCATGATCGACAGGGTCAGCATCGGCCGGTTCAGGGCGGACGAGGCGGGGGCGTCGGCGGCGGGGTTCAAGCGGGTGTCTCCGTGGGGCGGTCGCCGTGCGCGGCGATCCGGTATGGCGCAAATTATAAGCATACTCATTATATAGCCGCTTATTGCCGAGTCGCCAGCGTCGGGTCGGCTCCGGCTTGACCCTATAATCGCCGCATGGACAAGACCTACGAGAACCGGATCGGTTACCTGATCGCCGACGTGGCCCGCCTGAACGGGCGCCTGTTCGACCGGCGCGCGAAGCGCATCGGGCTGACGCGGGCGCAAAGCCGCGTGCTCGCGTACCTGACGTGGAAGGGCGAGATGAACCAGGCGCGGCTCGCCGAATGGCTCGAGATCACGCCGATCTCGCTCACGCGGCTGCTCGACCGGATGGAAAGCTATGGGTGGATCGAGCGCGTCGCGAACGACGACGACCGCCGCGCGTTCGTGATCCGGCTGACCGACAAGTCGCGCGAGATCTTTCCGCAGATGCTGGAGGTGGGCGATACCGTCGCCGACGACGGGCTGCGCGGCTTCACGCCCGACGAGCGCGATACGCTGGTGCGCCTGCTCGGGCGCGTGCGCCGCAACCTGATCGACTGCGGCGGCGAGTGACGTCGGTGCGCGGTTGGGCGTACCGGTTGCAACCACAAAAAAGAGAACACTGAGAGATGACCGAGGCACGAATGGGCCGGAAAGCCCGTATTGCGATTCTCATCGCGCTCGCGCTGGTATTGATCGTTGGGGGCGGCACCGCCTGGCTCGGGCACGACGATGCGCCCGGGACGTTCGACGCGGCGATGGCGAAGGCGAAGCGCGGCGATCTGGACGGCGAATTCAGCGTCGCGCTGATGTACGAGCACGGCGACGGCGTCGAACGGAATCCCGCCGAAGCCGCGAAATGGTACCGGCGGGCCGCCGATCAGGGCGACGCGGCCTCGCAGAACAATCTCGGCACGCTGTACGAAACCGGCATCGGCGTCGAGCAAAGCCGGGCGGAGGCCGTGAGCTGGTATCGGCGCGCGGCCGCGCAGGGCAATGGGGATGCGTTGTGCAATCTCGGCCGCGCATACGAGGACGGCGAAGGCGCGCCGCAGGATAGCGCGGAAGCGGTGCGGCTCTACCGGCGCGCGGCCGAACAGGGCCTGCCCAGAGGGCAACTGTATCTGGGGCTGATGTACGACGCCGGGACCGGCGTGCCGCAGGATGTCGCGGAAGCCGCCAAATGGTATCGGCGCGCGGCCGATCAGGGCGAGCCGCAAGCACAGAACGCCCTCGGTTACCTGTACGACAGCGGGCGCGGCGTGACGCAGAGCGACACCGAGGCATTCAAGTGGTACCGACTCGCCGCGGAACAGGGCGACGCGAACGCACAGAACAATCTCGGCCTGATGTACGAAAACGGGCAGGGCGTGCGCAAGGACGACGCCGAAGCGGCGAGATGGTATCGGCTCGCTGCGGCCCAGGGTGCCGCGACATCGCTGTTCCGGCTGGGCGTGCAGTACTACGCGGGCAGCGGTGTCGCATCCGATCCGATCGCCGCGAATGCGTTGTTGAGCCTGGCTGCCGCCGCAGGCGAGACGCGCGCGCAGCAGTACCTCGATCAGGGCGCGAAGCTCACCGCGCCGGCCGATATCGAGAAAGCCGCCAGGCTGCGGGCCGAGATGAGCCGGCCGGGCAAACTGCTCGACGCGCTCGATCGCTACGAGGAAACGGCGCAACGCAGCGACGGCGGCTGATTCCACCGGGCTTGTCTTCGTGAAGTCGAGCGACTATCTTGCAACTTCAAGTTCACTTGAGGTCAAGCATGAGCCGACTGGACATCGCCGACGTGGCGCAGCGCACGGGATTGCCCGCGTCGACGCTGCGCTACTACGAGGAAAAGGGGCTGATCGTGCCGATCGGCCGGCACGGGCTGCGGCGGCAATACGACGCGTCGGTGCTGGAGCGCCTGGCGTTGATCGCGCTCGGCCGGGAGGCCGGTTTCTCGCTCGACGACATTCTCGCGATGGTCGGCGCCGACGGTCGGCCCGCGATCGATCGCGCGAAGCTCGATGGCAAGGCCGACGAGCTCGACCGCACGATCCGCCGTCTCGGCGCGGTGCGCGATGCGCTGCGGCATGCGGCCGTGTGCCCGGCGGCGAACCATCTCGAGTGCCCGTCGTTCCGGAAGCTGCTGCGCATTGCCGCGCATCGTCATCCGGCGCGCCGCGCGAAGGCGGAAAGCGCGTAGGCGGCGAGCCTGCGCAACGTGGGCGTAGCGGTAGCGATTCGACGGGAGGATGGTGACGTGGCGAGTTCGACGTGCCGGATCGTCCAAAGGGATGCCGTTGGTGCCGCCTTCGACGTCGGCAACACCGTCGACGCATGACTCACCCCGCGTAATACACGCGGCATTCCATCTCGCGCCCGCGTACGATCCGCTTGCCGACGAGCGCGCCGTACGTTTCGGTGAAGACGGTGCGCTGGTGCTCGCACTGCACGGCGTCGTAGAAGTAGAGCGAGACCCAGTCGGTCGAGCGCCCGGCTTCCGGCGTGCGCATCGCGGCATGCTGGCTCAGCACCGTGAAATGCCAGCCGCCCTTGGTCATGTGCATGACGGGCGGCGGCACGTAACCGTCCGCGTTCAGGCGCCGGTGCGTGAGCCTCGGCAGCACGCCGGCGGCCGCCTTGTTGCGGTACTGGCGATCGATGTAAAGCAGCAGTTCGACGGGCGGTTCCGTGCCGGGATCGGTGTTTTGCATGCGGCCTTGCCAGCGCCGGCGGCGGCTCAGCACGTCGTCGAGTGCGGCGCGGATGCCGGCCGCGCGGCGCGGGCCGACGCCCGCGATCGTTTCGAGCTGGCCGTTGCGGGCCGCGCGTTCGAGCTCCTCCAGCGTGTCGATGTGCAGTGCGTCATGAATGCGCAGCGCGAGCGCGTGGCCGATGCCCGGCACCGCTTCGAAGGCCGATGCGCGCTCGGCATCGCCGCGCAGGCGATCGAGCTGGCGCCAGCGCCCCGTCACCAGCAGCTCGGCGATCGCTTGCGCGACGCCCGCGCCGATGTCAGGCAGCGCGCCGAGCGCCTCGACGCCGCCGGTTTCGAACACGCCGCGGATGTCGCGGTCGAGCGCGTCGACCGTATCGGCCGCCGCACGGTACGCGGCGACCCGGTACGGGTTCGCGCCCTGGTCGACAAGCCACTGCGCGGCCTCGCGCAGGCACGCCGCGATGGGCCGGTTTTCCTCGTACGTCTGGCTGACGGTCGACTGCATGGCGAGGGACCCGGAAAGCACAAACGGAATGGGCGCGACGAGTGGCGCGCCGGTCGGCTGTCAACCATCGTCGCGACGCGCGATGAAGAAAGTTTGATGCGCGCCAATGACAAACGTAGCACAGGCGCGCAGCGCACGGTCGTGCCGGAACGCGGCATGACCGTGCGTTGCGCTCGGGGCGGTCAAGCGTCGAGAAACGACTGCGCGTTCTCGGCCTCGGCGGCCGTACGCAGCGCGGCGAGCGCCCGTTTCTCGATCTGCCGCACGCGCTCGCGCGACATCCCCGCATCCTGCGCGATCGCGTCGTAGGTGTCGGGCTCGGCGCCGCCGAGGCCGAACCGCCGGCGCAGCACGTCGGCCTCGGTCGGCGTGACCGACCGCAGCAGCGACCGCACGCATTCGCGCATGCGCGTGTCGGCCAGTTGCTCGAACGGGCTGGCCGAGGCCTGATCCTCTATCAATTCCACGAGGCCGGTGTCCGCGTCGGGCAGCGGCGTGTCGAGCGAGACCGGCTCGGCGGGCAGCGCAAGCACCGCGCGCAGTTTGTCTTCGTCGAGGCCGGTTTCGACCGCGAGCTCGGCCGGCGTGGCCCGCCGGCCCGTGCGCTGGCGAAAGCGCAGCGCATGCCGCTGCACGCGCTGGTACTGATCGCCGACGTGCACCGGCACGCGGATCGTGCGCGCGCGATCCGCGACCGCGCGCGCGATCGCCTGGCGAATCCACCAGGTCGCATAGGTCGAGAACTTGAAGCCGCGCCGGTATTCGAATTTCTCGATCGCGCGCATCAGGCCGAGACAGCCGTCCTGCACGAGGTCGGACAGGTCGACGCCGCGGTTCAGGTACTTGCGCGCGATCGACAGCACGAGCCGCAGATTCGCCTCGAGCATCGCACGCGTCGCGTCGCGCACCTTCTGCTGGCCGTCGCTCAGTGCGGCTGCGAGCGCGCGCCGGGCGACCGCGTCGAAGCACGCCGCGTCGACCGCCGACGGATCGTGGGCGGCGGCCGCGAGTGCGCGTATCGTACGGCCCGCGTCGTCGGCGGCCGGCGCGACCCACGGGAGCGAACCGAGCAGGGCGGCCACGTGGTTGCGCGCGTCGCGGTATTCGGCCGAACGGCTGCCATGCGCATGCAATGCGCCGCGCAGCACCGACACCGCTGCGTGCAGCGCATCGTAGCGGGCGGGCGCGGGCGCACCGGCGTCGTCGTCGTCGGGCGAGCCGGTCGAGCCGGCGCTGCCCGTCGCGCGATGACGCTCGAGCAGCGCGTCGACCGCAGGCGGATAGCCGGCGATCGCGTGCAGTACCTGATGGCGGCCCGTTTCGATCTCGCGGGCGAGCACGATTTCGCCTTCGCGCGTGAGCAGCGGCACCGCGTGCATGCGCCGCATGTAGAGCGCGAGCGGATCGGTCGACGCGCTCGTGCCGCGCGCGAGGTCGCCGAGCATGGCCCGGCCTTCGTCGAGCGCGTCGCGATCGACCTCGACCGGCGCCGCGCCGGCGAACGGCGCAGGCACGGCCGGCTCGTCGAGTACCGCGATGCCGATGTCGGCAAGCGCGGCGCGCACGACGTCGAGCGCGTCGGGGCTGTCGCTTTCGGGCGGCAGCGCGTCGACGAGGTCGGCGTGCGTCAGATAACCTTGCTCGCCGGCAAGCGCCAGCAACTGGATGATCGGGTCGAGCGGTGTGTCCGCCCGGGAAGTGGGGCGTGGCGTAGTCATGTCGATGGCGGCGCGAGCCGCGTTCCTGTCTGGGCGGGCCGAAGCTCGCCGGTTTGCGGGTGCCGGTGGATCGCGGACGCCCGTCCGCGCCGGTCAGCCCGACATCGTTCAAGTTGAGGGCATTTGGCCCAACTTCAACGTTGGCGCCGCGGACGGGCCAGCACGCGGCGTGCCTGCTTCGCCGTCCGGGAGAGGAAACAAAAAGTAACCGATCATACGCGCGGAAATCTGCAGGGGACGTAAGCTAGAGTCAGGCGCGCGCCCGGCGGCGACGCGCGAATTCTGCTGGAGTACGAGATGAACCCCATTTTCGCCGCGAGGCCCGCCGCCGTCGCGCTGGCCGCACTGGCGCTTGGCGGCTGCTACTACACGAGCCCGTACGGTTACGCACCTTATTACGCGCCGGTGCCTGCCGCGGTGACGCAGCGCGACATTCCGGTCGCAACGGCCGCATCGGCGCCGGCCCCGTCGACCGTGCCGCAGGCGCAGGTCGACACCGACACGGCGGTTCCCGTGTATGTCGCCCCGGCCTACGTGCCGCCGCCGTATCCGTATCCGTATTACTACCCGGCGTACTACTCGGGCTGGTACGGGCCGCCCGTGACGATCGGCTTCTGGGGCCGCTGGGGCGGCGGATACTGGGGCGGGCGCGGCGGGTACTGGCATCGTCCGTGGGGCGGCGGTCATTGGGGTGGCGGTCACTGGGGCGGCGGCCATCGGCACTGACCGGCGCGCATCGGCGCGACGCGGGAGAGCATCATGAGGAACACGATTGTCCGAAGTCTGTGCGTCGTCCTGGCCGGCCTCGCGGTCGCACCGGGCGTTGCCGATGCGCAGAGCAGCGCTTACACGAATTCGCCGGCCGAGCTGTATGCCGGGCCTGCGCCCGATTATCCGGTGGTCGCGCAGATTCCGCCCGGCACCGCGCTGGACGTATTCGGCTGCCTGAGCGACTACACGTGGTGCGACGTCGCATTGCCGGGCGTGCGCGGCTGGATCGATGCGCAGTTGCTCGACTATCCGTACCAGGGGAGCTACGTGCCGTTGCTCGAATATGGCGCGATCATCGGCGTGCCGGTGACCGGGTTCGCGATCGGCGCGTACTGGGATCGCTATTACCGGCACCGCCCGTGGTATCCCGACCGCGATCGCTGGGCGCATCGTCCGGAGCCGAGGCTCGGCCCCGGCGGCGTGCCGCCGGCGCAAGGGCGTCCGCAACCGGGCGTGCCGATGCAGGTCGCGCCGGGCGGCCCGCCGCCCGTGCACGACACGCGGCCGTCGGCGACGCGCGGCGGCTGGAACGGCGCGAACCGCGTGCCGGCGCCGGCGGCACCGGCACTGACGCCGCAAACGCCGCCGACGCCGATGCCGGGCGGGATGGGTAACGCGCGTCCGGCCAGCCCGCCGACGCCGATGCCGGGTGGGGTGGGTAATGCGCGTCCGGCCAGCCCGCCGACGCCGATGCCGGGCGGGGCGGGTAATACGCGCCCGGCCAGCCCGCCGGCGCCGACGCCGATGCCCGGTGGGGCGGGTAATACGCGTCCGGCCGGCCCACCGCCGGCGGTGCTGCGCCCGCCGCCTGCGCCCGGCGGAGAGGGCCGTGCGATGCCGCCGCCGGTACGCCAGGGTGGCGGGGGCGGCGGTTATGCACGGCCGCAAGGCGGCGGAAACGGTGGCGGCAACCACGGCGGCGGGGGCGGCGGCCCCGACGAACTCCGTCACTGACGGGGCCGGCGCCGCGGGTGCTCCGGGCGCCGGATCGGGATAGGGGCGGTCAGAGAGTCTGACCGATCCCCTCCCACACCACCCGGCATGCGGGTCCGCACCGGGCGGT
>NZ_LPDI01000094.1:0-1027 GCF_001528895.1 Burkholderia sp. MSMB1078WGS | reverse complement strand
CGCGCGCTCGACGCCGCGCACCACATCCATCCGTTCTCGGACATGGGCGCGCTCAATCGCGCGGGCAGCCGCGTGATCGTGAAGGCCGACGGCGTCTACCTGTGGGACTCGGACGGCAACAAGGTGATCGACGGGATGGCCGGCCTCTGGTGCGTGAACGTCGGCTACGGCCGCAAGGAACTCGCCGACGCCGCCTATCGCCAGATCCAGGAACTGCCGTTCTACAACACGTTCTTCAAGACCACGCATCCGCCGGTGATCGAGCTCTCCGCGATGCTCGCGGAAGTGACGCCGGCCGGCTTCAACCACTTCTTCTATTGCAACAGCGGCTCGGAAGGCAACGACACGGTGCTGCGTGTCGTGCATCAATACTGGCGCGTGCAAGGCAAGCCGCAGAAGAAATACGTGATCTCGCGCAAGAACGGCTACCACGGCTCGACGATCGCGGGCGGCACGCTCGGTGGGATGGGCTACATGCACGAGCAGATGCCGTCGAAGGTCGAGCACATCGTGCACATCGACCAGCCGTATTTCTTCGGCGAAGCGCAACCGGGCGAGACGCCCGAAGCATTCGGCCTCGCGCGGGCGCAGCAGCTCGAAGCGAAGATCCTCGAACTCGGCGCGGAGAACGTCGCGGCGTTCATCGGCGAGCCGTTCCAGGGCGCGGGCGGCGTGATCTTCCCGCCGTCGACGTACTGGCCGGAAATCCAGCGGATCTGCCGCAAGTACGACGTGCTGCTCGTCGCCGACGAAGTGATCGGCGGGTTCGGCCGCACCGGCGAATGGTTCGCGCACCAGCACTTCGGCTTCGAGCCGGACCTGATCACGATGGCGAAGGGCCTCACGTCGGGCTACGTGCCGATGGGCGCGGTGGGCATCCACGAGCGCATCGCGCGCCCGATCATCGACAACGGCGAATTCAATCATGGCCTCACGTACTCGGGCCATCCGGTGGCGGCGGCCGTCGCGGTCGCGAACCTGAAGCTGCTGCGCGACGAAGGCATCGTCGAGCGCGTGAAGACCGACA
>NZ_LPDI01000093.1:0-53271 GCF_001528895.1 Burkholderia sp. MSMB1078WGS | reverse complement strand
CTTCATTTGCCGTGATCAGCTTATGGCGGGACTTCCACCCGCAGGAATGCGCCCATGCTGGGCGCACACGAAAAAAAGCCCGAACGGCTGGTTCGGGCTTAATCCACCTTAGGAGGAGGGTGGAGGAGACATTCGGAGGTTGCCGCAGCGCGACAACCAATGAGGTTCATTATACGAATGGCCTGCGGACTTCACAAGAAAATTTGCATGGCGAAATTACATCCCATGATATGGGATTTCGACCAGCAAACTTGTGCACCCGGATTATCGTTTTAAATCAACCACATAATCGCACCAGACACGACCTGAAACCGTCCCCGCCTAGAGCAAAACCCCTAAATTAAGCAGGGAAATCGCCGCTCGCCACTCCACTCGCATGGCGCCGGCGTTGCACGTCGTGCAGCGCATCAGCCGACCGTTGCGCCGCGGGCTACAATGCCGGATCGAATCCGAATCAGGCAACGCTGGAGTGCAAGCATGGAATGCAAAGTAAGCTGGATGGGCCAGGACGGCATGGCGTTTTCCGCCGAGACCGGCAGCGGGCATCTCGTCACGATGGACGGCGCGCCCGAAGGCGGCGGCCACAATCTCGCGCCGCGTCCGATGGAAATGGTGCTGCTCGGCACCGGCGGCTGCACGGCCTATGACGTCGTGCTGATCCTGAAGAAGAGCCGTCAGGAAGTGAGCGGCTGCTCGGTCACGCTGAAGGCCGAGCGCGCGAGCGAAGATCCGAAGGTGTTCACGAAGGTGCACTTCCACTTCACGGTCACTGGCCGCAATCTGAATCCGGCCACGGTCGAGCGCGCGATTAACCTGTCGCACGACAAGTACTGCTCCGCGTCGATCATGATCGCGAAGACGGCCGAACTCACGCATTCGTTCGACATCGTCGCCGCCTGAGCGCACGGCGAACGCATGAAAAAAGGGCCGGCGCTCCGCTGGGAGACGCCGGCCCTTTCGCATTCGAACGGCAAAGCAGGCCGATAAGCCGGATTCTGTGCACGCCGCGCGCCGAAGCGCGCAACGCGTGGCAGCCATTCCTCTAGGCGCGCCATTACTGACGCGCTCAAGCTTCCTACCCGCAGACGAGACGGGGGCCCCGTCCTGCATCCGAAAATGCGCGCCTGCCTACTTGGAATTGCTCCGGGTGGAGGTTACCGTGCCGGCGAACGTCGCCGTCGCCGCGGTGCGCTCTTACCGCACCGTTTCACCCTTACCTGATCCCGGCTTGCGCCGGGCCATCGGCGGTTTGCTTTCTGTTGCCCTGTTCCGCGTGTCGCCACGGATGGCCGTTAGCCATCACCCTGCCCTGTGGAGTCCGGACTTTCCTCGCCCCCGCGCGCCCGAAGGCGGCGAGGCCGCGACTGCCTGGCCTGCTTTGCGACGCGCATTCTAGCACTGCGCGCCGCCGTCGGCAGCGCGCGAGCGGCGGCCGCTGCGAAACACGGCCGGATCGTCGTAGAACGCGGCGTCGGCGTTCGCCGCGCACCAGCCCGGCACGCCGAGCACCGGCAGCGGCGCGAAATCGCGGGTCGTCAGCGCGCGCGTCGCGAGTTCGGCGGCGATCCGCGCATCGACATGCGCGCTCCGTTGCGCGTCGGGCCATGAAAAATAGTCGGCGCTCACTTCGACGATCCACGCGTGCGCGGTGCAGGACTTGTACGGTACAACGAGCTGTTCGAGCAGCGCATGGCCGACCAGCCGCGCTTCGCAGCGCGTACCCCACGCATCGCGCGCGGCCACCAGCAGCCGCTGCCAGTCGAAGCCGCGCAGCGCGTCGGCAAGCGCGCGGTCGGCCGTGACGAACAGCGCCGCATTCTCGTCGAACAGCGTCAGCGCATCGCGCAACGTGCCACGCACGGGGCCGACCCCGCCCGCCCCATCGATCGCGGCGGCCTGACGCGCATTCAGCACGGCCTTGGTGCGCGGGTACGCGAACCAGACGAGCGCATTGAAGAAGTCGTGGAGATTGTGGCGGGTCGGCACGCGGCCGGTGGCCGCAATATGGGTCTCGTACGCGATGCCGGGCGGCAGCTCGGCCTGCGGCACGAACCGCAGCGGCCTGCCGCGACCGGTGACGCGACCGCCGCCGCGCAACGCGCCGTTCAACGCATCGAGCAGCGCGGCCTCGCCCGCACGGGCGGCCGCCTGCCACGCGCGACCCGGCTCCGCGTGAGGCGCGAGCCACGGCGCGGACCAGTCGATCCGCGCGAACTCCGCCGCCGCGAGACCGGCCGCAGGGCCGGGTTCACGCGGCGGCGCGCCGGTCACGCGAGTTTCCAGCCGATCGTCTCGCCGCCGCGCAGCGGCACGACCGGCGTATCGCCCGCGAAGATCTCGCGCGGCAGTTCCCACGCCTCGCGACGCAGCGTGACCGTCTCGGCGCTGCGCGGCAGCCCGTAGAAATCCGCGCCGAAGAAGCTCGCGAACCCTTCCAGCTTGTCGAGCGCGCCGGCCGTGTCGAATGCTTCCGCGTACAGTTCGAGCGCGTGCAGCGCCGTGTAGCAGCCCGCGCAGCCGCACGCGGTTTCCTTCGCGCCGCGCGCATGCGGCGCGCTGTCGGTGCCGAGGAAGAAGCGCGGGTTGCCCGACGTCGCGGCCTCGACCAGCGCCACGCGATGCGTCTCGCGCTTCAGCACCGGCAAGCAGTAGTAATGCGGGCGAATCCCGCCGACGAACAGTGCGTTGCGGTTGTACAGCAAGTGATGCGCGGTGATCGTCGCGCCGAGCAAACCGGGCGCCGCGTCGGCATCGCGCACGTAGTCGGCCGCGTCCTTCGTCGTGATGTGCTCGAACACGACCTTCAGGCCCGGGAAATCGCGGCGCAGCGGCGTCATCACGCGATCGATGAACACCTTCTCGCGATCGAACAGGTCGATCGACGCATCGGTCACCTCGCCGTGCACGAGCAGCGGCATGCCGGTTTCCTGCATCGCCTCGAGCGTCTTCGCGCATTTCGCGAGATCGGTGACGCCGTGGTCGGAGTTCGTCGTCGCGCCCGCCGGGTACAGCTTCACGCCGTGCACGAAGCCGCTCTCGCGCGCGCGGCGGATTTCGTCGGGCGGCGTGTTGTCGGTCAGGTACAGCGTCATCAGCGGTTCGAACGTCAGCCCGGCCGGCAGCGCGGCGAGGATGCGCTCGCGATAAGCCTGCGCCTGCGCGGTGGTCGTGACCGGCGGCTTCAGGTTCGGCATGACGATGGCGCGGCCGAACTGACGGGCGGTGTGCGGCAGCACGGCGGCGAGCATGTCGCCGTCTCGCAGGTGCAGGTGCCAGTCGTCGGGACGGGCGAGCGAAAGCGTCGCCGGGGAAGAAGCGTTCGAGGCAGTCATAGGAGGCGTCGTGAGGAACGGGCTTGCCATCGGCGGGGCCGGAACGCGCGTGCGCGGGCCGACTGACGGCAAACCGCAACACGGGGCCTTTGGCCAGCGGAATCCGCTTTTTACCGCTCAGGGCTCGGTGATATGCTAGAAACCGCATTGTACCGGGGTTCGCCCGGTTCGTTACCCCGCTTCAGCCTGCCGCCCCACGTAAAATGTGCCAACTCCTTGGAATGAACTGCGCCGCGCCGACGGACGTCACATTCTCCTTCACAGGTTTCGCGGCCCGGGGCGGGCTCACCGATCACCATGCCGACGGCTGGGGCATCGCGTTCTTCGAAGACAAGGCCTGCCGTCTCTTCATCGATCACCAGGCATCGGCCACGTCGCCGATCGCCGAAATGGTGAAGCGCTACCCGATCAAATCCAAGAACACGATCGCGCACATCCGCAAGGCGACGCAAGGGCACATCCTGCTCGAGAACAGCCATCCGTTCATGCGCGAGCTGTGGGGCCGGCACTGGATCTTCGCGCATAACGGCGATCTGCAGGACTACGCGCCGGACATGGACGGCAGCGTCTACCATCCGGTCGGCACGACCGACAGCGAGCAGGCGTTCTGCGTGCTGATGCAGGGGCTGCGCGAGGCCTTTCCCGGCGCGCAGCCGCCGCTGCCCGAACTGTTCGAGCGGGTCGGCGAGCTGACGCGCGGCATCACCGATCACGGCGTGTTCAATTTCCTGATGTCGAACGGCCAGGCGCTCTTCGCGCACTGCTCGACGCGGCTGCACTACCTCGTGCGGCGCTGGCCGTTCTCGACCGCGCATCTCGTCGATGAAGACCTGTCGATCGACTTCGCGAAATACACGACGCCGGAGGATCGCGTCGCGGTGATCGCGACGCAGCCGCTCACCGACAACGAAGTCTGGACCGCATTCGAGCCGGGCGAGCTGATCATGTTCCAGTGCGGCGACGTCGCCGCACGGATGCGGATTCCGGTGCCCGAGCGCGTGCTCGAGAAACTGCGCAACCCGTCGCTTGACGCGTCGGCGTCCGCGCCGCGCACGGCGGTTCGCGAAGCGCTCGCCACCGCGGCCGACGGCGATTCCGACGACGCGATCGATTTCTGAAGCGCGGCATCGGCCGCTTCCTGCGCACTGCCAGCCGCGCGAGCTTCACGCGACGCGTCCGACGACGCCCGTCATCGGCGTAAATCGCCGCGCTGCGGCCAATATGGTTTCATTTTGACGACCACCCGGCGCAACCGATCGACGTCATGCAACATTTTCTTGATTTTATTAATTTACAAGCGAAAATAAATAAAAGACGCAACAAACAAAACGACGACCGATTAAAACGAAAATCCCGGTCTCGCATTTTAGCGCGCCCCTCCCGTCGGAACCGTGCGTTACCCCACCTACTCCGGCAGCCCTTCCGGATTTTCGAAAAAATCCCCCAAACCCGCCACCACCATTGCCTTCGGTTCGATTAACCACACAAATCGAAAATACCACGCATTACGGTTCGCATCATTACAGTTTCCCGTTTCTCGATAATCGACGGCCACCCGAATCAGTAGACTCCGCCCATCCTCGGTGTAACGAAACACGATTGGCGCGACACGCGGCCATAGCCGCCGCACGCCCCTTCGGATCGTTTCCCCACCGCGGAATGCGAATTCGCCGAATGGCGGCGAATGCCACGTCAAAAAGAAGAAAGAGGGGTATGCCGTGAATCACTCATTTCGATCGATATGGAGCGAAGCCGCCGGCTGCTGGGTCGCGGTTGCGGAAACGGCCCGGGCGCGCGGCAAGCGCTCGGGCAACGCATCGGGCTCGAGTCGTCGCACCGCGCACGCAACGACGCGCCGGTCGCCGCTTCGCGTCGCGGCGCTCGGCGCCGCACTGGCGGCGCTGTCGGCCGGCGCCGCGCACGCATCGACCTGCGGCAGCGGCGCCGCAATCGCGAACGGGGGCACCTGCACGCTCGACAGCTTCAGCCCGACGGTCAACGACAACCTGGCCGGCGCCACGATCGTGTCGGGTGGCGACCGGGTCGGCCTGACGGGCGCCTGGACCGGCGCGACCGGCGACATGGGCTACACGCTGACGCCGCTCGGCAGCACGTCCGTCGTATCGGGCAACCCCGACCAGCCGCTGCTGTCGATCGGCGGCAAGACGCGCAGCGTCAGCACGCCCGACTCGATCACCGGCAGCCATACGTCGGTCGCGATCTATGATTCGGGTGCGTTCGCGGCATCGAGCGCCGGCTCGATCAACGTGCCGGTCTATCACGACGTGAACGGCAACCAGTACGTGAACACGCGGATCGGCACCGTCGAACGCTCCGGCGGCACGCTCGACGTGTCGATCGGCGATCCCGCGGGCGCGCCGACGGCGGCCGGCAATGCGATCACGATGGCGCCCAAGCAGACCGATCTGTTCGTCGCGGACGGCACGGGCACGGCGCAAAGCGTCGTCAACTGGAACTCGCGCAACCAGGTCTGGCTCGGCACCGGCGACTATCTCGCGAGCGGCGGCCCCGTCAGCCACGTGCTGCTCGACGTGCCGGCGTATGCGGGCACCTTCACGGCGTTCGACGGCAGCGCCTGGACGGTCACCGACGCCGCGTCGCTCGCCGCGTACAACACCTTTCTCGTGCGCTCGGTCCAGAGCGGCGCACTCGGCTCGCAGGCCGCGTACGATCAAGCATTCAGCCAGGCCGTCACGTTCTCCACGCAATCGTTCGAGTATGCGAACAACGTGACGCCGGGCGACAAGAACACGCTGCGGATGGATTACCTGACGGTCATGCACGGCACCGGCGCAAACGCGACGCTGCACATCGGCAAGGACGGCCAGATCGACTTCCGCGGCACCAACACGATCGACTCGAGCTCGGCGGTCCTCGCCGAAAACGGCGCGCACTTCGTCAACGACGGACGGCTGTCGGGCGACTTCACGCTCGTGCGCCTGCTGACCGGCGCGAGCGGCGTGAACAACGGCGTGATCTCGTCCGGCTACGCAGCCGGCGACAACTTCGACACCAGCGGCGCCGCGCGGCCCTACAACTTCAGCCTCAACGCATACACCGAGGGTAGCGGCATCTACGCGAACGGCGCCGGCACGACCTTCGTCAACAACGGCGTGATGAACGTCGGCGCCTGGACCTTCAACAGCACGCGCCCCGACCTGCAGAACTACGCGGTAGCCGCCACGGACGGCGCACGCGCATCGAACGCCGGCACGATCAACGTCGGCGTCAACGCGACGACGCTCGACAGCCAGGTGATCGGCGGCCTCGTCGCCGGCGGCAGCTTCACGAACGAAGCCGGCGGCACGATCTATCTCGGCCGCGCCGCGCAGTACGACGCCGCCTCGCCCGAAGCCGCGAACGACGTCGCGCTGTCCGCGCACGCGTACGGCATCCTGCTCGGCGCGTCGGGCACCGCGAGCAACCTCGGCACGATCGTGATCGGCACGCAAACGCAGAACGGCGCCGCGCTGGCGAGCATCGGTTCGACCTCCGGCGCGCTGACCAACGCGGGCGCGATCGTCGTCGACGGCGCCGCGCCCGGCACGCCGCTCGCCAACGTCGGCATGCTCGCCGCCAACACCGCGGCGGCCGTGACCAACACGGGCACGATCACGCTGAATGGCGTGAACGGCATCGGCATCATGGTCGTCGGCACCGGCACGAACGCGACGGCCGCGACGTCGACCGGCACGATCGACGTGGCCGGCGGCCTCGATCCCGCGTCGGGCACGCGCAACTACGGCGTCTGGGCCGAAGGGCCGCTAGCGAAGGCCACGGTCGACGGGGCGCTGAACCTGACCGGCACGGGCGCGATCGGCGTGCATGCGCGTTCGGGCGCAACGATCGACGTCGGTGCGAACGCCGTGCCGGCCTTCACGTCCGGCACCGACCAGATCGGCTTCTATGCATACGGTGCAGGCTCGAAAATCAACGTCGCCGCGCAGCACCTGAGCGTCGACACCGACGATTCGACGCTGTTCCGCGTCGCGGGCGGCGCGGCCTACACGGGCGCGTCGACGGCCGGCGCGCTGACGACCGACGTCAACGGCCAGCGGGCGCGCGGCGGGCTCGCGACCGACGCCGGCACTACGCTGTCGACCGGCAACGCGGTCTATAACGTCAACGGCGCGAACGGCATCGCGATCGCGGTCGAAGGCGGCGCGAAAGGCACGATCGACGCGGGCGCGACGATCAATCTGAACGCGGGCGGCGCGACCGCGGGCGTCGTGGACGGCCAGGCGCACGATCTCGCCGGCGCGAATGCCGGCGCACCGGTCGCGACGACGCTGATCAACGATGCCGCCGTCACGTCGTCGACCGCCGGCGTGACGGGTTTCGTCGCGCAAAACCTCGGCACGCTCGAGAACCGCAGCACGGTGTCGCTGACCGGCGCCGGCTCGACGGGCGTCGTGGCCGGCACGCTCGGCACGGTGAACAACGCATCGACGATCCGGGTCGCCAACGGCACGGGCGCGCTCGTGCAGGGCGCGTCGGCCACGCTCGCGAATGCAGGTTCGATCGAAGCCGACGACGGTATCGCGGGCGTACGCCTGACGGGGGCCGGCGCATCGGTCGCGCTGTCGGGCGCCGGCGCCGTCATCGCGAACGGCAGCGCCGACGGCGTGCTGATCGACTCGACCGTCACGGGCGGCGGTATCGCGGCCGGTGCGACGTCGATCGCGGTCGGCGGAGCGGGCAGCGGGATCCGCAACCTCGGTGCGAATGCAACGATCGCGCTGTCCGGCACGCAGGTCGCCACGACCGGCAACGGCGCCGCCGGCCTGACGTCGGCCGGCGCGGGCGCGCGCATCGCGACCGATGCGGCCACGGTCGTCCGCACGGCGGGCGCCGATGCGCGCGGCTTGTCCGTGTCGGGGGCCGATTCCACGCTCACGGCCCATGGAACGACCGTCGCGACGACCGGCACGAACGCCCATGCGATCGTCATGGACGCCGGCGCGACGGCCCTGCTGTCGGGCGCGAAAATCTCGACATCGGGAAGCGCGGCCGATGCCGTCGTCGTGCAAAACGGCGGCCGCGTCGCCGATGCGGGATCGTCGCTCGCCAGCGCGGCCGGCAACGGCGCAACCGCGAACAGCGGCGGCGTGCTCGCGTTGACCGGCACGACGCTCGCGGGCGCGACGGCCGGCGTGCTCACGTCGGACACGCTCGCGAACGGCGCGACCAGCTCGATACTCGTCGACGGCGGCAGCGTGACGGCCGCCACCGGGCCGGCCTTCGCCGCGCGCGGCGGCACGGCCGACATCGCGGTGCGCAACGGCACGGTCGTGACGGCCGGCAACGGCACGCTGCTGAACCTCGCGAACGGCAGCAACGTGACGTTCGACGCATCGGCGGTGAACCTCGCGGGCGACATCGTTTCCGACGCGTCGAGCACCGGCAATGTGTTCCTCGCGAACGGCACGACGCTGACCGGGAAGATCGACCCGGTCGCGCTGACCATCGACGGCACGAGCACGTGGCGCATGACGGGCAGCTCGGTCGTGAGCCGCCTGAGCAACGCGGGCCTCGTCGCATTCGCCGCGCCGACCGGCTCGCCGACGCTGGCCGGCAGCTACAAGACGCTGACGACCGGCGGCTACGTCGGCAACGGCGGCACGGTCGCGCTGAACACGTACCTCGGCGCCGACGCGTCGCCGACCGACCGGCTGATCGTGAACGGCGGCGCGGCGACCGGCACGACCGGCCTGAAGATCGCCAATACGGCCGGCACGGGCGCACTGACCACCGGCGACGGGATTCCGGTGGTCGTCACGACCAACGGCGGCACGACCGCCGTGTCGGCGTTCCATCTCGCGGGCCCGGTACAAGCCGGCGCATACGAGTACCGGCTCTATCGCGGCGGGCAGAGCGACGCGAACGGCTGGTACCTGCGTTCGCAGCTCGACCCGACCGACCCCGGCGACCCAATCCACCCGTCCGGCGGCGGCGACGGCGGCAACGACGGCAATGGAAACGGCAACGGCGGCGCGCTCGCGTATCGCCCGGGCGTCTCCGGCTACGCGATGACGCCGCTGCTGAACGCCGACTACGGCTTCTCGACGCTCGGCCGGCTGCACGAGCGCGTCGGCGACATCTACAACGTCGAGAAGCAGCAGCCCGGCAATCGCGACGGCGTGTGGGGGCGCATCGGCGGCCAGAGTCTCGATGCGAACGCGGGCCGCTTCTCGGCCGACGAACGCACGTTCTTCGCGCAGTTCGGCAAGGACTGGACCCTCGACCAGGCGCCGAACGGCGCCGGCAGCACGCATGCGGGCGTGACGGCCAGCATCGGCGTGGCGAATGCGAGCTTCAGCGACATGGCGCGTGCCGGCTCGCCCGACCTGTCGACGTCGACCGGCTCGGTCGAGATGCACGCGCAGAGCGTGGGCGGCTACTGGACGCGCTATCTGCCTGACGGCACCTACTTCGACAGCGTCGGACAGGTCACGCACTACGGCAACCGCTATCGCGACAGCTACGGCAACGAAGCGTCGCAGAACGGCTTCGGCGTCGCGCTGTCGCAGGAAGTCGGCAAGCCGTTCGCGATCGGCACGTTGCCGATCGCGGTCGAGCCGCAGGCGCAGTTGATGTATCAGTACCTGAAGCTGAACGGGTTCAACGACAACGTGTCGGCCGTCTCGGGCACGACGACGCATGCGCTGCGCGGCCGCGTCGGCGTGCGCTTCTTCCGGCCGAACCTCCAGTCGGACGCGGGCGGCGGCGCCGCGACGCCGTACTTCACGGCCGACGTGCTGCACGACTTCCTGTCGCTGGGGCAGACCGTCGTCGGCGGCACGCCGTTCGCGACACATCTCGGGCGCACGTGGTACGAGCTCGGCGTCGGCGTGACCGCCGGCTTCGGCAAGTCGGGCGAGCTGTATGCGAACGCGAAGATCGCGCGCAACATCGGCGGCGATTACCGGCGCGGGATCGTCGGGCAGGTCGGCTACCGGTACAGCTGGTAACGCCCGGCGGCGGACGAAAAAAAACCGCCCGGCGGCATGCCGGGCGGTTTCTGGCTGGGTGCGCGCAAGACGCGCGAACGCTCAGTGCAGGATCTTCGCGAGGAAGTCCTTCGCGCGGTCCGATTTCGGATTCGAGAAGAAATCGTCCTTGCGGTCGTCCTCGACGATCGCGCCCTTGTCCATGAAGATCACGCGATGCGCGACCTTCTTCGCGAAGCCCATCTCGTGCGTGACGACCATCATCGTCATCCCTTCCTGCGCGAGTTCGACCATCACGTCGAGCACTTCATTGATCATCTCGGGATCGAGCGCGGACGTCGGCTCGTCGAACAGCATCGCGATCGGGTCCATCGACAGCGCGCGCGCGATCGCGACACGCTGCTGCTGGCCGCCCGACAACTGGCCCGGAAACTTGTGCGCATGCGCCTTCAGGCCGACGCGATCGAGCAGCTTCATGCCCTTTTCGGTCGCCTCGTCCTTGCCGCGGCCGAGCACCTTGATCTGCGCGAGCGTCAGGTTCTCGGTGATCGACAGGTGCGGGAACAGCTCGAAATGCTGGAACACCATCCCGACCTTCGAGCGCAGCTTCGACAGGTTCGTCTTCTTGTCGCCGACCGACTGGCCGTTCACGAGGATCTCGCCCTGCTGGAACGGCTCCAGGCCGTTCACGGTCTTGATCAGCGTCGACTTGCCGGAGCCGGACGGGCCGCATACGACGACCACTTCGCCTTTCTTGACCTCGGTCGTGCATTCGGTGAGGACTTGAAACTGGCCGTACCACTTCGAAACGTTCTTGATGGAAATCATCTTGTGACCTTTTTCTGGAGACCCTTGACGAGAGCAGACGCCAACGAGCAAATCACGAAATAGCATGCGCCGGCGAACAGGACCATCTCGACGGTCGTGCCGTCGCGATCGCCGATGTTGGCGGCCGTGCGGAAGAAGTCCGCGAGACTGATCACGTACACGAGCGACGTATCCTGGAACAGGACGATCGCCTGCGTGAGCAGCAGCGGCACCATCGCGCGGAACGCCTGCGGCAGGATCACGAGGCGCATCGCCTGCGCGTAGTTCATGCCGAGCGCGAACGCGGCATTCACCTGCCCGCGCGGCACCGCCTGGATGCCGGCGCGGATGATCTCGGAATAATACGCGGCTTCGAACAACGAGAACGCGACCATGGCCGACGCGAGGCGGATGTCGATCGTCGGCGACAGCCCGAGCACGCCCTGCAGCAGCTGCGGCACGATCAGGAAGAACCACAGCAGCACCATCACGAGCGGGATCGAGCGGAACACCGTGACGTAGCCCTTCGCGAACCACGCGAGCGGTTTCACGCCGGACAGCCGCAGCAGCGCCAGCAGCGTGCCCCAGACGATCCCGACCACGATCGCGATCAGCGTGATCTTGAACGTGACGACCGCCCCCGACCACAGCGTCGGCAGCGCGCCGGGAATACTACTCCAGTCGAACTGATGCATCACTTGCCTCCGATATAGCCGGGCAGCCGCGTGCGGCCTTCGATCCAGCGCATGAACGCCATCACGACGAGGTTGATCAGCACGTACGCGAGCGTGACCGCGATGAACGACTCGTAGGTCTGCGCGGTGTAGTCGACGAGCTGGCGCGCCTGCGCGGACAGATCGAGCAGGCCGATCGTCGACGCGACGGCGGAGTTCTTGAAGATGTTCAGGAATTCCGACGTGAGCGGCGGCACGATGATCCGGTACGCGACGGGCAGCAGCACGTAGCGATACGTCTGCCATTGCGTGAAGCCCATCGCGAGGCCGGCCGCGCGCTGGCCCTTCGGCAGCGCGTTGATCCCCGAGCGCACTTGTTCGCACACGCGCGCGCCCGTGAACAGACCGAGACAGACGATCGACGCGGTAAAGAACTGCGTGCCGGGCGGCAACTGCTTGATCCAGGTGCCGATCGACGCGGGCAGCAGCTCGGGTATCACGAGATACCAGATGAAGAACTGCACGATCAGCGGAATGTTCCGGAAGATCGACACGTACACGGTGCCGATCGCGGCGAGCCATTTGTTCGGCACGGTACGCAGCACGCCGAACAGCGATCCGACGATCAGCGCGATGACCCAGGCGACGAGCGACACTTCGATCGTCACCCAGAAGCCGGACATCAGCCATCCGAAATAAGTCGTCGGCTCGCCGGTCGACACGGGGCTCAGGAAGATGCCCCAGTTCCAGTGGTAAGACATGGGCAAGACTCCAGCAAAAAGAAACGGAAGAAGCGTGGCCTCTTCCGTCTCATGAGCGTCATTTCTGCATCAACGGCAGTGTGATCAGTCGAGCGCCTTGTCGTTCGGGTTCGCGTACAGCTTCTTCATCGACTCGGACAGCGGGAAGTTCAGGTTCAGGTTCTTCGGCGGGATCGGGTTCTCGAACCACTTCGCGTAGATCTTCGCGGCTTCGCCCGACTTCTCGACTTGCGAGATCGCGTCGTCGACGACCTTCTTGAAGTCGGTATCGCCCTTGCGCATCATGCAGCCGTAGGCCTCTTCCGATTGCGGCGTGCCGACGATCACCCATTCGCCCGGCTGCTTCGCTTTCGCGCGCTCGCCCGCGAGCAGCGCGTCATCCATCATGAATGCGACCGCGCGGCCCGATTCCAGCGTGTTGAACGAATCGCCGTGATCCTTCGCGCTGATGATGTTCATGCCGAGCTGCTTGTCGTTGTTCATCTTGCGCAGCAGGCGCTCCGACGTCGTGCCGGCAGTCGTCACGACCGTCTTGCCCTTCAGGTCGCCGAAATCCTTGACGCCCGAATCCTTCTTCGTCATCAGGCGCGTGCCGATCACGAAGATCGTGTTCGAGAATGCGGCCTGCTGCTGACGCTCGGCGTTGTTGGTCGTCGAGCCGCACTCGATGTCGACCGTGCCGTTCTGCACCAGCGGAATACGGTTCTGCGACGTGACGGGGATGTTCTTCACCTGCAGGTTCGGCAGGTTCAGCTTCTTCTTCACCGCATCCACGACCTTCATCTGGAAGTCGCGCGAATAGCCGACCACCTGCTGGTTCTGGTCATAGTAAGAGAACGGAATCGACGATTCGCGGTGGCCCAGCGCGATCACGCCCGTGTCCTTGATCTTCTTCAGCGTGCCCGTCTCCTGAGCATGCGCGCCGCTTGCGAACGCGCAAAGCGCCGCCACCATCAGGACTGCCTTGTGGTATTTCATTTTGGTCATCTCCTTGGCTAAAACCCGCGCCAGTGTATCAAAGTAATATTTTTGAAAGTACTGGTTGTTTACCGCACTACGAATCGCCCCGTGCGAAGCCGTCCTCCCGGCTTCCGGCGCCTGAATGCGCACGCGGGCGGCGCCGGATTCGGCACCGCCCGCGAGGGTTCATGCACGCAATCGCGAGGATTGCGTCATGCGTCGATCGTAGTCGAACCGATCAGGGATACAGGCCGCGCATTTCGCGCGCCATCAGGATGCGCTTGCACGCGACGATGAACGCCGCCGTACGCACCGTCACCTTGTGCTCTTCCGCGACCGCCCACACGCCGGCGAACGCTTCGCGCATCACGCGCTCGAGACGGTGGTTGATCTCGTCTTCCGTCCAGAAGAAGCTCGAGAAATCCTGCACCCACTCGAAGTACGACACGGTCACGCCGCCCGCGTTCGCGATCACGTCGGGGATCACGAGCACGCCGTTCGCGCTCAGGATGTCGTCGGCCGCCGTCGTCGTCGGGCCGTTCGCGCCTTCGACGATGATCTTCGTGCGGATCTTCGATGCGTTCTTCTCGGTGATCTGGTTTTCCAGTGCCGCCGGGATCAGGATGTCGGTCTCGACCGTCCAGAACTCGTCGTTCGGCATCGGCTCGGCGCCTTCGAAGCCCGCGACGCCGCCCGTGCGTGCGACGTGGTCGAGCAGCTTGTTCGAATCGAGGCCGGCCGGCTGGTAGATCGTGCCCGTGTGGTCCTGCACCGCGATCACCTTCGAGCCCGCTTCCTGGAACAGCTTCGCCGCGATGCCGCCGACGTTGCCGAAGCCCTGCACCGCGATGCGCGCGCCTTCGATCTCGAGGCCCTTCTTCTTCGCCGCTTCGCAGCCGACGACGAACACGCCGCGGCCCGTCGCTTCCTTGCGGCCGAGCGAACCGCCGAGCGCGATCGGCTTGCCGGTCACGACGCCGGTCGACGTCTGGCCCTGGTTCATCGAGAAGGTGTCCATCATCCACGCCATCACCTGTTCGTTGGTGTTGACGTCCGGCGCCGGAATGTCGGTGTTCGGGCCGATGATGATGCCGATTTCGCTGGTGTAGCGACGCGTCACGCGCTCGAGCTCGCCGCGCGACAGCTTGCGCGGGTCGACGCGGATGCCGCCCTTCGCACCGCCGTACGGCACGTTCACGGCCGCGTTCTTCACCGACATCCATGCCGACAGCGCCATCACTTCCGACAGCGTCACGTCCTGGTGGTAGCGCACGCCGCCCTTGCCCGGGCCGCGCGACACGTTGTGCTGCACGCGATAGCCCTCGAAGTGCGCGACGGTACCGTTGTCGAGCTCGATGGGCACGTCGACGACCAGGATGCGCTTCGGACGCTTCAGCGTTTCGAGCCAGCGCGACAGCGAGCCGAGGTACGGCGCGACGCGATCGACCTGCTGAAGGTAGTTGCCCCACGGGCCGAGATCGTCGGCGTGCAGGTAGGACGGGATGGACTGCTGTTGCGAAGACATGGAGGCTCCAACGTTCAACGGATTGCGCACATTGTCGAAAAACCCGTTTTTTTTATCCAATGCCGTTTGTTTATTCGATTATGCGTTTCTTGCATGATCGCGATTTTTCGCAAAATCGCGGTCGATTTGCGCAAGAACACCCGCGATCGGTCGGGCATCGCGCTCGTGAAAACCGCTTTGCCGACGCGCGAGCCGGCCCGCGGACAGCCGTCCGACAGGCGCCGCAAGGCCGCCGTCAGCCGGCCGGATCAACCGTCGGCGGTTAGCCGGTGCCGCCGCCGGCGGTTTCGCGCAGCTCGTCGCGCACGACGTCCCACAGCGCGCGCACGAGCTTCTGCCGCGGATCGTCGCCCTGCAGCGCGAGCTTGTCGCAGTACAGCCGGATCTCCATCGTCAACGTGAACGGATGCGCGCCGCCGCCGCGCGCCGAGCGGTCGAGCCGGATCAACCGGCCGCCCGCGACCGCGTCGTCGACCGCGCTGTGCGGCAGGAACGCGACGCCGTGGCCCGCGAGCGCCATCGCCTTCAGCCCTTCGGCCATGTCGGTTTCGTACACGCGATCGAGGAACAGCCGCGTCGGCGCGTTCGCGATGATGACTTCGGTCATCCGGCCGAGATACGCGTTCGGCGTATACGACAGATACGGCACGCGCGCGTCGGCCGCGCCCGGCAGCGTATGGCGCGGCCGGCCCGCGCGGCCGGGCGCGGAAAACGGGCTGATCGGCTCGCTGCCGAGAATCAGCATGTCGTAGCGAGCCGGGTCGAGCGCGACCGGATGGCTCGGGTGGTGGTAGCCCATCACGAGGTCGCAGCCGCCCTCGACGAGCGACAGCACCGCGTCGTGCACGTTCAGCGCGCGCAGCCGCGTGTGGACCTGCCCCATCTTCGCCTCGATCCGCTCGAGCCAGCGCGGGAAATACGTGAGCGACAGCGTGTGCGGCACCGCGAATTCGATCGTCGGCACCGGTGCGCCGACGTGGCCGCGCAGCAGCGTCCGTGCCTCGTGCGCCTGCGACAGCATCGTCAGCGCCTGTTCGTAGAAGATCTGCCCGGCCTGCGTGAGCCGGGTCGGATAGACCGAACGATCGATCAGCTCGGTCGCGAGCCATGCCTCGAGCGCCTGGATGCGCCGCGAAAACGCCGGCTGCGACACGTGCCGCAACTCGGCGGACCGGCTAAAGCTGCGCGTTTCCGCGAGCGAGACGAAGTCTTCGAGCCATTTCAGTTCCATGCAGGCGGGCGCGGCGGGCGGCGGTCGGGAAGAAGCCTGCATTCTACCGGCGGGCAGGCCCGGCCGGCGGCTTGCCTGGCGGCCCGACGAGCCGGCGCGGGCGCCTGCCCGCAGGCCGTTCGCGCGCCGCCCGGGCATCGTTCGGCCGTGGCGCCGGCGACCGGGCCGGTTCGGCCGGGATCGTCCCGCGCCAATGGTAAAATGCCGGATTCTCTCCCCTCGCTCGACCCGGCCCCAAGGCCCCGCCCGATCATGTCCGACACTCGTCCCGATACGCTTTTCGCCCTCACCGCGCTCTCGCCCATCGACGGCCGCTACGCCAGCAAGACCGAAGCGCTGCGCGACTGGCTCTCCGAAGCCGCCTTCATGCGCCACCGCGTCACCGTCGAGGTGCACTGGCTGATCGCGCTATCGCGCGCCGGCTTCGCGGAAGTCCCGCGCTTCTCGGAAGCGTCCGAGCAGTTCCTGCTGCAGCTCGCCGAGCGCTTCACCGCGCACGACGCCGCGCGCATCAAGGAAATCGAGCGCGTGACGAACCACGACGTGAAGGCCGTCGAATACTGGCTGAAGGAATCGGTGAAGGGCCAGGCCGAACTCGAGAAGGCGAGCGAATTCATCCACTTCGCGTGCACGTCCGAGGACATCAACAACACGTCGCACGGGATGATGCTCGCCGGCGCGCGCGAACACGTGATCCTGCCGGCGCTGCGCACGGTCCACCAGCGCCTCGTCGCACTCGCGCACGCACACGCCGAACAGCCGATGCTGTCGCGCACGCACGGCCAGCCGGCCAGCCCGACGACGCTCGGCAAGGAACTCGCGAACGTCGCCGCGCGCCTCGCCCGCGCCATCGCGCGCATCGAGAAGGTCGAGATCCTCGGCAAGATGAACGGCGCGGTCGGCAACTTCAACGCGCACCTGTCCGCGTATCCGGAATTCGACTGGGAAGCGTTCTCGCGCGACGTGATCGAAAACCGCCTGAAGCTCACGTTCAACCCGTACACGATCCAGATCGAGCCGCACGACTACATGGCCGAACTGTTCGACGCGGTCGCGCGCGCGAACACGATCCTGCTCGACCTCGATCGCGACGTGTGGGGCTACATCTCGGTCGGCTACTTCAAGCAGAAGACGAAGGCCGGCGAGATCGGCTCGTCGACGATGCCGCACAAGGTCAACCCGATCGACTTCGAGAACTCGGAAGGCAACCTCGGCCTCGCGAACGCGACGCTGCGCCACCTCGCCGACAAGCTGCCGGTGTCGCGCTGGCAGCGCGACCTGACCGACTCGACGGTGCTGCGCAACATGGGCGTCGCGCTCGGCTATTCGCTGCTCGCGTACGATTCGCTGATCCGTGGCCTCGACAAGCTCGAGGTGAACCCGCAGCGCCTGAACGAAGATCTCGACAACTGCTGGGAAGTGCTCGCCGAGCCGGTGCAGACGGTGATGCGCCGCTACGGCATCGAGAACCCGTACGAGCAGTTGAAGGAACTGACGCGCGGCAAGGGCATCACGCGCGAAGCGCTGCAGGAATTCGTCGGCACGCTCGCGATCCCGCAGGACGCGAAGGATCGCCTGCTCGCGATGACGCCGGCGTCGTACATCGGCAAGGCCGTCGAACTCGCGAAGCGGATCGCGTAAGCAGCGCCGTCGCCCGACAAAAAAGCCCGATGCAATCGCATCGGGCTTTTTCATGGGCGCTCGCGCGCGGGACGAAGATCAGAATGAAATCATCCGGCCCGGGTTGAGCGCGCTCATCACGCTCATCGCGGCCTTCGCGGCGGGAATCGCGATCGGCGACAACTGCCGGCCGAGCGGAATCGCGCGGTGGTCGATGCCCGTGAGCATCGAGAAATCGTCGTTGCGGCCGACGAAATCGTCGCAGATCGCCTTGCCGATCCGCACCGTCTGCGCGACGCCGTGGCCGCTCCAGCCCTGCACCATGTACATCGGCACGCGGCCGTCGGTCTTGCGGCTGTCGGTGGCGCCGTTCAGCGTGAAGTCGCTGACGCCGCTCCAGCAGTAGTCGAGCGCGAAGCTGCCGTCGGCCTGCGGAAACACCATGTTCAGCCGCGTCAGCAGATACGCGTTGACGTCGGGCTGCGCCCAGCAACTGCCGGTGCCCTGCCCGCCGAACAGCAGGCGGTTGCCGCGCACCGGCCGGTAGTAGTCGATCTGGAACTGCGTGTCGTACACCGGCATGCCGGCGGGCATCAGCGTCGCGACGTCGACGTCGAGCGGCGCCGTCACGCTCACGTACGTGAAGAACGGCACCGTGGTCGCCGCGCCGTCGTCGAGCAGCCGGAACGTCGTGTTGTGCAGCGCGAGCACGACGCCGCGGCGCGCGGTGATCGTGCCGCCCGGCGTCGTCGCGACGACGCCGGCCGGCGTCTCGTCGAGCTCGAGCACCTCGGTGCCTTCGAACAGCGCGCCGCCGTTCAGCCGGAAGCCGTGCACCATGCCGCGCACCAGCGCGAGCGGGTGAATCTGGCCGCCGAGCGCATCGATCGCCGCGCCGTGATACAGCCCGGAGCGCACGTATTCGTCGTGCAACTGATGGCGGCCGACGAGCGTCACGCCCGCATCGCCGAGATGGCGGCGCGCATCCGCGCCGTCGAGCAGCGCGCTCATGTGGCCGGGGTGAACCGCCGCCGTGACGTGGCCGCGCTTGCGGTCGAGATCGAGCGCGTAACGCACGCCGATCTCGTCGATCAGGTCCATCGACTCGGCGGATGCGAAGCGCCACAGCCGCTTCGCATCGTCGTGCGACAGGTGGTCGATCATGTCGGCGGCTTCCCAGCGCGCGAGGCCGGGCGTCAGTTGCCCGCCGTTGCGGCCCGACGCGGCCGAGCCGACGTGATGCTTGTCGACGAGGATCGTGTCGACGCCCGCTTGCGCGAGATGCAGTGCGGCCGATGCGCCGAGCAGGCCCGCGCCGATCACGAGCACGTCGCACACGGCGTCGCGCGCGAGCGGCGCGCTGTTTTCGTGGCGCGACAGCGACGCTTCGTACCAGTTCGCTGGACACGCGCCGTCGTAGCGGGCCGGATCGCACCAGTTCCAATTGTCTTTTTCGATGTTCAGTTGCGTTTGCTCGAAACGCGCTTCGCCCTGGATCAGGGGTTTGTTATCGGACGTCATGATTGCACTTGCATGGTCTTGGGCCGCCTGTCGAAGAGCCTTCTGGCTTCGCGGGTGGGGCAGCCGGTTCCACTTGGGTGTCAACGAGAAAGGAGGCGCGAGGGCCCGTGTTGACGGCGAGCACGCTCGTGCCGCCTGGATCCCGGACTGTGCGAAAGCACGTATCGAAAGGTGCCGGGACACCCAATTTCTACACCGCAGAAATAATTCTACAGTGTAGAATAAGCTTTCGTCAAGTTTACAACCGGCGCCATGCCGGCCTGTCCGTCCGTCTCGATGAAAGACAAACCCGCCCAAGGCCCGCGCGGCCTCGACAAGGACGCGATCGTCGCGGCCGCGCTCGCACTGCTCGAGGATGTCGGCGAAGCCGCGTTCAGCGTGCGCAAGCTCGCGCAATCGGTCGGCTGCGATCCGATGAGCGTGCTGTATCACTTCAAGTCGAAGGAGGGCCTGAGTCGCGCGATCGCGAATGCGCTGTCGCGCTCGCTCGTGCCGGTCGATCCGTCGCAGCCGTGGCGCGAACGGCTGCGCGATCTCGCGCGCCAGTACCGCGCGCTCGCGCTGCGCTACCCGGCCGCGTTCGCGCTGCTGCAGCGGCACATGAGCACGGGGCCGGTCGATCTCGCGCACATCGAGGCCGTGCATCGCGCACTGACCGACGCCGGCATCCCGCGCGCGGCGCTGCCGTCGGTATGCGTCGGCTGGTACGCGAGCGTGATCGGCCTCGCCGCCGCCGAAGCGGGCGGCCTCACACGTCCCGCGAACGACGTCGAGCTCGCGGAAATGCACGCGCTGTCCGACGCCGGGCATCCGCTCGTCAAATCGGCCGCCCCGCTCTATGCGCGGCTCGATCCGGCCGTCGTACACGACACGATGCTCGACGTGCTGCTCGACGGCATCGCGCAGCGCGCGCGCACCGCCTGACCGGCATACGCGCCGCCAACGAAAAAGGCGCCCGAAGGCGCCTTTTTCATGACGACGGCCGCGAACCGCGCTCAGTGCGGGTGCGGCAGGCCGATCTTCAGCATGACCTGATCGACGATCTGCTCGGGCGTCAGCTCGATGCTGACCTCGATCGCTTCGTCGGGACCCGGCTCCTCGAGCGTGTCGAGCTGGCTTTTCAGCAGCGACGGATCGAAGAAATGGCCGGTGCGGCTCTTCAGGCGCTCTTGCAATACCTCGAACGAGCCCTTCAGATACACGAACCGCACGTCGGTATCGGCGCCGCGCAGCACGTCGCGGTACGAGCGTTTCAGCGACGAGCACGTGAACACGGCCGTTTCGCCGGCGCGCTGCTTTTCCTCGATGGCCGCGCGAATCGTGCGCAGCCACGGCCAGCGGTCTTCATCGGTCAGCGGAATACCGTGGTGCATCTTTTCCTTGTTCGCCGCGCTGTGAAACGCGTCGCCATCGGTATAGCTGCACGACAGGCGTTCCGCCAGCATTTCGCCGATCAGCGACTTGCCCGCGCCCGACACGCCCATTGCGATCAGAATCATTGACTACCCCTTGTTACAGAACCATGCTCAGCAGCAACGTGAAACTGAGACCGAGCACCGAGATGATGGTTTCAAGCAGCGACCAGGTCTTGAACGTCTGACCGACCGTCATCCCGAAGTATTCCTTGATCAGCCAGAAACCGCCGTCGTTCACGTGCGAGAAGATCAGCGAGCCCGAGCCGGTCGCGAGCACCAGCAGTTCCGGGCTGACCGCCGTGCCGGCCGCCGCCGCGATCGGCGCGACGATGCCGCAGGCCGTCGTCATCGCGACCGTCGCCGAACCCGTCGCGAGACGCATCAGCGCCGCGACGAACCAGCCGAGCAGCAGCGGCGACAGGTGCGCGTGCTTCGCGGTCTCGACGATCTGCTGCGAGATCCCGCTGTCGCGCAGGACGCCGCCGAAACCGCCGCCCGCGCCGACGATCAGCGTGATGCCGGCGATCGGCGCCAGGCACTCGCCGCAGAACTTCTGGATCTGGTCGCGGTTGAAGCCCTGCAGCTTGCCGAACGTGAAGAAGCTCACGAGCACGGCGATCAGCAGCGCGACGTCCGAGTTGCCGGCAAAGCGCAGCAGGTTGTTCGGCAGCGACTTCGGCGCGAACACCAGGTCGGCCCAGCTGCCGACGAGCATCAGCACGACGGGCAGCAGGATCGTGAACAGCGTGATGCCGAAGCTCGGCAGTTCGCGCTTGCGGCCATCCGCGTTCGAATCGACGAATTGCGATGCGAGCGGGTTGTTGTCCGGCAACTTCACGAACTTCGAGATCGTCAGCGCGAACAGCGGACCGGCGATGATCGCGGTCGGCACGCCGACGACCAGGCCGAATGCGATCGTCTTGCCGATATCGGCGCCGTATTGCTGGACGGCCAGCAGCGCGGCCGGGTGCGGCGGGATCAGCCCGTGCACGACCGACAGGCCGGCCACCATCGGCAGGCCGACGACGAGCAGCGACTTGCCGGTGCGCTTCGCGACGTTGAACGCGATCGGGATCAGCAGCACGAAGCCGACTTCGAAGAACACCGGCAGGCCGACGATGATCGCGACGAACATCATTGCCCAGTGGATGTTCTTTTCACCGAACCAGTCGATCAGCGTGGTCGCGATCCGTTCGGCGCCGCCCGATTCGGCCATCATCTTGCCGAGCATCGTGCCGAGGCCGACGACGATCGCAATGTGGCCGAGCGTGCCGCCGGTGCCCGTTTCGAACGACTTGACGATCTTGTCCATCGGCATGCCGACGACGAGGCCGAGGCCGAGCGAAACGATGATCAGCACCAGGAACGGGTAGATCTTGTAGCGCGCGATCATCAGGATCAGCGCGGCAATCGCGATCAGCGTGAATACAAGCAGCATGCTGCCTTGGACGGCCCCCATGTGGCACTCCTCCTAGAATTGTTCGAACCGGGCGAGTCGTTGCGAGTATGCCCGGCTATGCAGGTCTCCGAAACACGGGGGTACCCCCCGTCAGGACGCTGAATTTTACTTATCTTTGCGATCCGCGGATAGAACCGGTTCCATCAGCAAAAACCCTCGGTAAAACAAGCACTAACGCTTGCTTTCCGAGGGTCAAGGGCCTGTTCGCGCCAGTAACGGGCTTGCGCTGGCCACCGGAAGGGCCGAGCGCAAGGAATGCGACGAAGCGAATACTTGGCGTATTCGCGAGGAGCATGACGCAGCGATTGGCCCTTCTGGTGGCCAGCCCCACGAATTATTTTTCCACAAACACGGGAACGAGCCTTTCCGCCCACATTGCGGCGTCGTTCGTCGCTTGTTTGGCTCGGCCAAACGGCGCTCCTCACGCCTTGCACTGCGGGCGGAAAGGCTCGTTCGCAAGCCCGTTACTGGCGCGAACAGGCCCTTGTATCCGGTACAAGTCTTAGCGGGGCAACTGGCTCGCCGCTTGCGCGAGACGCGTGACTTCCGCCCAGTCCTGCGCGGCGAGTGCGGCCTTCGGCGTGAGCCACGAGCCGCCGACGCACACGACGTTCGGCAGCTTCAGGAAGTTCGGCGCGGTGTCGACCGTGATGCCGCCGGTCGGGCAGAACTTCAGCGCCGGGAACGGGCCGTGGAACGCCTGCAGCATCGGCACGCCGCCCGCCTGCTGCGCGGGGAAGAACTTCACGATCTCGTAGCCGAATTCGAGCGCCTGGATGATGTCGCTCGGCGTCATCACGCCCGGCAGCAACGGCAGGCCGGCGTCGAGCGACGCGAGATGCAGCTCCTTCGTCAGGCCCGGCGACACGCCGAACGTCGCGCCCGCGCGCTTGGCCTGCGCGCAATGCTCGGGCTTCGTGATCGTGCCGACGCCGACGACGATGTCGTCCGCGAGCTGGCTCGCGCGCTGGATCGCCTCCAGGCCCGCCGGCGTGCGCAGCGTGATCTCGAGCACCTTCACGCCGCCCGCGTGCAACGCGCGCGACACGTTTTCGCCCTGCTCGACCGAGTCGAACGCGAGCACCGGAATCACCGGGCCCAGCTTCACGATTTCAGCAATCGTCTTCATTGAATTGGCTCCTTGAAATTCATGCGGCGACGCTGACGGCCGTTTCGCCGACCAGCGCCCCGAAAACCGATGCGCCCTGCTCGGCCGGCGCCGCGGCCGCGCGGAACACGCCGAACAGTTCGCGCCCGAAACCGACTTCGTTCTCGGCCTGGTGCTGCGGCTGCGCGACCGGGCGCGCGTGCCACTCGGCGTCGTCGATCTCGATGTCGAGCACGCCGGCTTCCGCGTCGATCACGAGCGTATCGCCCGTCTTCACCTTGCCGATCGGGCCGGCCAGCAGCGCTTCCGGCGACACGTGGATCACCGCCGGCACCTTGCCCGACGCGCCCGACATGCGGCCGTCGGTCACCAGCGCAACATGGAAGCCCTGATCCTGCAGCACGCCGAGCAGCGGCGTCAAACGGTGCAGCTCGGGCATGCCGTTCGCGCGTGCGCCCTGGAAGCGCACCACCGCGACGAAATCGCGCTTCAGTTCGCCACGATCGAACGCTTCCTGCACGGCCTCCTGCGAGTCGAACACGATCGCGGGCGCCGTCACCTTGCGGTGCTCCGGCGCGACCGCCGAGATCTTGATCACGCCGCGGCCGAGCCGGCCTTGCATCAGGCGCAGGCCGCCGTCCGGCTGGAACGGGTCGCGAATGCCGCGCAGCACCTTCGTGTCGTGGCTCTCGGCCGCACCGTCGACCCACGTCAGCTTGCCGTCGATCAGCTTCGGCTCCTTCGTGTAGTGCGACAGGCCCTTGCCCGCGACCGTCGTCACGTCTTCGTGCAGCAGCCCGCCTTCGAGCAGGTTGCGCACCAGGAACGCGACACCGCCCGCTGCGTGGAAGTGGTTCACGTCGGCCTTGCCGTTCGGGTAGATCTTCGCGAGCAGCGGCACGACGGCCGACAGCTCGTCGAAGTCGTTCCAGTCGATCAGGATGCCGGCCGCGCGCGCGATCGCAACGAGATGCAGCGTGTGGTTGGTCGAGCCGCCCGTCGCGAGCAGCGCGACGATCCCGTTGACGATCGCCTTTTCGTCGATCACGTGGCCGATCGGCGTGTAGTGGCCGCGCTCGACGGTCAGGTCGAGCACGCGGCGCGCGGCCTCGGCCGTCAGCGCGGTGCGCAGCGGCGTATGCGGGTGAACGAACGCCGAGCCCGGCAGGTGCAGCCCCATCAGCTCCATCAGCATCTGGTTGCTGTTCGCGGTGCCGTAGAACGTGCAGGTACCGTGGCCGTGATACGCGGCCGATTCGGCTTCGAGCAGCGCGTCGCGGCCGACCTGGCCGGTCGCGAACTGCTGGCGGATCTTCGCCTTGTCGTCGTTCGACAGGCCGCTCGTCATCGGGCCGGCCGGCACGAAGATCGTCGGCAGGTGGCCGAACTGCAGCGCGCCGATCAGCAGGCCCGGCACGATCTTGTCGCAGATGCCGAGGCAGAGCGCCGCATCGAACATGTTGTGCGTAAGCGCGATCGCCGTGCCCATCGCGATCGCCTCGCGCGAGAACAGCGACAGCTCCATCCCCGGGTTGCCCTGCGTGACGCCGTCACACATCGCCGGCACGCCGCCCGCGAACTGCGCGACCCCGCCGTTCTCGCGCGCGGCCGCCTTGATGATCTCGGGGAAATCCTTGTACGGCGCGTGCGCGGACAGCATTTCGTTGTACGAGGACACGATGCCGATGTTCGGCTCGCGAATCGCCTTGATCGCGAACTTGTCGTTGCCCTCGAGGCCCGCGAAGCCGTGCGCGAGGTTCGCGCACGACAGCGCGCCGCGCGCCGGGAACTTGCCTTGCGCGCCGGCGATGCGCTGCAGATAGGCGGAACGGGTCGATTGGCTGCGGGCGATCACGCGTTCGGTGACCTTCGCCAGAGTGGGGTGCAGCGACGTCATGCTGGGCGCTCCTGTATGCCGGCCGACACCGGCGGTTGGAATCGTGGGGACGGTCGAGCTTCGTCGATCGAACGAAGGCAGTCTAGTAGAAAAACTACAAGCACGCAATGCCGATCGACTCACTCGCAACCGTTATTCCCGCCACCAGCAAGGGCTTGATCAGTGAAAACCCTAATTCACGCTGCTGATCCTGCACCGGAATCTTCGCGGCTGGGCTAGTATTTTCATGTAGATTTTCTACAATTCGATTGCGATACACTCGCTCATCCGAACCCGATTTCCATTCGCCGTCCCATGCTGCCTCGCATTGAAGCGATCCGCGCCGAGTTGCGCCCGTCCGAGCGCAAGCTCGCCGACTACATTCTCGCCGCGCCGCGCGAGGTGCTCGACCTCGCGATGACCGAGCTGTCGACTCGTGCGGGCGTCAGCCAGCCGACGATCGCGCGCTTCTGCCAGGCGCTCGGCTGCAGCGGCTTTCGCGAATTCAAGATCCGGCTCGCGCAGAGCGTGGCGCCGGGCGTGTCGTCGGTGTATCGCGACGTCGAGCCCGACGAACCGGCGCCCGGCATCATCGGCAAGGTGTTCGACCGCACGATCGGCGCGCTGATCGAAGTACGCAACAGTTTGTCAGCGGGCAGCGTCGCCGACGCGATCGCGCTGCTGTCGAACGCGTCGCGCATCGAGTTCTACGGCGCCGGCGGCTCGGGCATTGCCGCGCAAGACATCCAGCACAAGTTTTTCCGGCTCGGCGTGCCGAGCGTCGCGTATTCGGATCCGCACACGTTCTCGATGTCGTCGGCGCTGCTCGGGCCGCACGACGTCGTCGTCGCGATCTCGAACACCGGCCGCACGCGCGACATCGTCGACGCCGCGCGCTCCGCGCTCGCGTGCGGCGCGAAAGTCGTCGCGATCACGCAGAGCCATTCGCCGCTCGCGAAGCTCGCGACGGTCAGCCTCGCGTCGAACGTCGCCGAGGAAACGGACGTGTTCTCGCCGATGACGTCGCGGATGTCGCATCTCGCGATCGGCGACATTCTCGCGGTCGGTGTCGCGCTGTCGCGCGGGCCGGCGTTGATGGAACGGGTCGGTCGCGCGAAGGAAGCGATCACGCGGCGCCGGATCGACGACGCGAAGGATTGAGCCGGCGACGCACGGAGCCGCACGTCAACGAACAACGGCGCCCCGAGGGGCGCCGTTGCGCATGATTCGGCGGCGACGTAACCGCCGGCCGCGCCGCTCAGAACGGTTTGATCACCACCAGCGCGACCGCCGCGAGCATGCCGAGCACCGGCAGTTCGTTGAACACGCGATACCACTTGTCGGTGCGGCGGTTCTCGCCGCGCTCGAACACCCGCAGCAGGTGCCCGCAATACGCGTGGTAGATCACGAGCAGCAGCACCACCGTCACCTTCGCATGGATCCAGCCCTGCCCCTGCCCGATGCCGATCGCGAGCCAGAGCCACAGCCCGCAGGCCAGCGCCGGCACCGCGATCATCGTCATGAAGCGGAACAGCTTGCGCGCCATCAAGAGCAGGCGCCGCACCGCGGCCGGATCGGTCTCCATGGCCAGGTTCACGTAGATGCGCGGCAGATAGAAGAGCCCCGCGAACCACGCGGCGATCAGAACGATATGGAACGTCTTGACCCAGAGCATTGCCATTGGTGATGCGCCTCGTTGTTGACTTATTGACGGCCTTCGCCGTGCCCGAGCACCACGTATTTCAGCGACGTCAGCCCTTCCAGGCCGACGGGGCCGCGTGCGTGCAGCTTGTCGTTCGAGATGCCGATTTCCGCGCCGAGGCCGAATTCGAAACCGTCCGCGAAGCGCGTCGACGCGTTGACCATCACGCTCGCCGAATCGACTTCGCGCAGGAACCGCATCGCGCGGTCGTGATCCTCGGTGACGATCGCATCCGTGTGATGCGAGCCGTAGTGGTTGATGTGCTCGATCGCGGCGTCGAGCCCGTCGACGACCTTGATCGCTAGCACCGGCGCGAGATACTCGGTGTGCCAGTCTTCTTCGGTCGCGTCGACGAGCGGGCCGACGCCCGCATCGGCGAGCACCGCGCGCGCGGCCGCGTCGACGCGCAGTTCGACCTGCTTGTCGCGATACAGCTTGCCGAGCGGCGGCAGCAGCTTCTCCGCGATGCCGCTCGAGACGAGCAGCGTTTCCATCGTGTTGCACGTGCCGTAGCGGTGCGTCTTCGCGTTGTCGCACACCGTCAGCGCCTTGGCCAGATCGGCGCGATCGTCGACATACACGTGGCAGATGCCGTCGAGGTGCTTGATCATCGGCACGCGCGCCTCGTTGATCAGGCGCTCGATCAGGCTCTTGCCGCCGCGCGGCACGATCACGTCGACGTATTCGGTCATCGTGATCAGCTTGCCGACCGCCGCGCGATCGGCCGTCGCGACGACCTGCACCGCGTCCTGCGGCAGCCCGGCCGCCGCGAGCCCTTCGCCGATCAGCTTCGCGAGCGCGGTATTCGATTCGAGTGCCTCGGAGCCGCCGCGCAGGATCGTCGCGTTGCCCGACTTCAGGCACAGTGCGGCCGCGTCGATCGTCACGTTCGGGCGCGACTCGTAGATGATGCCGATCACGCCGAGCGGCACGCGCATCTGGCCGACCTGGATCCCGCTCGGGCGGAACTTGAGGTTGCCGATCTCGCCGATCGGATCGGCGAGCGACGCGACCTGGCGCAGCCCTTCGACCATCGTCTTCAGCGCCTTGTCCGACAGCGTCAGGCGATCGACGAACGCCGCATCGAGCCCCTTTTCGCGGGCACGGGCGACGTCGCGCGCATTCGCATCCTTCAGCGCCTGCGCGTCGCGTTCGATCGCGCGGGCCACGGCGTCGAGCGCCGCGTTCTTCGCGGCCGTGCTGGCGCGCGCCATCGCGCGGGAAGCGTGCCGGGCGCGGCGGCCCAGGTCGGTCATGTACTGATCGATATCCATCGTGTGACTCGAGAAGCGAGCCGCGCGGAGCGGCATGAATTCGTGGGGAAGCATGGGCCGGCCATCCGGGGGCCGGCCATCCGGGGGACGACCATCCGGGCGCGACGATCCGCGGAACAGCCATCCGTGCAGGGCAGCGGCCGATATGCCGCGCCAGCCATCGAAGCATTGTAAGCGGGTTGCGCAGCGCGCGCTGACGGCCCGGAGGGGACCTAGCGTCGCACGCGACCCGCGGTCGGCGGTCGCTCGCCGCGGGCGCCCGCGACCGTCATCGCGAGCTGGAACAGCCCGTCCCACGGGTCGGGCGGCGGCTCGTCCTGCGTGCGGCGGCCCGGTGCGACGGCCGTGAGCCCCTTGACCTGCCGGTCGAGCTTCGCGGCGAACGCGAGCGCCTTTTCGAGCACCGCTTCCGACACGCGGTTCAGCGCAGGCGCGATCAACCGCTCGCGCGGCCCCCACACGCGGTTCTCGCGCAGCAGCGTCGCGAGCGGCTTGCCGGCCGTCGTGCCGCGCTTGATCCGCAACAGCGTGCGCAACTCCTCGACGACGGCCCACATCACGAGCACGATCGCCTCGCCCTCGCCCTTCAGCCCGTCGATCATCCGCGCGAGCCGCGCGGCGTCGCCGGCGAGCATCGCTTCGTTCAGCTTGAACACGTCGTAACGCGCGACGTTCAGCACCGCGTCGTGCACCTGCTCGAACGACAGCGCGCCCTGCGGATACAGCAGCCCGAGCTTCTGGATTTCCTGGTGCGCGGCGAGCAGGTTGCCCTCGACGCGCTCCGCGATGAACTGCAGCGCGCGGCGCCCGTCGTCGCCCGGCGCGGCGCGCTGGCCCTGCATCGCGAGTCGCTGGCCGATCCAGTTCGGCAACTGCGCACGGTCGACCGGATCGATCTTCAGCGCGACGCCGCCGTTCTGCAGCGCGGTAAACCAGGCGGATTTCTGCGTGGCCGCGTCGAGGCGCGGCAACGTGACGAGCATCAGCGCGTCCGGATTGGGCGTGGCCGCGAGCGTCTTCAGCGCATCGGCGCCTTCCTTGCCGGGCTTGCCCGACGGAATGCGCAGCTCGATCAGCTGGCGCTCGCCGAACAGCGACATCGCCTGGGTCGCGCCGAGCAGCACGCTCCAGTCGAAACCGCGCTCGACCGTATGCACCGAACGCTCGGTGAAGCCGGCCGCGCGCGCGGCCGCACGAATGCGGTCGCACGCTTCCTGCGCGAGCAGCGGCTCGTCGCCGTAGACGGTATAGAGCCCGGCCAACCCCTTCGCGAGGTGCGGCTCCAGCGCATCAAGTCGCAATTGCATCGCTGCGTGCGCCCGCGATCAGAGCGGCGGCGGCGGCAGCGGCGCGCGCGGCGCCACGCCCGGCACCACGTCCTCCGGCGCCGGCGTCAGCGAGTGGACGATCGCGAGACGCCGCATCAACTGATCGACCGCGTCGTTCTGCATGTCGCCGTACAGGATGTCGGCTTCCTGCGCCTTCGCGTTCGTGTACTGGTCGCTGTACGTCATCGCGCGGTTCAGCGCGATCGCGCTCGGCGGGATCAGCACGGTGCCGTCCTTGCTCGTCAGCGTGTAGTTCAGCGTGTAGAACAGCGCGTATTCCTGCGCGGAGCCGTACTTGTTGAGCGTCAGCGTGTTCTGGCCACGCGACTCCCACATGCGCAGCACGGCGTCGGCGTCGTCCGCCGACTTGACGATCTTCGTGTCGCTGCCGGCCTGGACGAGGCGCGTGAGCCGCGCCTCGACGGGCGCCGGCGCACCGGCCACGAACAGGTGCTTGAACGCGTAGTCCTGCTGGCCGCGCAACTGGAAGCCGCATGCCGACAGCACGACCGTGCTGCCGACGAGCATCAAAAACGATCTGCGGATCACCTTCGCTCCTTCTGGGTACGTCCGACGGCCGGCGGCCGTCAGACGACGATGTTCACGAGGCGGCCCGGCACGACGACGATCTTCTTCGCCGGCTTGCCGTCGCTGAATTTCGCGAATGCCTCGTCGGCCACCGCCGCCGCTTCGATCGCGTCGCGGCTCGCGTCCTTCGCGACCTTCAGCGCACCGCGCACCTTGCCGTTCACCTGCAGCACGAGTTCGATCTCGGCCTGCTCGAGCGCGGCCTCGTCGACCTTCGGCCACGGCGCATCGAGCAGCGGGCCGAATTCGTCCGCGTAGCCGAGTGCCTTCCACAGCTCGAACGTGACGTGCGGCACGACGGGGTACAGCACGCGCAGCAGCACGCCGTAGGTCTCGCGCAGCACGGCGGGCGTCGCGCCCTTCGCGCCGTCGATCGCGTTCAGCATCTTCATCGCGGCCGACACGACCGTGTTGTACTGCAGGCGCTGGTAGTCGAAATCGGCCTGCTTCAGCACGCCGTAGATCTCGCGGCGCAGCGCCTTGTCGGTGTCGCCGAGCGCGGCGGCGTCGAAGCCCGCGCGCGCGGCGAGCGCTTCGCGATTCGCGTAGCCGAAGCTCCACACGCGGCGCAGGAAGCGGCTCGCGCCCTCGACGCCCGCGCCCGACCACTCGAGCTGCTGCTCGGGCGGCGCCGCGAACATCGTGAACAGGCGCGCGGTATCGGCGCCGTACTGGTCGATCAGCAGTTGCGGATCGACGCCGTTGTTCTTCGACTTCGACATCTTTTCGATGCCGCCGAGCACGACCGGCTGGCCGTCCGCATTCAGCGTCGCGCCGACCGGGCGGCCCTTGTCGTCGTGCGTGACCGTCACGTCGAGCGGGTTGTACCAGGTCTTCTTGCCCGCCGCGTCTTCGCGGTAGTACGTCTCGTTCAGCACCATCCCCTGCGTGAGCAGGTTCTTCGCCGGCTCGCCGAATTTCACGAGGCCGAGGTCGCGCATCACCTTGGTCCAGAAGCGCGAATACAGCAGGTGCAGGATCGCGTGCTCGATGCCGCCGATGTACTGATCCATCGGCATCCAGTAATCGGTGCGCGCGTCGACCATCGTCTCGGCGTCCGGTGCCGTGTAGCGCGAGAAGTACCACGACGAATCGACGAAGGTGTCCATCGTGTCGGTTTCGCGCTTCGCGGCCGCGCCGCACTTCGGGCACGTGCAGTTCAGGAACGCTTCGGACTTCGCGAGCGGGTTGCCCGAGCCGTCCGGCACGAGGTCTTCCGGCAGCACGACCGGCAGATCCTGCTCCGGCACCGGCACGTCGCCGCACGACGGGCAGTGGATGATCGGGATCGGCGTGCCCCAGTAGCGCTGGCGCGATACGCCCCAGTCGCGCAGGCGCCACGTGACCTGCTTGTCGCCGAAGCCGCCGGCCTTCAGGTCGGCGGCGACCGCGTCGACCGCTTCCGTGTAGCGCAGGCCGTCGTACTTGCCGCTGTTCACGCAGACCGCGGTTTCCTTGTCGCCGTACCACTCCTGCCATGCGTCGAGCGAGTACGTCTGCCCTTCGCTCGCGATCACCTGCTTGATCGGCAGATCGTATTTCTTCGCGAACGCGAAATCGCGCTCGTCGTGGCCCGGCACGCCCATCACCGCGCCTTCGCCATAGCTCATCAGCACGTAATTGCCGATCCACACCTCGACCGGCTCGCCGGTCAGCGGGTGCTTGACCGAGAAGCCGGTCGCGACGCCCTTCTTCTCCATCGTCGCGACGTCGGCCTCGGCGACGCCGCCGCGCTTGCACTCGTCGATGAACGCCTGCAGCTCCGGCTTGTCCTGCGCGAGACGCGCGGCGAGCGGGTGCTCGGCCGCGATCGCGCAGAACGTGACGCCCATGATGGTGTCGGCGCGCGTCGTGAACACGCGCAGCAGCTTCTGCTCGCCGTCGAGTTCGTACGGGAAGCCGAAGTTCACGCCGAAGCTCTTGCCGATCCAGTTCTGCTGCATGATCTTCACGCGCTCGGGCCAGCCGAGGCCGTCGAGGTCGTTCAGCAGCTCATCCGCGTACTGCGTGATCCGCAGGTAGTACATCGGGATCTCGCGCTTCTCGACGAGCGCGCCCGATCGCCAGCCGCGGCCGTCGATCACCTGCTCGTTCGCGAGCACGGTCTGGTCGACCGGGTCCCAGTTCACGGTGCCCGTCTTCTTGTACGCGATGCCCTTCTCGAGCATCTTCAGGAACAGCCACTGGTTCCACTTGTAGTAGTCGGGCTTGCACGTCGCGATCTCGCGCGACCAGTCGATCGCGAGGCCCATCGACTGCATCTGGCCCTTCATGTAGTCGATGTTGTCGTAGGTCCACTTCGCGGGCGGCACGCCGTTGGCCATCGCGGCGTTCTCGGCCGGCATCCCGAATGCATCCCAGCCCATCGGCATCAGCGTGTTGTAGCCGTTCATCCGCAGATAGCGGTACATCACGTCGTTGATCGTGTAGTTGCGCACGTGACCCATGTGCAGCTTGCCGGACGGGTACGGCAGCATCGACACGCAGTAGAACTTCGGCTTCTGCGAATCTTCCTTCGTCTTGTAGGCATCGGCTGCGCGCCAGTCGCCCTGGGCGGCGGCTTCGACGTCGGCGGGTACGTATCTCTCGTGCATGGTGTGGTTCGGGCTAGGCTTTAGGCGGCGCGACGGCGCGCGCGCAGGATTGGATCGAAATCGTGCGTGCCCGGCGCAGGAACGTGCTGACCGGTTCCGGGCCGGGAAAAACGTCGATTATACCGCCCGTGCGGGCCCGCACGGCCGGTCTCGCGGGCCGGCGGCCCGCAACGACGACGGATCAGGGCTTCGCGCCGGCGGCGCCAGCCGGCGGCACGTCGGTCACGAAGCCGATCCGCGTGAGGCCCGCGGCCTGCGCGGCGCCCATCACCTGCGCGATCACGTCGTAGCGCGTCGCGCGCGACGCGCGCAGCCGCAGTTCGGGCGGCGCGGCGCCCGCGGCGGCGGCCCGCAAGCGCGCGGGCAGCGCGTCGAGCGCGACGGGCGCGTCGTCCCAGTAGAGCTTGCCCGCGTCGTCGATCGACAGCGTGACGGATTGCGGCGTGTCGCGCGCGACGCCGGCCGCAACCTTCGGCAGGTCGAGCCGGATCGCGTGCGTCATCAGCGGCGCGGTGATGATGAAGATGACGAGCAGCACGAGCATCACGTCGATCAGCGGCGTCATGTTGATTTCCGCCATCGGCGCGGACGTCTTGTGGTGCTCGAGCCCGCCGAATGCCATGATCGTTCCTCCGGAGCCGGCGCGTCAGGCGCCCTGTGCGCATACGAATACGTGCAGATCGCGCGCGAAGCCGTCGAGTTCCTCGGCGAGCTGCCGGACGAGCCGGCCGAGGATGTTGTACGCGAGCACCGCGGGAATCGCGACGACCAGCCCGAACGCGGTCATGATCAGCGCCTCGCCGACCGGCCCCGCGACGTTCTCGATCTGCGCCTGCCCGCTCGCGGCGATGCTGCCGAGCGCATGATAGATGCCCCACACGGTGCCGAGCAGGCCTACGAACGGCGCGGTGCTGCCGATCGACGCGAGCAGCACCTGGCCGAATTCGAGGCGCCGCTGCGAGCGCAGCATCGCATGACGCAACGCGCGCAGCACGCGCTCGCCGCGCTCGACGCGCGCGGCCAGCGCGGTGGGGTCGTGGTCGCCGGCCGCGTCGCGCGCGGCTTCGGCGAGCGGCACGAACACGCGCTCGCGATCGGCGCCGGCGAGCGCGGCGATCCCCGCGTCGAGCGACGGCGCGCGCCAGAACGCGGCGAGCGCGCGCGGCCCCTGCCGCTTCGCGCGGACCAGCAGCCAGGCTTTCATGAGGAGGAAGCACCAGCTGGCGACGGACATCGCCAGCAGCACATAGGAGACGGCGTGCGTGATCGCATCGCCGCTTTCGAGGTAGTGGACAACGCCGGTGGGAATCGCCATCGGAGTTTCCTCGCGGGGTCAGCGCAGGCCGAGCACGTCCTGCATGTCGAACAGGCCGGCGCCGCGCGCCGACAGGAACCGGACCGCGCGCAGCGCGCCCTGCGCGTACGACACGCGGCTCGACGATTTGTGCGTGATCTCGATGCGCTCGCCGATCCCGGCGAACAGCACGGTGTGGTCGCCGACGATGTCGCCGCCGCGCACCGCGGCAAAGCCGATCGACGACGGATCGCGCTCGCCCGTCACGCCGTGGCGGCCGTACACCGCGCAGTCGTCGAGCGAGCGGCCGAGCGCGCCGGCCACGGCCTCGCCCATCATCAGCGCGGTGCCCGACGGCGCGTCGACCTTGTGGCGGTGATGCGCCTCGATGATCTCGATGTCGTAGCCGTGCGAGAAATGCTTCGCCGCGAATTCGAGCAGCTTCAGCGTGACGTTCACGCCGACGCTCATGTTCGCCGCGAACACGATGCCGAGCTTGGCCGCAGCGGCCTGCAGTTCGGCCTTCTGCTCGGCGGTGAAGCCGGTCGTGCCGATCACGAGCTTCACGTCGTGGCGCAGTGCGGCCTCGATGTGGGCCATCGTGCCTTCCGGCCGCGTGAAATCGATCAGGTAGTCGGCCTGCGCGAACACGGCGTCGAGGTCGTCGGTCAGCTTGACGCCGGTGTCCTTGCCGAGGAACGCACCGGCGTCCTGGCCGAGGAACGGCGAACCGGCGCGGTCGAGCGCGCCGACGAGCTGCGCGTCGGCGTCGTTGAGAACGGCTTCGATCAGCATCCGGCCCATTCGGCCCGATGCGCCGGCAATCGCAATCTTCATGGCTTTCTACACGACAGGTCTAAAGGCGGGCGGCGCATGCCGCCCCGTTTCCGCACGCCGGCCGCTTACTGGGCCGGTGCGGTGAGCGGCTGGTTCTGCAGGTTGTCCGAGCCTTGCGGGCCGACCGGCGGCGACGCCTCGTTCGACACGTTCGGCTGCGGCGGACGATGGAACTGGAACTGCGGCTGGATCGCCGGCGCAGCGCCCGGCGGCTGGCCGCCCGGCACCGGCGCGCCGCCCGAGGCCTGCGCGGCCGGCGTGAACCGGCGCGAACCCGAACCCTGACCCGACACCTGGTTGGTCGCGCGGTTCGCCGCGCGCGCCGCCTGGGCGTTCGCATCCTGGTCGACCGCCGCGCCGGACGCCGGCACCGTGGCCGGGCTCGCGGCAGCGGCAGCCTCCGCGGCGCTCGCGGCGGCGGCTTCGGAAGCCTTCTTCGCCGCGGCAGCGGCCTTCGCCTTCTTGCCGCCGCGGTCGCCGTCGATGTCGGCCAGCAGGTCGAGCTCGGACGGCAGGTTGTCGGCGCCGGTCCAGCTCGCCACGCGATCGCCCGAGAAATTGACCACGAGGTCGCGCTGCTGGACGATCGACGTCGAGCCGCGCTTGAAGTAGAAAAGGTAATCCCAGCGATCCGCGTGGAACATGTCCGCCAGCAGCGGCGTGCCGAGCAGCGCGCGGACCTGCTCGCGCGTCATCCCGACCTGCAACTGTGCGGCCTTCTCCTGCGACACGAAGTTGCCTTGCACGACGGTGATCCGATACGGCGTGATGCTCTGCGCAATGCGCTGCGTCACGCTGTCGTACGACGAACAACCCGCCAGCGCGACAACGGCGGCGGCAGCGATGATGGCACTTCGCATGCGACTCCTCTGAAAGTGCGAAAGCGATTCTGGGATCATTTCCTTCACCGTGCTGGCCCGCGTGCAGGCCGCGCGTATATCTGGAACGGCGAAAAGCCGGTAACATTGAAGCCCTGCATTGTACTCTAGGGATGCCTAGCCATGACCAATCCGACGGATCTCAAGAATATCGGGCTAAAGGCCACCCTACCGCGCCTCAAGATTCTCGAGATCTTCCAGCAGAGCCCCGTGCGCCACCTGACGGCCGAAGACGTCTACCGCAACCTGCTCAACGAGCAGCTCGACATCGGGCTCGCCACCGTCTACCGCGTGCTCACGCAGTTCGAGCAGGCCGGCCTGCTCACGCGCAGCAACTTCGAATCCGGCAAGGCGGTGTTCGAGCTGAACGAAGGTTCGCACCACGACCACCTCGTGTGCCTCGATTGCGGCCGCGTCGAGGAATTTTTCGACGCCGAGATCGAGAGCCGCCAGCAGGCGATCGCGAAGGAGCGCGGCTTCCGGCTCCAGGAGCATTCGCTCGCGATGTACGGCTCGTGCACGACCGAGAACTGCCCGCACCGCAAGCACTGACTCGCGCCACCGGCGCACGCAGCACGGCCCGGCCGGCATCTCGCCGCCCGGGCCGTCTGCTTTTTTGGGCGAGCGTGCCGCGCGCCTGGCAGGCTTACGAAAGCCCTTCGACGCCCGCGCAGGCCGACTCGAAATCGAGCGCCCACGCACGTTCCAGCGGAATCTCGTCGCAGTTCGGCTGCGGGCCGCCGCGATCGACGATCACGAAATCGCTGACCACGTCGAGCGCGAGCAGCGGATGGTGCCAGACGCCCTTCGCATAATTGACGCCCTGCCAGCCTTCGGCCAGGAACGCGCGCATCGCGTCGGGCCGGAATTCGCCGGCCGGCGCGACGACGATCGCGTAGCGCGACACCGCCGCGAGCGGAATGAACGCCTGGCTGCCGTGCGGGTGGCGCTCCATCAGCGTGACCGCGACCGGCAGCGCACGCGGCTGCGCGCGAAACACGCTGACGAGCGGCCGGCCGCCGTCCGCGCACACGTCGATCGTCGCGAGATCGTGAAAGCGCTCGGTCGTGCCGCCGTTGATCGGGAAATGCCGCGCGCCTTCGAGCGCGATCACGTCGCCGAACGGCGCGAACGCTTCGCGGGTCAGGCGCTCGACGCGCAGAGTGGGAGTTCCGCTCATGCCGCCGCCCTCCTTCAAGCCGGCTCGCCCCACAGACGCAGGCGCGACACGCCGCCGTCCGGGAAGATGTTGAACCGCACGTGCGTGACGGGGCCGAGCGCCGCGAGCGAGTCGAACGTGTGCACGTGATCCATCTGCAGCTTCTGCTCGCCGAGCAGTTCGGCCCAGAACATCGCCTGCGTGACGAGCGAATCGTCGGTGCCGCCCGTCACGTGCGCGGCCTGCAGCGAGCAACGATCGGGGAAATTGCCCTTGAAGAACGCCGTATCGACCTCGACGCGCCGGATGACGCCCGGCCGCGCGAGCGCGACGATCGCCCAGTCGTTGCCGGGCTCGCGGCGGCGCCGCGTTTCCCAGCCGTCGCCCATGTTCGCGCCACGCCCCGGCATCAGCATCTGCGACGCCGGCCCGAAATGCTGGTTGTTCGCGGCCACCAGGTAGCCGCCGTTCTCGATCGCCGCGAGATCGACGAGCTCGCCGGCCGGCACGTGGCGCCAGTCGCGCTGCGGCTGGCCGTACACGCGCAGCCGCGCGAGCCCGCCGTCCGGATACAGGTTCACGCGCAGATGCGTGACCGGCTGTGCATCGTCGACGCTCACGTAGTGATGCGAATTGCCCTGCAGCGTCGTCGCGGGAACGATCGTGCGCCATTCAGCGTCGTCCGGCGGCGTGTCGCCGTCCACCGCGCAGGCCTCGATCGACGCGGCCGGCGGAAAGTTGCCGGTGAAGTGGCTCGTATCGAGATCGACGCCATGGATCACGCCCGGCCGCGCGAGCCGGATCACGCAGAAGTCGTGGCCGGTCGTACGCTTGCGGCGGGTTTCCCAGCCGTCCATCCACTTGCCGTGGTCGTCGTACTTGCCGGGAATGAAGACGGCCGGCTCGGGATCGAGCATGCGCTCCTTCGGCGCGAAGAATTCGTCGCTCGCGAAGAGCGCCTGCGCGCCCAGGCGCGGGTCGGCGAGGTTCATGTAGCGCCGCGTGAAAGCCGGCGCGTTCGGATCGAGGATGGGGGCTGCCATGTCGTCTCCATTTTTTGACAAGCGCCGGCGCATCGGCGCGCCGGTCGCATGAAGTGCGCTCGCGCGGTGCGGCCGGGGAAGCCGCGCCGCGCGAGCGGCGTGTTCAGAGCGCGTGAGCCTGGTCGCCGGCGACCGGTGCGGCGCTGCCCGGCGCATCGGCCACGTAGCGCAGCTCGCGGTTCAGCACGCGCTGTGCGCGGGCGCGGTCGATGTCGTTCTCCCACACGGCGACCACCACCGTCGCGACGCAGTTGCCGATCAGGTTGGTCAACGCGCGGGCGATGCCGACGAACCAGTCGACCGGCAGGATCAGCACGAGGCCGAGCACCGGAATCGCGGGAATCGCCGACAGCGTCGCCGCGAGAATCACGATCGCCGAGCCGGGGATGCCGTGCGCGCCCTTCGACGTGACGAGCGACACGAGCAGCACGACGATCAGGTCGTGCGTGGACAGCGGCGTGTTGGTGGCCTGCGCGATGAACAGCACCGCGAGCGTCAGGTAGATCGAGAAGCCGTCGAGATTGAACGAATAGCCGGTCGGAATCACGAGGCCGACGGTCGAATCCTTGATGCCCATGTATTCGAGCTTGCTCATCACCTGCGGCAGCACCGCGTCCGACGACGCCGTGCCGAGCACGATCGACAGTTCCTCGCGCAGATAGCGGATCAGCTTGAACACGGAGAAGCCCGCAAGCCGCATCACCGCGCCGAGCACGACCGTGACGAACACGAAGCAGCTCAGGTAGAACACCGCGACAAGGTAGCCGAGCTGCTTGAGCGACGCGACGCCGTACTTGCCGGTCGTGAACGCGATCGCGCCGAGCACGCCGAGCGGCGCGAGCTTGATGATGAAGCCGATGATCCGGAAGAACACGTGCGACAGCTCCTCGATCAGCGAATTGACGCGCTGCGCCTTGTCGCCGAGCAGCGACAGCGCGGAGCCGAACAGCACCGCGAACACGAGGATCTGCAGGATGTCGCCCTTCGCGAACGCGTCGATCGCCGTCTCGGGGATGATCTTCATCAGGTAGCCGGCCGTATCCTTCAGGCTTTCGGCGTTCTTCGCGTACGTCGACAGCGACGCCGCGTCGAGCGAGCGCAGGTCGATGTTCATCCCGACGCCGGGGCGCGTGACCCAGGCGAGGACGAGCCCGATGCCGAGCGCGAGCGTCGTCATCACCTCGAAGTAGACGACCGCCTTCAGGCCGACCCGGCCGACCTTCTTCAGGTCGCCCGCATTGGCCATGCCGCTGACCACGACGCAGAACACGATCGGGCCGATGACCATCTTGATGAGCTTCAGGAAGCCGTCGCCGAGCGGACGCAGCGACTCGGCGAAGTGCGGGAAGAACGCACCGAGCGCCACCCCTAGGATTAATGCGACGACTACCCGGCCAAACAGCGAATTGAGGAATTTCGACACGGCGCTCTCCCGATCCAACGGTTGCAGTTTCGTCTGTTCATACTGGTAAGACCAGTGATGTTATGGGGGATAGTAGGAAGCCGATATAGTGGCGTCAAGGACGAACAAAATAGGGATTTCCCGCCCCCGCGCACGGGCTTGCGGCGCCCCGGAAAGGGGCGGATCGTGGCTTTCCCGTAGGCGGTCGTGCACCACTCGCGGGCGGATTACAATGCCGGTCAGACCGGCCATCGTTCACACCATGAAAAATGTTCCGCATACCGTGACCGACACCGCCATCGCGACGATCCGCGACCGGATCGAGACAGGCGTGTACCCGGTCGGCAGCCTGCTGCCGGCCCAGCGCCAGCTCTCCGAGGAGTTGGAAATCAGCCGCGCGTCGCTGCGCGAGGCGCTGTCGACGCTCGAGGCGCTCGGGATGCTGCGCATCCGCGCGGGCAAGGGCGTGTACGTCGAAAGCGCGCAGGCGTCGGCCGCGCATCCGTGGCAATTCGCCGAGCAGTCGTCGCCGCCCGACACCTACCAGATGCGCTATGCGCTCGAAGGCTTCGCCGCGCGGATGGCCGCGCGCGTGGTCAGCGACGCCGACATCGCATGGTTCGAGGACAACCTCGCCGACCTGCACGTCGCGCTGACGGAGAACGCACTCGAAGAAGCCTCGCGGCTCGACTTCGACTTCCACATGCGGATCATCCATCTGGCCGGCAACGCAGCGATCGAATCCATCCTGCGCAGCAGCGCGGACATCATGAAGGAAAGCCAGCGCATGCCGTTCTACCGCCGCGAACTGCTGCTGTCGACCTGGCACGAGCACCGTGCGATCGTCGACGCGCTGATCGCGCGCGATGCGGCCGCCGCCGGCATCGCGATCGAAACGCACATCGCGAACGCCGCACAGCGCGCGGGCGTATTCTTCCCGACGCCCGGCACGTAATTCCCCCCGCGCCGCCGTCTGCCCGTCCGGCCGGCCGCGCCGGTCACCGTTCCGACGAATCGCGATAGGCGAGCACGCGCTCGATGAATGCGCGCGCCGCGACGCTGCGGTACGCGCCCTTGCGCGTGAGCAGCGCGGCCGTGCGCGTCGGCAGCGGCGGATCGATCTCCAGTGCGCACAGGTCGCCGCTCTCGCGCGCGACCGCGTCGGGCAGCACCGTCGCGAGCCGGCCGCACCGTACGAGTTCCAGCACCGCGCTGACCGTATTCGTCTCGATCGCGATCGACGGCCGCGCGCCGTGCTCGACGAAATACCGGTCGATGTGCTCGCGCGTCGCGAACGCACGGCTCAGCAGCACCAGCGGCTCGCCGCCGAGCTCGGCCGGCGTCAGCGCGCGGCGGCGGCGCGCGAGGCGGTGAGTGCGCCCCGTCACCAGCGCGAGCGGCTCGTCCCACAGCGGCAGTGCGTCGATGTCCGGCGCGCGCGGCGGCATGAACGCGAAGCCGGCGTCGAGCCGGTCGTCGGCGAGCAGCGCCTCGATGCGCGCCTGCGGCATCGCGTCGATCGTCAGCGCGACGTTCGGATGGTCGGCATGGAATGCGTCGATCAGCGAGCCGCTCAGGTAAGCCGCGAACGTCGGCATCATCGCGAGCCGCAGCGAGCCGCTGCCGAGATCGGCGACGTCGTGCAGCGCGCGCTGCCCGGTATCGAGCGCGTGCAGTGCGGCGCGCGCATGCCGCGCATAGACCTCGCCGAATTCGGTGAGCTGCACCGTGCGGCCCGAGCGGTCGAACAACTGCACGCCGAGCGTTTCCTCGAGCTGGCGGACCTGCTGCGACAGCGTCGGCTGCGACACGTGCAGCGCATCGGCCGCGCGCGTGAAACTGCGCTGCTCGGCGACGGCCAGGAAATAGCGGATGTGGCGGAGAAGCATCGCAACCAACGTATTGGTTTTGCCAATAGAGACCATAACGATCCAGTCTTGGACGCTATGGGTCGATACCCGCATCATACGCACATCCGCCTCCGTGCAGCGCCGCTGTCGCCGCATGGAAGCGGCACGCCCGGGCCCGCCCTGCTTCCGCCCGCCGCACGGCGATCCGCCGCCCGCCCGATCCGGGCTCGGCCGCGGTCCGCCCGGCGCGCTTCGGCTCACCGCCGATCCGTCGACGCCGGCCCCCGATTTCCTTCACCCCGCGCAACCGACGGCCCGTGCCGCCGGCCGGCGCCGCCGTTTTTCGCGATCATGGAACCGCATCACGACGACCACCCTCCCCTCACCCGCGGCATGACGCTGCTGTTCGCGTGCGCGTGCGGCATCGTCATCGGCAACATCTACTACGCGCAGCCGCTGCTCGCCGCGATCGCGCACAGCTTCGGGCGCGCGCCGACCGAGCTCGGCTATCTCGTCACGCTGACGCAGCTCGGCTATGCGGCCAGCCTGCTGCTGATCGTCCCGCTCGGCGACGCGGTCAATCGCCATACGCTGATCGTGCGGCTGCTGATGCTCAACGTCGTCGCACTGATCGCGGTCGCGTCCAGCACGAACTTCACGATGTTCGTCGTCGCGAACGTCGCGGTCGGCTTCGTCACCTGTTCGACGCAGTTGCTCGTGCCGTTCGCGGCGTCGCTCGCCGATGCGCGCTCGCGCGGCCGCGCGGTCGGCACCGTGATGAGCGGGCTCCTGCTGGGTATCCTGCTCGCGCGCGTCGCGGCCGGCGCGATCGCCGACTGGCTCGGCTGGCGCGCGGTGTACGGCATCGCCGCCGCGATGGTGCTCGCGCTGACCGCCGTGCTCGCCGTGAAGCTGCCGAAGGACCGCCGCGACGTGCGCGTCGACTACGCGGCGCTGATGAAGTCGCTCGTCGCGCTGGTGCGCGCGCAGCCGCCGATCGTGCTGCGCTCGACCTACGGCGCGCTCGTGTTCGCGTGCTTCAGCCTGCTGTGGACAGGCCTCACGTTTTTGCTGAGCCAACCGCCGTACAGCTATTCGGAAGGGCAGATCGGCCTGTTCGGGATCGTCGGCGCGGTCGGCGCGCTCGCGGCGACGTCGGCCGGCCGGCTCGTCGATCGCGGTCACGGCAATGCGGCCACCGGCCTGTTCGCGGCGGCCGTGCTCGCGTCGTTCGCGCTGATCGCGACCGGCTCGCATTCGCTCGCGGCGCTGATCGCGGGCATCCTGCTGCTCGACGTCGGCGTGCAGGGCATGCACATCTCGAACCAGAGCGTGATCTATGCGCTCGCGGGCAACGCACGCAGCCGCGTGACGACGATCTACCTGACGAGCTATTTCATCGGCGGCGCGTTCGGGTCGTTCGCGGCGAGCGTCGCGTACGGCCTCGACGGCTGGCGCGGCGTGTGCGTCGCGGGCGCCGCGCTGTCGGGTGCGCTGATCGCGCTGTGGCTCGCATCGCAACGTGTCGGCACGCGACGGGTCACGCAGTGATGCGGCAGGCCGGCGATCCGTTTGCGCCGCACGACGAGAAAGGCACGCTGCGCGCATCGCGGGCGTGCCTTTTCACCAAGGATGCCGCAGCCGTCGCGACGCGCCGACGCCGCACCGTCACGCGGCCTCGTTCGCGAAATCGATCAGCACCTTCATCGCACGCTGGCGGTCGCCCGCCAGTTCGAACGCGAGGTTCGCATCGCGCATCGGGAACACGCGCGTGACGGCCGGCCGCAGGTCGACGCGCCCCGCGTTGATCAGCTGCACCGCCAGCGCGAATTCCGCATGAAAGCGAAACGACCCGCAGATCGACAGCTCCTTCGCGACCACGACGTTCTGCGGCAAGCTCACGTCGCCGCCGAGCCCGAGCTGTACGACGACGCCGCGCGGACGCATCACGTCCAGTCCGTCGCGCAACGCGCGCGCATTGCCCGAACATTCGATCATCACGTCGAACGTGCCCTTGTCGGCGCTGTAGCGTTCGACCCAGCCGGCATCGGCCGCCGCGTTGATCGTGCGGTCCGCGCCGAGCGCGCGCGCCACGTCCAGCGGCGCGTCGACGACGTCGGTCGCGACGATCTCCGCCGCGCCGTGCACGCGCGCCGCCGCGACCGCCAGCACGCCGATCGGCCCGCAACCCGACACGAGCACGCGCTTGCCGATCAGCGCGCCCGCGCGCGACACCGCATGCAGCCCGACCGCGAACGGCTCGGCGAGCGCCGCGAGCGACAGCGGCACGTGATCGGCGACCTTCACGCACTGCACCGCGTCGCACACGAGCGCGTTGCGGAACGCGCCCTGCACGTGCGGCATGCGCATCGCGCTGCCGTAGAAGCGCATGTCCAGGCACTGGTTCGGCAGCCCGTCGAGGCAGTAGCGACATGCGCCGCACGGCCGGCTCGGATTGACCGCGACGCGATCGCCGACCTTCACCGACGTCACGTCCGGCGCCACTTCCGCGACCGTGCCGGCGACCTCGTGGCCGAGCACCATCGGCTGCTGCAGCCGGATCGCGCCGAAACCGCCATGCCGGAAGTAATGCAGATCGGAGCCGCAGATGCCGCCCATCGCGACGTCGACGCGCACCTGGCCCGGGCCGATCTCGCCCGCGTCCTGCTCCTCGACCCGCAGGTCGTTCGGCCCGTGGATCACGACACACATGCAACGCATACGCATGACACGCTCCTTGTCAGACGGCACTGGTCAGCCCGCCATCCACGAACAGCGTCTGGCCGTTCACGAAATCGGACGCGGCCGACGCGAGGAAGATCGCCGCGCCGCACAGCTCGTCGACCTGCCCCCAGCGGCCGGCCGGCGTGCGCTTGCACAGCCAGTCCGAAAACGCCGCGTCGTCGACCAGCGCGCGATTCAGCTCGGTTTCGAAATAGCCAGGCGCGAGGCCGTTGGCCTGGATGCCGTGACGTGCCCAGTCGGCGCACATCCCCTTGGTCAGCATCCGCACCGCACCCTTGGTCGCCGCATACGGCGCGATCGTCGGCCGCGCGAGCTCGCTCTGCACCGAACAGATGTTGATGATCTTCCCGCGGCCGCGCGCGATCATGTGCCGCGCGACGGCCTGTGCGACGTTGAACACGCCGTCGAGATTCACGCGCATCAGCGCATGCCAGTCGTCCGGGTCGAATGCGTCGAGCGGCGCGCGACGCTGGATGCCCGCGTTGTTCACGAGGATGTCGATCGCGCCGACGCGCGCCTCGACATCGTCGATCGCCATGCGTACCTGCGCGTGCTCGGTCACGTCGAACACCGCATGGTCGGCCGCGAAGCCTTCGTCGCGGAAACGGCGCGCGAGCGTCGCGGCCTTCTCTTCATTGCGATCGTTGATGACGATCGCCGCGCCCGCTTCCGCGAGCCCGCGGGCAAGCGTCAGCCCGATCCCGCGGCCGGAACCGGTAATCAGCGCGCGGCGGCCGTCGAGGCGGAACCGGTCAAGCGCGTCAGTCATGGATGTCTCCTCGTACCCGTCGAGCCGGCTGCCCGTCACGGCCGGTCTCGTGTGAACGGTATCTTCCGTCGCAACCGGGGCGCCGCGCCAATGGTCTTTCTTGATCCGGTTATCATGAAAACTGATTACCGTCCTTTCGTGCCCGCCGCCCATGGAACTCAAGCAATTGCGCGCCTTCGTCACGCTCGCGGAAGAGCTGCATTTCGGGCGCGCCGCGCAGCGCCTGTGCATCGTGCAGCCCGCGCTGAGCATGCAGATCAAGGCGCTCGAGGCGGAACTCGGCGCACGCCTGTTCGAGCGCGACCGGCACAAGGTCGAGCTGAGCGACACGGGGCGCGTGTTCCTGCCCGAAGCGCGGGCGACGCTGCAGCAGGCTGCACGCGCGGAACAGATGGCGCGGCTGTCGAGCCGCGGCGAAATCGGCACGCTGCGGATCGCGTTCGTGTCGTCGGTATTGCCGGCGCTGCTGCCGGCCGTGCTGCGCGCGATGCGCAAGCGCTATCCGCTGATCGCGCTCGAGCTGAAGGACATGCCGACGCCCGACCAGATCGCCGCGCTGCGCGACCGGCGGATCGACTTCGGCATGATCCGGCTGCCGGCCGCGTATGCGGGCATCGATATCCGCGTGGTGCTCGAGGAAGGCTTCGTCGTCGCGCTGCCGCTCGGCCATCCGCTCGCCGCGCGCGATGCGATTTCGCCCGCCGCATTGCGCGGCCACCCCGCGTTCGTGCTCGCGCGCCGCTACGCGCCCGGCTTTCACGACGACATGCTGCTCGCGCTGAGCCGCGCGGGCACGACGCTCGAGATCGCCCAGGAGTTCGGGGAATTCACGACGATGCTCGCGCTCGTCGCGGCGGGAATGGGGATCGGGCTGATCCCGGCGGAAGCGGCCAGCGCGCTGCCGCCGAACGTGCTCGCGCGGCCGCTCGACCTGCCCGGTCATCGCAGCGGCATCGGTCTCGCGTGGACCGATCTCGACGGCCCGCTGAAGCGCGCGTTCGTCGCCGCGATCGAACACGCGACAGCGAACGGCGGGCAATAAAAAACCCGGCCGGGAAACCCGGGCCGGGTTCGTCCGCCACGCCGGCCGCGTTGCGGCGGCTGCGCGACGTGCGGGATTACTTCGCGTTCGCGAATGCGACGGCCGTATCCAGCATGCGGTTCGAGAAACCCCACTCGTTGTCGTACCAGCTCGACACCTTCACGAGGCGGCCCGACACCTTGGTCAGCGTCGCATCGAACGTCGACGAAGCCGGGTTGTGGTTGAAGTCGATCGACACCAGCGGTGCGTCGTTGTAGCCGAGGATGCCCTTCAGCGCGCCTTCCGATGCTTCCTTCATGATCGCGTTGACTTCCTCGACCGTCGTGTCGCGCTTCGCGATGAACGACAGGTCGACGATCGACACGTTGATCGTCGGGACGCGGATCGCGTAGCCGTCGAGCTTGCCGTTCAGTTCCGGCAGCACGAGGCCGACGGCGGAAGCCGCGCCCGTCTTCGTCGGGATCTGGCTGTGCGTGGCCGAACGCGCGCGGCGCAGGTCTTCATGGTAGACGTCCGTCAGCACCTGGTCGTTCGTGTACGCGTGGATCGTCGTCATCAGGCCGGTTTCGAGGCCGATCTTGTCGTTCAGCGGCTTGACGAGCGGCGCGAGGCAGTTCGTCGTGCACGATGCGTTCGAGATGACCGTGTGCTCGGCCTTCAGCACGTCGTGGTTCACGCCGTAGACGATCGTCGCGTCGACGTCCTTGCCGCCCGGCGCCGAGATGATCACCTTCTTCGCGCCGCCCTTCAGGTGCGCGCTCGCCTTTTCCTTGGTCGTGAAGAAGCCCGTGCACTCCATCACGACGTCGACGCCCAGCTCGCCCCACGGCAGTTCGGCCGGGTTGCGGTTCGCGAGCACGCGGATCTTGTCGCCGTTCACGACGAGGTAGTCGCCGTCGACCGACACTTCGCCCGGGAACTTGCCGTGTGCGGTGTCGTACTGGGTCAGGTGCGCGTTGGTCTTCGCATCGCCCAGGTCGTTGATCGCGACGATCTCGATATCGTGCTTCTTGCCGTTTTCATAAAACGCGCGCAGCGTGTTGCGGCCGATACGGCCGTAGCCGTTGATTGCGACGCGAATCGTCATGGTCTATCTCCTGATGGCTGAAAAAATTCGTTTCGTGCAGCTTCACGGTGCGACGCGCGCATCGGGCGGCGCGCGTCGCGTATGCTTTTAGGCCAGCACGGCCTTCGCCGTCTCGACGACGTGCTCGACGGTGAAGCCGAAGTACTTGAACAGCACGCCGGCCGGCGCCGATTCGCCGAACGTGTCGATCCCGACCACGCCGCCTTCGAGGCCGACGTACTTGTGCCAGAAGCTCGTCACGCCCGCTTCGATCGCGACGCGGCGCACGCCGTGCGGCAGCACGCGTTCGCGGTATTCGGCGTCCTGGCGGTCGAACACGTTGGTCGACGGCATCGACACGACGCGCGCCGCGATGCCCTGCTGCGCGAGCGGCTCGACGGCCTTCATCGCGAGTTCGACTTCCGAGCCCGTCGCGATCAGGATGATCTTGCGCGCGACGATTTCGTCGTCCCAGTCCTTCAGCACGTAACCGCCCTTCTCGATGTTGGCGATCTGCGCATCGGTACGCGGGTTGAACGCGAGGTTCTGGCGGCTGAAGATCAGGCTCGACGGACGATCCGCGGCGATCGCCTGGGTCCATGCGACGGCCGTCTCGACCGTGTCGGCCGGGCGCCAGACGTCGTGGTTCGGGATCAGCCGCAGGCTCGACACATGCTCGATCGACTGGTGCGTCGGGCCGTCTTCGCCGAGGCCGATCGAATCGTGCGTGAACACGAAGATCGACGGCACCTTCATCAGCGCGGCCACGCGCAGCGCGTTGCGGCTGTAGTCGGAGAACGTCAGGAACGTGCCGCCGAACGGCTTGTGGCCGCCGTGCAGCGCGAGGCCGTTGATCGCGGCGCTCATGCCGAATTCGCGCACGCCGTAGTTGATGTGGTTGCCGAGCCGCACGCCCGCGCCTTCCGGATTCGCGCGCACGGCCTTCGACGCCTTCCAGTTGGTCAGGTTCGAGCCGGTCAGGTCGGCCGAGCCGCCGAGCAGCTCGGGCAGCGCGGCGGCGAGGCCCTCGATCGCCTGCTGCGACGCCTTGCGGGTCGCGACCGTCTCGGCGCGCTCGTTCGCGCCGGCGATGATCGCGGCAGCCTTCTCGGCCCAGTCGGCCGGCAGCTTGTTGGCCATCCGGCGCTCGAATTCGGCCGCTTCCGCCGGGTACTTCGCGCGATAGGCCGCGAACGTCGCGTCCCATTCGGTCTCGGCGCGCTTGCCGGCTTCCTTCGCGTCCCATGCCGCATAGACTTCCTGCGGAATCACGAACGGCTCCCACTTCCAGCCGAGCGCTTCGCGCGTCTTCGCGATTTCTTCCGCGCCGAGCGCGGCGCCGTGCACGTCGTGGCCGCCGGCCTTGGTCGCCGCACCCTTGCCGATCACCGTCTTGCAGCAGATCAGCGTCGGCTTGTCCGACAGCTTCGCCTTCGCGATCGCCGCGTCGACCGCGTCGACGTCGTGGCCGTTCACGTTCGGGATCACGTTCCAGCCGTACGCTTCGAAACGCTTCGGCGTGTCGTCGTGGAACCAGTTCACGACGTCGCCGTCGATCGAGATGCCGTTGTCGTCGTACAGCGCGATCAGCTTGTTCAGCTTCAGCGTGCCCGCGAGCGAGCAGGCCTCGTGCGAGATGCCTTCCATCAGGCAGCCATCGCCGAGGAACACGTACGTGTGGTGATCGACGATCTTCGCGCCGTCGCGGTTGAACTCGTCGGCCATCAGCGCTTCGCCGAGCGCCATGCCGACCGCGTTCGCGAGACCCTGGCCGAGCGGGCCGGTGGTCGTCTCGACGCCCGGCGTGATCCCGTATTCCGGGTGGCCCGGCGTCTTCGAGTGCAGCTGGCGGAAGTTCTTCAGCTCTTCGATCGGCAGGTCGTAGCCGGTCAGGTGCAGCAGCGAGTACAGCAGCATCGAGCCATGGCCGTTCGACAGCACGAAACGATCGCGGTCGGCCCAGTGCGGGTTCGCCGGGTTGTGCTTCAGATGGCGCGACCAGAGCGCCACGCCGATTTCGGCCATGCCCATCGGCATGCCGGGGTGACCGGAGTTCGCTTGCTGGACGGCGTCCATCGCGAGCGCACGGATCGCGTTGGCCATCAGGGTGGTGGAGGCGGGAGACGAAGTCGTCATGTCGAGTCCGGAGAACGAGTCGAGGAAACGGGAGCACGGCGGCATCCGGAAGCTCGAGCGTCAATCGTTCCCGGCGCGCGGTGCGGCGCCTGACGGACGCGAAGCGGACGGAGCCAACGGACGGGGCTGCAAAGCTCGTCATTTTAACAGATGGGCCGACATTTCCCTTGTCGGCGCGTCGTGTTCCGGCACGGTTTTCCGCCAAACCGGCCGCCGCCTATAATTCAGGCGTCGGAACTGCCCCAGCGGCCTGCCCGTGAGTACCACCCTTCTCTTTCACCCGACGCCCGACGCCACCTACGGCTTCCCGAATGCGCGGCGGCTCGCGCACGTCGCGTCCCCGCACCAGCAGATCGAAGTCTGGGACACCCCGCAGCTCGGCCGCCTGTTCACGCTCGATGGCCGGCCGATGACGTCGGTCGGCGACGAGTACGTCTATCACGAGTGCATGACGCACCCGGCCGCGCTCGCGCATCCGTCGCCGCGCAAGGCGCTCGTGCTCGGCGGCGGCGACGGCGGCGCCGCGCGGCAGTTGCTCAAGCACGCATGCATCGAACGGATCGTGATCGCCGAACTCGACGACGAGGTGGTCGGGATGGCGCGCCGCTATCTCGACGACGTGCACCAGGGCGCGCTCGACGACCCGCGTGTGGAAGTGGTGATCGGCGACGCCGCGCATTTCGTCGCGTCGACCGTCGAGCATTTCGATCTCGTGGTGTTCGACCTCACGCCGCCCGATTCGCCGGCGGCCGGCCTCTACACGCGGGCGTTCTACGCCCGACTCAAGCGGATCCTCACGCCGCGCGGCGCGATCTCGATGCATCTCGGCTCGCCGGTGTTCCATGCGACGCGCATCGCCGCGCTGCTCGACGACCTGCGCGCGAGTTTCGCGTTCGTCGATCCGTTGTCCGCCCATGTGCCGCTGTACGGCTCGCAGTGGCTGATGGCGATCGCGAGCGACACGCTCGACGCGGCCGCGCTGTTCGCGCACGACGTCGACGAACGGCTCGCTGCGCGCCGCGTGCAGGGATTGCGCTATTACGATGCACGACTTCATGCGGCCCTCTTTGCCCTGCCCCGCGCGCTGCGCGATACACTGGGCGTTCGCCGCTGAACGTCCGGACGGCCGCATCGCTCCGTTTTCCTTCGAGGCTTCGCATGGTTCGCCTGCGAAACGCGGAGCCGGAACGACCCGGATGCAGCGAACGCCATTCGACCGACCGCGCCGCAACGCACCGTTCGACCGCGAAAACAGGAGATTTTCATGACCGATCCACGTCCGGCCGACGTGCCTTGGTTGACGCCGTACCTGACCGTGCGCAACGTGCGCGCGGCCATCGATTTCTTCAAGGCCGCATTCGGCTTCGAGCTGCGCGACGTGCACGACGAGGACGGCGCGATCATGCACGTCGAGATGACCTATCGCGGCCAGTTGATCGTGATGTTCGCGCCCGAGGGCGCGTTCGGCTCGAAGGCCCTGACGCCGAAACGCGCAAACGCCGTCGCGCCGCAATCGTTCTATCTGTATGTCGAGGACGTCGACGCCACCTGGCAGCGCGCGCTCGACGCCGGCGCGAAATCGCTGAGCGAGCCGCAGGATCAGTTCTGGGGCGACCGGTTCGCGCAGATCGAGGATCTCGACGGCTACCGCTGGGCGCTCGGGTGCCGCCTCGACGCATGACCGACACCGCCACACGCATGAACGAAGCCACCACCACCGCGGCCGTGCCGCGCTTTTTCGTCGACGCGGCATTGCGCGCCGACACCACGCTCGCGCTGCCGGCCGAGGTCGCGCGCCACGCGCAGGTGCTGCGGCTGCAGCCCGGCGACGTGCTCGCGCTGTTCGACGGCACGGGCGGCCAATACCGCGCGCGGCTCGTCGAGATCGACAAGCGCAACGCAATCGCACAGATCGAGGCGTTCGAACCGGTCGAAGCCGAGCCGCCCTATCGCGTGACGCTCGCGCAAGGCATCGCCGGCGGCGACAAGATGGACTGGGTGATCGAGAAGGCCGTCGAGCTCGGCGTCGCGGCGGTCGTGCCGCTGTCGACCGCGCGCGGCGTCGTGAAGCTGTCCGGTGAACGGGCGGACAAGCGCGTCGCGCATTGGCGCGGCGTCGTGCGCGCGTCGTGCGAACAGTGCGGACGCAACCGTGTGCCGGACGTCGCGGCAGTACGCGGCTTCGGCGCATGGCTCGATACGCTGCCTGCCGCGCCGGGCGACGGCGAACTGCGGCTGCTGCTGTCGCCGCGCGCAAGCATTCCGTTTTCGTCGTTGCCTGATGCACCACCCGCGGCATCGGTCACGCTGCTGATCGGGCCCGAAGGCGGACTGTCGCCCGATGAGGAAAACGCGGCCCGTGCGCGCGGGTTCACCGCGCTGTCGCTCGGGCCGCGCGTGCTGCGCACGGAGACGGCCGGCGCGGCCGTGCTCGCGGCGCTGGCGGCGCGCTGGGGTGGGTGGTGAAGCGCGTCAGCGCGCCGCGTTGAACGGCTCGATGTCGATGACGCCGGAACCCTTGAGCGCCAGCGCAAGCGCATCGATGCTGGCCGGATCGAACGAGAAGGTCGTCGCGGTGACCCGCAACGGCGGCGTCGCCTGGATCGCCTCGATCAGTGGGCCGCGATAGCGCAGGTTCATCAGCATCGGCACGACCTGTGCGATACCGACCGGCCGGCCGCCGTGCTGCACCGTGGCGGCATCGACCGTATCGTTCCAGCCCTGGATGAAGCCGCCGGCGTCGATCCGCGTGTTCAGCTCGATCCAGCGCCGCTTCTTCTCGTCCGGGCTGTCGCCCGATGCGCGCAATGCGGCGGCTTCGCGGCCGACATCCGTATCGTGCTTCGCGCGCCACGCCATGTAGCCGAGCGCGAAGACCATGTTGTCCGGCAGGATGTCGTCGTCATGCACGACGTGGGACAGGCGTCGCGGCGCCTGACTGTCGACGAAGGCCGGCGTCAGGATCCAGACGCTCCCGTTACGCAACGCGCCGGATGTCCTGCCGAGCGCGGGTTCGCCGCTGTCGACCGCGATGCGCGTCAGCAGCCCCGCATCGACCAGTTCGTTCAACTGGCCGGCCAACGCCGCCGACGCGTGAATCGCGCCGGCCACTGTCGCGTATTGGCCGGGCGTCGAGCGCGTGCGCAAATCGGCCAGCAGCCGCTCTACCGCCGGATACGCAACCGGCGTCGACGCCGGTTCGGCCGCGACGGCATTCGCGGCCGCCGCGCCCCCCATCGAAACCACGGCTGCAGCAACCAGCAGCCCTCGCGTGAAAGCGTTCATCGTTGATGCCCCCGTTCGAATGTCCGGCGCGCCGGCGACGTGCACGACAGCCCGGACGCTGCCGATTACTTGCCGGCGTCGCCGTCCGCGTCCCGCATCTGGCTCATCAGCGCGTTGACGACCGGCCGCAGCACCTGAGCGGGGGAATCCATGATCCAGCCCTTGCCGTCCGCGCCATGCAGGTCGATCCGGCCCGTCATCGGCCGGCTCGTCTGCGCGTGGTCGAACACGGGTACCATGCCCTTCAGGAACGTCGCGAGGTATGCCGCGCGCACGTTGTCGTCCTCCGAGCGCGGCTCGTCGACCTTCTCCCGCAGCGCCCGCAAGCCAGGCTCCACCTCGGCGACGCGGCATGCGAATTCGACCGTCGCGATCGATTCGCCTTCCACGGATTCGTTCGGTTTCCGCGTCGAGCCGGTGGCCTTGCACTCGGAACGCGCGAGTGCATGCTGAAACGACTCGATCGCCGCGGTGGCCGGCCCGCTCACCGTTGCGCGCACCGTCGCCGGCACCTTGTTCAGGATGGAGGCGACGATAGCCTCGCTCACCTTGTCGGCGAGCTTCGCAACTTCCGCCACGTCGAGCACACCCTTGCCGTCGAAGTGCGTACGCGTTGCCTCGTTGAACTGCTCGGCCTTCGACGCGTCGCCATTGACGAATGCGCCGAGATACAGGTCGGCGGTTTGCTCGGGGGTCAGCAGCGCAGCCTGCGCGGCCGGCGGGATGCCGAACGACAGCGCGCACAGGGTCAGCGCGCATGCGAGCGGACGACGCGCACGCGCGCGCGCCGCAAATCGGGTAGCGATCATGGGAAGACGGCCCTCTCTCGAATGATTGTGTGCGCCCGACGCGTCGTCCGCAGCCCGGGCCGACCGATTGTCGCGGAAAAAAGTGTGCGATGAAAGGCTCGTGTCGGGTCGCGTACCGCGCACGATATGTGCAGATCGGGATAGGGGCGGTCAGAGAGTCTGACCGATCCCCTCCCACACCACCCGGCATGCGGGTCCGCACCGGGCGGT
>NZ_LPDI01000092.1:0-596 GCF_001528895.1 Burkholderia sp. MSMB1078WGS | reverse complement strand
GGTGTTTGGCGACTTCCAGTCTCCCAGACTCAGTCCGGATGAACCATCGATACAACCTATTGAAGCTTCACAGCTAGAGGTGGCGGCCGACACGTTGTCGAGCGCCGACGCCGATCAGCTGTGGGAGCAGTTGCAGGCTATCACGCGCGCGTTGAAGCGAGCAGGGCATATGCGGCCGCGCGCCGCGAGTCGGCCGCCGACGCCACTGCCGGGGCAGCGGGACCTTTTCGGCGAGTGCGGCGAGATCGAGCAGCCGATCGAACAATGAGCACGTGCAGTTCCAGATGGCCGCCATCCGCGGCGCTCTACAACAACGACAGTTGGCCCAGTGCGCTCACGCGATCGGCGTGGCCGCTTTCCTCCGCCGGCACGCGACCCGGGATCTCGGATAGAGCATTCGCGCGTCGCGCCGCATTGCCGTCGTCCCTGTAATGCTTGCGCGTCCACTCGGCACTCAGGACGTCGGACGAGAACACGACACCTGGTGCAATTTGAACGAGCTGGCTCACTGGTGGAATCTCCTAAATCGACTGAATGTCAAAGTGGGCAGCGGCGTAACGCGCACTGCAGTTCCACACTTCGACACCGTCGCGGAT
>NZ_LPDI01000091.1:0-94630 GCF_001528895.1 Burkholderia sp. MSMB1078WGS | reverse complement strand
ACCTCCCGTTCCTATTGGGAAAATTGCCTCCGAAACACTAACACTCATTTGTGTCCAGGATTTCTAGAGCAGATCACGACCGCTGCTTGCATTTACGTGTTGCGATGCGAGATCGGCGTTTCGGGCGTCGGATAGCCGGCGTCGCGGAACGTCTCGAGGATCACGCGGTTGGTGTCGCAGTACACCTGCCAGTAGTTCTCCGGCTGAGTCGACGGGCGAACGAACAGCAGCGGGCCTTCCGGCGTGAACTGCAGCACGCCGACGTCCGGTGCCGGCACTTTCAGCACGTTCGGAATCAACTGGATCTGCGTCTTCAGGCGGTTGATCGCATCGGCCGCGTCGACGCTGTTCGCGATTTTCGCGGTCAGGTCGACGCGGCGGTGCGGCGTCGCGCTGTAGTTCGCGATGTTGTCCGAGAAGATCTTGTTGTTGCCGACGATTGTCACGATGTTGTCGGCGGTGATGATCGTCGTGCCGAACAGGCCGAGCTCCTTCACCGTGCCCGTGACGCCGCCCGCGCTGATCACGTCGCCGATCTTGAACGGGCGCAGCACCTGCATGAACACGCCGGCGGCGAAATGCGCGAGCAGGCCGCCCCAGGCCGTGCCGATCGCGAGGCCGAGACCGGCGAGCAACGCGGCGAACGAGGTGGTCTGCACACCGAAGATCTGCAGGATCGCGAGGATCAGCAGGATCGTCAGCAGCACGCCGACGACGGAAGTCAGGTAGTCGGTGAGCGTCGGGTCGACCTTGCCGCTACGGCGTACGACCTTGCCGAGCAGGCGGGTACCGATGCGGATCGCCCAGCGGCCGACGAACCATAGGACGATCGCGGCGAGGAGGTTCAGGCCGAAGTCGAGGCCGCGGGTCATCAGGAATTGCTGGGCGGTGGCGAGATCGATCATGCGTTCTCCGAAGTCAAGGGTAAAAGGGCGGCGCATGCACCGGAATGAGTGGCGCTTTTATAACCTGAGCCGTGAGGGGCGGGCAACCGGGCTGACATTGGTTGACGTAATGAAAAACGGGCAGGACGGGGTGCGTGCTGCCCGTTTGCGGCGCGGCGTGTCGTGCGCGCCGGGTGTCGAGTGGCTTACCGTGCTGCGCGGCCGTAGGTGTCCTCGAAGCGGACGATGTCGTCCTCGCCGAGATACGCGCCCGACTGGACTTCGATCAGTTCGAGCGGAATCTTGCCGGGGTTCGTCAGCCGGTGAGTCGCGCCGAGCGGGATGTAGGTCGACTGGTTCTCGGTCAGCATGATTTCCTTGTCGCCGTTCGTGACCATCGCCGTGCCCTTCACAACGATCCAGTGCTCGGCGCGATGGTGGTGCATCTGCAGGCTGAGCTGTGCACCGGGGTTCACGATGATGCGCTTGACCTGGAAGCGGTCACCCTGATCGATGCCTTCGTACGAACCCCACGGGCGGACGACGCGGCGGTGGGTGACCGATTCGTGGCGGCCCGACTCGTTCAGCCATTCGACGATTTTCTTGACGTCCTGCGCCTTGTCGCGATGCGCGACGAGCACGGCGTCTGCCGTTTCCACGATCACGATGTTGTCGAGGCCGAGGGCCGCGACCATCCGGTGTTCGGCGCGGATGTACGAGTTCTTTACCGAATCGGTGAAGACGTCACCGATGAGTGCGTTGCCTTGGTCGTCGGCTTCCGCGATTTCAGCGAGTGCGCTCCACGAGCCGATGTCGTTCCAGCCGAGGTCGGCCGCCGCGACGACAGCGGCGCGTTCGGTTTTCTCCATCACCGCGTAGTCGATCGAGACATTCGGGCAGGCTGCGAACGCTTCGGCGTCGAGACGGAGAAAGTCGTTGTCGCGCTTGGCGGATTCGAACGCGAGTTCTGCCTGGCGGGAGATTTCCGGTGCATGGCGATGCAGCTCCTCCATGTACGTGGACGCCTTCAGCATGAACATGCCGCTGTTCCAGTAGTAGTTGCCGTCGCTGAGGAAGCGTTCGGCGGTCGGGGCGTCGGGTTTTTCGACGAATGCGTCGACCTTGTAGACTTGCTTGCCGTCGGCGATGGCTTGGCCGCGACGGATATAGCCGAAGCCGGTGTGCGCTTCCGTCGGCGTGATACCGAACGTGACGAGGTGCTGGTCTGCTGCGATGGCTGCTGCCTCGGTGGCTGCGGCGATGAATGCCGGTTCGTTCAGGATGACGTGGTCGGACGGCAGCACGAGTAGCAGCGCGTCGGGCGATTCGTGCAGGGCAAGCAGCGACGCGATCGCGATTGCGGGCGCGGTGTTGCGGCCGACTGGTTCGAGGACGATCGACGATGGCGTAATGTTGACTTGGCGGAGTTGTTCCGCGACCAGGAAGCGTTGGTCGTTGTTGGTGACGACGATGGGGGCCGTGACGTTGGGGACGTGCTGAAGGCGGACGGCCGTCTGCTGGACGAGCGTGTGGTCGCCTGTCAGTTTCAGGTATTGCTTCGGATAGCCGCCTCGCGACATGGGCCAAAGGCGGGTGCCGCTGCCGCCGCACAGGATTACCGGGTGGATGTTCATGCATTGCCTCAGATTGAAAAGCGCTTAGTACCGGCGATTAGAGACGCGCGCCGACTGTTCTTGACTACCTAAAATAGGCCAATTTGTACAAGGTTTAATCCGTAAAGTTGTCGTCATCCAAGTTATTTTTTTTTCTGCTTTGCCATGCTGCATAGCGGAGTGCATTGCATGTCCAACGCAGTGCTTTGAGCAGCGGGCGTGTACGGTTACCCTGGATCTTTTCGAGTGGTCGTGCAGCGTGGCGTGCAAGCTGACGGACGACTGCTTCCGGCGTAGTAAAGATGCCGAGCTTCCAGTCCCAATACACGGGGTACCGTAATAGGGCTCCCGCCACTAGCATATCGAGTGTCAGCTGGCGTTTGCGCCAGGGCTGCACCAGCATGTCATGCGTTAAGCCCCAGCCAGCGTAAAAGGGTAACCCGTAAGTGAAGACAGCTTTGTTTCGCAGTAGCGCATCGAATCCTGAAAGTGATGAAAGAGTGTGAATTTCATCCGCTGTTTCGATAAGTGACAGCAAGTCGGCGTCACTGTCAATCATGTCAGCTAGTCCCGACGCGTCGATGACACCGGTGCGATTTCCGGACAGCACGTCTGGATGAGGCTTATAAACGATAAACGCGTGAGGCCGGCGGGCGCGGACCTCGCGCAATAGCGCGTCGGTCGTGCCAAGCGCCTGCGTGCCGAGTCGAATGGATGCGTCGTCGGCAACCTGGCCTGGAACCAGCACAACTCGCCTGTTGGATGGTGCTTGCCACGTAGGGGCGCGGCGGCCCAGATTGTATTTGGTGATGCCGAATTGAACGAGTTGTTCCCGCAGTGCCGCCGCCCGCGCAAGTTCGACGTCGCTGAATTCGGTCTCATTGAGTAGTACGGTCAGATCGCTTGGCTGTCGGGCGTCGAAATATAGACCGCGTCGGTCAAGTACCTGACTATACGGTGCACTCATGTCGGAGCCGAGTCCAAGCGAATGAATGAATCCGTCTTCGATGCGTATATGCGGGACGTTTGGTGCGATGTCCTCAGCAGGACGTGCGCCCCATAACGCTGCACATTCACCGGCTCGCACACTATCCAACTCGTGCGTCCATCGAAGCCTGCCGCCGCCTGCGGTGAGAAAGGGAGTTGCGAACGCGCGTTTCCAGCGCTGAAAGCGAATCGCGACGACTGATTGAAGGTCAGTGAACCGCTGAGCAACTTCATGTTGCAGTTCAATGCTGTCTAATACGGATTCAAGTGTCCCGTGAGCGAGGGTCAATGGATCTAGATAATGGACAAAACGCAGAAAGACTACATCAAACAAGGCGGCGAGCGTCGGTTGCGCGCGTCGGCCCGGCAATACAGTATGGTCGTGCGTCAGGCCCCAGCCAGCGTAATACGGGGTTCCAAACACATGAGTTGGAACGTCGGCGAGCAATCCACAAATGCCTTCGGATGCTCCGATAACGAAAACGCTATCGACGTGGCGAAGTGCTTCAGCCAGCGAGTATGGTGGAATTAGTAGGCGGGTGTTGTCCGGCAACGAGGCGGATTCGGATAGCCATGGACCCGAGCCAGGATCGCCGCTGCGGATCAGCCAGAACTCCGCGTCAGGGTGAGCGGCGCGTGCCACTTGGATCATTGACGCAAAGGCATCGATTCGCGCTGTCGCCGACGCGTGAATATTCGTCGCTGACGTGTGCCGTTCGTCAATGAGGAGTACGCGAGATGAGTAGCGCGGTGTTTCAAGCGAAACGGGAAGACGTTTGTTGCGACCACATAGATGAAGCGCGTCTGTGCTTAGTACGCGTGTCATTAATTGATTGATTCCAGGCTTTTTGCCGGCCGATGGATCGGCCAATAATGCCTGATCGAGTGCGGTGACGAGTGCGGTGACGAGTGCGTGTGGTCCGCACGCATCGGATGGCAAGCTGAACCACGAACGTAGCGGAGTGCCGGGTATGGCAGGCGCTGCAATGGGGCCGGGCCACGCACATTGCGTTGCGATTCTTGCTGTACTGGCGATGCGCAGAGCGACACGGCCGCTCCAGTGGTCGAGCCATACACAGTTCGAACGTTGCGAGAGTACACTCGCAAGGCGCGACCCTGGGGTTACACTGCGTACATCAAATGAACGCGCCGCGGTATGGTTCATGAATTACTGTAGCGAAACAATGAAGCGATCGACCGCGTCAAAATGTGAGGTCCATGTGGGTGCACGGAAGTGCGCGATGCGCTCAACCTGGGCGTTGCGTTCTGCGCTATTCGCTTGAGAGTACGCTTGAATGCGCTCAAGCCATGCAGGGCCGTTCAGCGGATCGAGATAATCCGGCACGTCTGCCGCGATTTCGCGAAATACATCGAGATCGCTTGCCAAAACGGGGATGCGGGACTCGAGGGCCTCGACGAGCGGCATGCCGTAGCCTTCTACGAAGGACGGGAAAAGCAGCGCGCGCGCGTGTTGTAGCCAGGCGTGTAACTCGTCGTCTGAACAGTTCGACCGTTCGATGACGACCCCCCTCAATGGTGCGCTACGCTCGAGCATGTCGACAACATTTTCGCACTCCCAGCCACGCCGGCCGATAACAACGAGCTTCGGGGCTTGGCTGCCGAGCTGCTCGACAAGTCGACGCCACACGTGCAGCATGAACCAGTGATTCTTACGCGGCTCAATCGTGCCAAGCATGACGAAGTACGGGGTCGCGAGTGGCGCGGCGAGCGCCGGTTGCGGTTCGGTGCCGCTGGCGAGTGGTGCGACGACACTCGGCGGAAGAGGGATTCCAGCCTTTTGCGCCTCGATGGCGAGAGCGTCAAGTGTTCCCTGCGAGTTCGCAATAAGCCCGTCTGCGTGACGTAGTGCCGTATGGATTCGCTTGCGATGGGTGGTGTCTACACCTGGACGGCTGTATTCCGCATGCGTCAGCGGAATCAGATCATGGACCATGAATATCGCGCGCCCGTTTCCTTTTTGCATTGTCCTGTAGTAGCGCGGAAACTCCATGCCGGTATGACTCGTATGCAATAGTGTCGAATTCCCCTGGGGCGTACTACGCATCCCATTGAGCCAAGCGCGTGCCAGCAGGCCGATGATCGAACGCCGTTCTGGACGCTGCGACAGCAACATCGCAAACGTTTCCTGCGAGTCGCGTTCTGTTAGCGTTACAGAGAAGCCATGTTTGCTCAGGACACAGCGAGCTCGATCACCATATCGGCGAATATACGCAAGTCCAACGCGGTCGACACCCGTTGGCAGTAGGCCCTCATAGCATCTGCGTGTCAATCGTGTGACGTCTAGGAGGATTTGTGTCACGAAGAAGCAATCGGTCAATGAATGAGGGCGCGAACTGAATCCAGACACGGAGGAGCGGACAGCTGGATCATCAATCAAGAGCTGCGCGTACGGCCCGTTTGATTTCAGGGTGGTTGGAGGCAAATAATACCGAAATATTCTATTGCATCTTCGGACGTGCGACAATTTCTGCCTTTGCCAAATTCTGGGCCCACCGATACATGTTACGTTTGCCTCGCAGCGCTTCTTGTACCGCGCTTTCCATTTGTACGGTTTTGCTTGTCGGCTGCTCCAGCATTCCCACGTCAGGCCCGAGCCGTTCCCAGATCGTTGCGGCCTCCGATCAAGCTCCCAATCCGGAGAATCCGCCTCGTGTTCAGGTCGTTGACGTGACAGACAAGGTCGCGCGTCAACTGTTTGCTGAACGCAAGCGCGGGGATTTTTCCTCTCTGCTCGGAAATGACTTGCGTTTCCGCCAGCAGCTCGGGGTGGGCGATACGATCGAGGTATCGATATGGGAAGCGCCACCCGCCACGCTGTTCGGCGTTGCGCAAACGGGGGATTCGAAAGCCGGCTCGACCAACGCGAGGGTGACAGTTCTGCCGGATCAGGTCATTGATGGGGATGGCACGATTAACATCCCATTTGCCGGCCAAATCAAAGCCGTCGGGCGAACGCCGGCGGAGCTGCAGCGCGCCATTGCGGCGCGTCTGAAAAATATCGCCCATGATCCGCAGGTGCTTGTCAAGCTCTCGCACAACGCGACGTCCTATGTAACGGTTGTAGGCGATGTAGTTAAGAACGATCGCATGCCATTGTCGGCCCGAGGTGAGCGAGTACTCGATGCTCTCGCCGCTGCAGGCGGTGTCCGCCAGCCTGTCGATAAGATTACTGTCCAGGTGACGCGTGGCGACCTCGTCGCTTCGCTGCCGCTTGAGTCGGTAATTCGCGATCCGCGGCAAAATGTGCCGCTACGCGCCGGGGATGTCGTGACTGCGTTGTTCCAACCATATAGTTTCACGGCACTGGGTGCGACCGGCAAGAACGAGGAGATAAACTTCGAGGCGCAAGGCATTACGCTGGCCCAGGCGTTGGCGCGAGCCGGCGGCTTGCAGGACACGCGTTCGGATGCGCAAGGTGTGTTCATCTTCCGCTTCGAGGATGCGAAGGCATTGCCATGGCCCAACTCGCCAGCTCAGACGACGGTAGAAGGTAAGGTGCCGGTTGTCTATCGAATGAACCTGCGAGATCCGAACGCATTCTTCGTTGCTCAGAACTTTATGATGGACAACAAGGACTTGCTATACGTGTCGAATTCTGCGGTTACTGAGTTGCAAAAATTTCTGAATTTGGTGTTTTCTGTTGCCTATCCGGTTACAACTAGTATCCAGACCTATAGATAAGGCAAGATATGTCCGGGCGATACTTATCGTCCGGACTTCTGCCCCGTAGTTTGATCAAGTGCAGAGCTATCATGCACACCTTCAGTTGAATCCATAGTATTACGGCGGTGCGACAATATTTTCGTCGTGCGCAGTATTCACTCAGAGTGGGAAGCACACCGGCTTCGAGTTCACGGTCAGATGATTACTTCTTACGCACAAAATTTCGAAGACGTAATGTTGTGGCGCGCGCTGAAGCATATAGAGCGCGGCTTCTATATTGATATCGGGGCGCAAGATCCGCTTATAGATTCCGTCAGTCTTCTTTTCTATGAACAGGGCTGGCGCGGTATGCATGTCGAACCGACGCCATATTACGCGGAAGCGTTAAGGCGGGGGCGACCGGACGAAACGGTGCTGCAGGCGGCCGTCGGCAGGGAGTCCACAGCGTTGCGATTCTACGAGATTCCGGGGACGGGTATCTCTACTGCGGACGAGAAGATTGTTAAGCAACATAGGGCGCGCGGGTTTCAGGACCGGGAAATTGTGGTGCCGTGTGTGACGCTCGCATCGGTGTTTGAGATGACGGGTGACAAAGACATCCATTGGCTCAAGATTGATGTCGAAGGGTTCGAGCGGCAAGTGCTTGACAGTTGGGGGGAGAGCACGGCCCGTCCGTGGATCGTGGTGGTCGAGAGTACGCTGCCCCTCACGCAGATCGACTGTCACGACGAGTGGGAGTCCGTGCTTGACAGGCGCGGGTACAGTGCCGTTTATTTCGACGGTCTGAATAGATACTACGTCGCTGACGAGCATCAGGAGCTCAAGCAGGCATTCGCAGTGCCACCGAACGTTTTTGACGATTTTGCACTCGGAGGTGAAGCGAGTGCACCGTTTCATCGCCAAATTATCGAGCGCGACAACGCGGAGCTTGAGGCGACTAGGAAAGAGTTACGCCAGCGGGACGAAGATAGTGAGGCCCGCATCCGTGATTTGCTACGCGAGATCGAATCCCTTAATCAGCGTGATACGGAAAGGCAACTGGCGGCGAGGGACGAACTGCTGGCGCTAGAGCGGAAATTGCGCGAGCGAGAATGCCTGTGGGGCGAACGTAACCGGGAACAGGCAGACGAACTTTCCAAAATCCGGACAGAGTTTACGACTACGCTCAAGCATTTGGCTGCCGTCGAGGAGGCAGCGCGTGGACAAATGCTCGAATTGTTGATGCGGGTTGATGCGGCGCACGAATCCCAAGCCAGGTCGCAGGTCGAACGAGAGCAGGCGTGGCAGCGGACGCTCGACGAGCGGGAGCGTTATTGGGGTGGAATGTTGCAGGCTTCTCGCGACGAAGTCCGAGCGTTAACTGATACGGCTCGACAGCGAGAGAGTTACTGGACCGAGACATTGCAGAGTGCGTTGGCTGAAATCGGTGCATTGACCGAAGCAGGGCGACAGGAGGCGAAGCGGGCAGAAGAGGCTCTCGAACGACAGGCCCGTTCGCTTCGGGAAGCGGCCGAGGTCGAACGTATTCGGCTAAGTGATGATTTCGCTATGGAACTGGCTCGGCTGCGCCGGTCTCATCAAGATGAACGGGACAGATGTCATGCGCGAGAAGCCGAACTGATTCGGCAATGTGAAGCGGTCGCGATATCGGCATCGGAGGAGCGTCAGAAATTAACCGAGCAGCATGCGGCGGCGCTCGAGGAAAAGAGCAAAGAGTGGAGCCGCCAAGCCGAACGGGAAAACAACTCAATTGTGCAGCGGTATGAGGCTCTGATACGAGAGTCAGAAGTCCAGCGAGCGGCGTTCGAGCAGCGGGTAGCGGAAGATTTGGCATTTCTTCAGTCGCAACTCGAACAATGTAATAAGGAACGTGAAAAAATTCGGTCGGATTACTCAGCCAAAGTAGAGGTTCTCAACGAGCGCGTATTTTTGATGGCCGAAAGAAGCGCTGCGTATCTATGGGAAGGATATCGCCTCGGGCGAGCGGAGCGAGCGCGTGGTTGGTTCGCGAGGGCATTCTTGCTGGGAGCGCCGGGCGCGGAAGTTGACTTGCAGCGCTTTTCTCAGTCAGTAGATTCTATGAGGGCGGTGGGGTTAGCGGAGCGGCGTATTAATCATATGAAAAAATTGAAAATTAATTTCCAGCCGGAATTTGTCCTTCGTAGTGATGGAAAATACGGTCTTGATGACTTTCTTGCGCTACACGACAGAAATTTCGTTCGTGCCGCCTACCTTGCAATTTTGAAGCGGGAGCCAGACGAATACGGTGAGCGGCACTATCTGAGCCGAGTGCGTTCAGGAGTGAGCAAGGCGATTATTTTGTCGGATATTCAGAACTCGAAAGAGGCTCGACGACATAATGTCAAGATCGAACATCTGAAGGGAGCAATCCTGGCGAACAAATTATTCGGCGTTCCTTTATTCGGTAATCTCATTCAGGGTGTTTGTTTTTTCTTTAGCGTCAATCGTCATCTAAGGGATCTTCGCGCGCTCGAGAATCACTTGGTTAGAATGGGTGAGGAGATGCAGAAGAATTGCCAATATCAGATGGAATTGTCCGAAGAATCCAAAGCAACGAGTAACCGCAAATGAAGATATTGACGCTAAGCACATATCCGATTGGAACGCCGGCGCATGGCGGCCAGCATCGGGTGGCGAACATTGTCCGGGTATTGCGTGCTGCTGGACATCAGGTGCAATCCGCAGGCGTACTGGGAAGCGATCAATACGCACCAGAAGAGTATTTCTGCGAGTATCCGGGGCATGAGCCGTTACGGCGGTACATCCCGAATCCATTGTTGATGGAAGATTGGGCGATCGGCCGCCTTTATGCGGAGGATGACGAGGCCTATCGATCACTCGCCAGCAAGATTGATCCAACTCCGGATTTGATCCTGGTCGAAAATCCCTGGTTGTTTGATTTCGCAAAGCGATTCGTAACCGAAAGAAAACTGAAGGGAACGGTGCTGATATACGGCTCCGAAAATATCGAAAATCAGTTGCGTTACGACATCGTAGCTCAGTATCTGTCTATCGAAGAAGCCAAACGCGCGCGCGCCTTGATCAGTGAAACTGAACTCAAGGCCCTGCGTAATGCGCATGGCGTGTGCGCGGTATCGCGGGAGGATCTCGAGTGGATGCAGTCGCGCACCAAGGCTAAGTGCATTCTTGCGCAGAACGGCGTCGCGCGTCGAACGGTGACAATTGATGGTCTCGAGCAAGCGAATCGAGTTGCCCAGCACAGGAAAATTGCAGTGCTCTGCGGCTCGGCGCATCCGCCTAACATTACGGGATTCTTCGATATGTTTGGCGGCGGCGTAGGATGCATTGCGCCCGACGAGTCGATCGTTCTGGTCGGTGGCGTTGGGGCTTCGATTGTGAGCGATGCCCGTTTTCATCGAGTGGCGGGATTGAATCGAGCAACCATTTCCGCTGGGGTCGTTTCGGAAGAGTGTCTCCAGGGGCTGCTGACGATCGCACATGCGATCATTCTGCCTATCACGCATGGCGGCGGTACAAATCTCAAAACGGCTGAAGCACTTTGGGCAGGCAAACATGTTGTCGCGACATCGGTTGCGATGCGCGGATTCGATAAATTTGTCAATGCGAGAGGCGTGTCGATCGCCGACGACAGCCGCACATTCTTGGCTGCATTGCGGGAGACGATGGCAGCTACACCGTTGCGGCTTACACCGCAGGAAATGTCAGAGCGACAGTCGGTGCTTTGGGACGAGACATTGAGCGGATTTGTGGACTTTGTTGCGGGTTTTGATGCGAAGCGATCGTCTGTCGCGGAATTCAAGCAGCGCCCGCAATATCAGGTCTGAGCGAAAGAAGAATCAACACACGCGGCCGCGACGTTTCCTGGATGTCCGAGGAGATCGCGAGTTGTGAAGAAAGGATGATGCATGTCGCAAAATAATGCACCGCTGATTTGGATGAACGTCACGACCAGTGCAAACTGGAACCGTCCCCCCGTCGGTATCGTTCGTGTTGAGCAGGCACTCTGCACCGAACTCGAGGCGTTATACGGTAGGCAACGCTTCCGGAAATGCATTTGGCGAGAGGGCCAGTTCATTGAGTGGGCGGAGCCCATCGGCGAGCGACCGTCTGAAATTGACGATGCCATCGATATGATGCTCCCTAAGACGGAGTCTTTCGATCTGTCGCGACGGTTCATGTATCGGGCAATGGAGTTATTCGGCAAGAAATCAACTTCGCAAAACGGGTCGCATAGCTTGCGGATCGATGTGCCGACCAATGATCCACAGTATCGTTTGTCACCTGTTGCAGGAGATATTGTGGTGTCGATCGGATTGGATTGGGACCAATCCTATTCTTCTGAATTTTATAATTTGCAGAAGAAGAAGGGTATTCATGTAATAACGTGCTGCTACGATCTGATTCCGGTTCTATTTCCGCAGTATTGCGTAGGTGATGTATCGAGTCGATTCAAGGAATACTTCAATTCTCTTGCGTGGGGCTCGACTGCTGTCCTATGCATTTCGGAGCAAACCCGGAAAGACTATCTTGATCTCTGCAGCAGGATTGGGTCTCCGATTCGCCCATCTCATGTGATTCCCCTGGGTGACAACGTTCCGACAGGGGAGGGCGAACTCGGACCGGAAGTACAGGCAGTGATCAGAAAACCGTTCATTCTCTTCGTGTCGACAATTGAACGGCGGAAGAATCATGAAGTCCTGTACCGTGCATATCATCGTCTCTGTCGCGACGGGTACGGTGATGTGCTACCGAAGCTTGTATTCGTCGGGATGCCGGGTTGGGGAGTCGGCGATTTGCTGAAGGATATCGAGCTTGATCCACTGACCCAAGGCAAGATTGAGCAACTGAATCATGTCACCGATTATGAGTTGATGCAGCTATATAATCACGCGTTATTCTGCGCGTACCCGTCTCTGTATGAGGGGTGGGGATTGCCGGTCGGCGAAGCGTTGGCTATGGGCAAGGCGGTCCTGAGTTCCGATCAGGGTTCGTTGCCGGAAGTCGGCCGGGATCTGGTTCGGTATCTACCGGCTTGGGATGTTAACGCGTGGGCGGATGCAATTCTTGAATGGTGCATGACGCCGGCCAAGGTGGAGGAAATCGAGCTCCGCGTGAAGAAGGAATACCGAGTGCGCAAGTGGTCGGATACGGCGAACGTTGTAAAAGATGTTATCGATGGCATTCTCGCTGACAAGTCGAATGTCGAGATGGCAATTTATCCGGGTCACGATTGCAGTACGCAGATAGGTGTCCATATCGGATCGGGGCTGCAGGGTACAGGAAAGGACGGCTTTTTGATGTATGGTCCGCATCGTTCGATCGAGGCGGGAAGCTATACGGTGAAGGTATTCGGTGTCGCAGATGTTGAAAAGGACGCCAATTGGTTATTCGATTTCGTTGCGAACGAGGGGCGTCAATGTCTCTGGCGAGGTGATGTACGGTTTCCCCAGGCGCTATCGGTGAAAGAATCGCTAGTGGTGGAGTTTAATATCGATGTCGAGCGAACACTTGACGATTTCGAGGTGCGCTGTATCGACCGAGGGGCACAAGCACAGCTTACGCGACTGGAAATCTCGAGGCGGTAAGGTGAGTTTAACAGATCGAAGTGTGAAGAAATCGATTCGAAAATCAAGTTAAATGAAAGTGAGTGAGTTTAAAATGAATGCGACCGCAATAATTACAGGTATTACCGGGCAAGACGGCGCTTATCTTGCGGAGCTCTTGCTTGAGAAGGGCTATGTCGTCTACGGCACCTATCGCCGTACGAGCTCAGTGAATTTTTGGCGAATCGAGGAGCTCGGAATTGCTGCGCATCCGAATTTGCATCTGGTCGAATACGATTTGACCGATCTGAGCTCTAGTATTCGCCTACTGCAGCAGACTGGAGCAACGGAAGTTTACAATCTCGCGGCGCAAAGCTTCGTTGGCGTATCGTTTGACCAACCTGTGACGACGGCAGAAATCACTGGTATTGGTCCGTTGAATTTGCTCGAGGCGATCCGCATCGTCAATCCTGCGATCCGTTTCTATCAGGCAAGCACGTCGGAAATGTTCGGCAAGGTTCAGGCGATTCCGCAAACCGAACAGACGCCGTTCTATCCGCGTAGTCCCTATGGCGTCGCCAAGCTTTATGCGCACTGGATCACGGTCAATTACCGTGAGAGTTATAACATTTTCGGTTGCAGCGGGATCTTGTTCAACCACGAATCGCCGTTGCGCGGGCGTGAATTTGTCACTCGTAAGATTACGGACAGTGTCGCGAAGCTCCGTCTCGGCAAGCTTGATATTCTCGAACTGGGCAACCTTGATGCAAAGCGCGATTGGGGTTTCGCAAAGGAATATGTAGAGGGTATGTGGCGTATGCTTCAGGCCGACCAGCCTGATACCTATGTGTTGGCAACCAACCGTACGGAAACGGTACGCGATTTTGTCAGTATGGCGGCGCGGGCCGCTGGATTCAAGCTCGCTTGGGAAGGGCGAGACGAGCAAGAGATCGGTGTCGATCAAGTGTCGGGTAAGACGATCGTGCGCATCAATCCGAAATTTTATCGACCGGCCGAAGTGGAGTTGCTGATCGGCGATCCGCAAAAGGCGCATGATGTGCTCGGATGGAAGCCAACTACCACTCTCGAACAACTTTGCCAGATGATGGTCGAGGCAGATATTCGTCGCAACGAGATTGGATTCTCCTTCTGATCTATGGCGAAAGTCCTAATCACCGGGATCGGCGGCTTTACAGGCGGCTATCTCGCGCGCCAGTTGGCGGCGAGCGGTCATGACGTGTGCGGGCTCGTCCACCGGGCTGGTGTGAGCTCTGAGTGGCGTACGCACGTCGTGGACTTGCTTGACCGTCGACGGCTCGCCGATATTATCGAACTCGAAAAGCCGCAAGTGGTTGCGCATCTTGCAGCAATTGCGTTCGTTGCGCACGATGATGTCGGTTCGATTTATGAGACCAACATCGTTGGCACACGGAACCTGCTCGAAGCGCTGGCATTGTCTTCGCGTCGGCCGGATGCCGTGCTTGTTGCAAGCAGTGCGAACATCTATGGCAACGCCGATTGCGAAGTGATTGATGAATCTGTGGCGCCGTCGCCTGCAAACGACTATGCGGTCAGCAAGCTATCGATGGAGTATATCGCCAAGCTCTGGAGCAAGCAGTTACCTATTGTGGTTGTGCGACCGTTCAACTATACGGGCGTTGGTCAGGCCGAGAACTTTCTTCTGCCGAAAATTGTTTCTCGTTTCCGCGCTCGTGCCCCGGTACTTGAACTTGGAAACCTCGACGTCGTCCGCGACTTCTCCGATGTTCGGATGGTTGCGGCGGCCTATGAACGGCTATTGAACGGCGCATTTGCAGGCGAGACGTTTAATGTCTGTTCCGGGGCCGGATATTCGCTTCAGGAAGTGCTGACAGTCATGGAAAAACTGGCGGGCTATCGGCCTGAAGTTCGGGTCAATCCGACCTTCGTGCGTGCGAATGAAGTTCGCAAGCTGGTCGGCGATAACAGTAAATTGCGTCAGGCCATTGGTGCAGATCTAGGACAGATTCCGTTGCACGACACCCTCAAATGGATGCTGGAGAGCGCGGATTGAAGTTGATTCTTGCGGTCGATGCGATCGTTCCGCCGTTGACCGGCATCGGTCGATATGCGTGGGAGCTGGCGAGGTATTATCGAACGGCGCCCGCCGGCGATCTTGATGCCGTTCTTTATTACTTCGCGGGCGAATGGATTAGCGATCCCGCGCAGCTACTGGATGGTCGTCCGTGGCGGAGCGCAGAAGCGCGCTCAAAAGGAAAATTCTGGTCGCGTGCATCTGTTGCTATGAGAAGCTGGCGCCGCCAGCGCGCACTCCGAACACATGTCTTTCATTCTCCGAACTATTTTTTGCCAGAATATGTGGAAGGCGGGGTGATAACGGTTCACGACCTGTCCGTCTTCAAGTACCCGGAAACCCACCCGATAGAGCGCATTCGCCATTTTGAGCGGAGCTTTGCGTCGACGTTGCGCCGTACCGCACATATCATCACGGATTCTGAGGCCATAAGGCGAGAGGTGTCGGAGTATTTTGGCTGGCCGTTGGACAATATCACCACGGTTCCTCTCGGGGTTCCGCCGGAATTCAGGTCCTATGACCATGAGGATCTCGTCGTTTCGCTAAATCAGTTTCGCCTGTCTCCCGGGGGCTATACGCTTTGTGTATCGACGCTAGAGCCGAGAAAGCGAGTCGATGCATTGCTTGCAGCGTATTCTGTGCTGCCCGCTGATCTGCGAGCTCGCTACCCGCTCGTGCTTGCAGGCAGTTCGGGCTGGCTGAACGATGAGTTGCGCGGGAGAATCGCGAGAGGTGAGGCAGAGGGGTGGCTCCGGTATCTGGGTTTTGTCCCGGAGCCGCTGTTGCCGCTGCTCTATGCAGGGGCGCATGCGTTTTTCTTTCCGTCGCTCTATGAAGGCTTTGGCCTACCGGTATTAGAGGCGCTCGCGAGCGGTGTGCCGACGCTTACGTCACGTTCCTCTTCGTTGCCCGAGGTGGCAGGGGGGGCTGCATGGCTTGTTGAACCAGACGATGACGCAACGTTGCGTGACGGTATTGAGCATGTAATTTGCGATACCGCGTGGCGCACAGCTGCGGTCGCCCGAGGCTTGCAAGTCGCGGGTGAAGCGACTTGGACAAAATGTGCGCAGCGTACGCTTGAAGTGTGTCGGGAACTGGCCTGAGTTATTTCGTAGCCAGTTCGGTTACAAACATAGCTAGCTGCCTGGCGCTCGCGGCCCAACTAATCGGCTTGATCGAGCCACTACGCGGCGCAGTACCGGTCGCAAGTTGTGCGAGCCATTCTGACATCTGGCTCGCCATCGCGTGCCTGTCCGAGGCCGAGAAATAGGTCGCATGTTCGCCTGCGACTTCTCGAAATACGGACAGATCACGCAGAAAAAGTGGCTTGTCGTGACGCGCCGCCTCGATGATCGGGAGCCCGAAGCCTTCGGCCTCGGATGCTAGGATAAGGCCGTCCGCCTGATTGTAGAGCATTTCCAGTTGCGCGTCGTCGGCCTCGTTGAGCCAAAATAGCAACCTGCCGTTTTGTGGGTGAAGAGCCAGGCGTTCAGCGAGCGCCTCTACGCGCCATCCCTTCTTGCCGACAATCACCAGCGTCGGCTGCTCGCCGTTGCCCCATAGCAAGTCGAATGCATCGAGGACCTGTGCATGCGCTTTACGGGGTTCGACCGTTCCGACCATGAGTAATATCGGACGAGCAAATCGTATACATCCTGGCACTGACACGGATTCGCCGACGTGCGCACGATCAAGTTTGTCCGTGCCAAGCTCGAACCAACGTACCGGAATTTCCGTGCGAGCGAGACCGAAGCGCTGGTGCATCAATAAGTCTACTTCGCTCGCGACGGTGCGCGATATGCACCAAAGTTCATCGGCATGAACGGCTATTGTGGATAGCCAATGTCGGAATGAGCGATGCGCACGCGGAGTAAACCAACTGCGGTTTTGTAGCGGAAGCAGGTCGTAGACAATGAATGCGCAGCGCACGCCTTGTCGTCGCCACGCTAGCAGATCACGTTGCCGTCTCGGCAGAATGCGACTCGTAAGGTCGAGACCCAGGAAAATATCGCCGTTCGCAACGTGGACGGGTGCGCCATTCGGCGTCGTGTCATGCGGTGCGTGCCCGAGGAGATGATCTGCGTAGTGGAACGGTTTTGCGCGGGTTGCCCAGACTGGGCGCACGTCGAATCCGGCGGGCGGCGAGGCCAGGAGTTGCAATAACAGCGAACGGACAACTCGTTGAATACCAGTTCCGGCATCGTGAACCGCGATGATGGAAACATCGACGAGCAACTGGCGGCGCCCCGTTGGTGCTCGGTGTGCCGGGTTCAATGCGCGTGCGGCATTTCTGGCAGCCGGCGCGCGGCGCGCAGACAACCATATTGCCGTGAACTGGAGGGCGGCGGCTTTGAAGTGGTTCAAGCTACCAACGTTGGTTGTACGGGTTGTCAGGCGGCGTTCTCCTGGTAAAACGCATACGCATCTTCGATCACATCGAATGAGTGCAACTTGCCAGCAATCAGTACTGCTGCACGATCGCAATGTTCCCGGATGTAGCTTGCATCGTGACTCACAATGATCAGTGCGCGGTCTTTGCGTCGTTCGAACAGCTCGTGATGGCATTTTGCATGGAACCGGCTATCACCGACTGCCACGATTTCGTCGATCAGGAAACAATCGAATTCGATGGCCATTGAGATGGCGAACGCCAGACGAGCGCGCATCCCAGCAGAGTAACTTTTTACCGGTTCGCGCAAATAGTAGCCGAGCTCCGAAAATTCCTGGACGAATGGTTCTGCGGCCTTTGCGTCGGCGCCATAGACGCGACAGATGAATCGCAGATTATCCATGCCGGTCAGGCTACCTTGGAACGCCCCTCCGAATGCGAGCGGCCAAGACACTTGCATGCTCCGGCGAATTCGGCCGGCAGTTGGTAGTTCGGCTCCGCTTATCATCCGGATCAGCGTCGATTTACCGGCTCCGTTGCGACCCAGGATGCCGACTTTCTCGCCTTGCCGAACCTGCAAATTGATCTTGTTCAGTACGCGTCGGGTGCCTTGCCGCGTGTGATAGTCCTTGCAGACGCCTTCGAGCTCGATCATTCGGGTTCCACTCTCATGCTGGCATCCCGAACGAAATAGAGACCGACCAGCAAAAGGATCATGTCACTGAAGATCATATAGGGGATGCTGTAATGTGGTTTGACGAGCGATCCGAAATAGCCGCCCCGAAGCATTTCCGTGCCATGCACCATCGGCAGCAGTAGAACCGCTCTCTGAAACTTCTCTGGTAGCCACGACACCATGAAAATCGAACCGGACAGCGGAAACATAAGATAAGCAATGGTGTGCCAGATGCGGTCTACCGCTTCGCTGCGCTCGGACAGTGCACCGATGATGAGCGCGAGCCCGGTGCCAAAAACGGCCAAGTGAAACCATGCGCCGATGATCATCGTCAGATCTTCGGGCGGCTTCATCATGCCTGCGGCGATGAAGAGAACGGAGAGGAACGTAAACGACATCGTTGCGCCCGATATTTCTAGCAGGAGGCGAGCAAAGAAGAAGTCGATGACGCGCACGTTACGGTGATAGAGCAGAGCTTGGTTCGGAAGAATTGCCAGCGCACAGCGATTCGCGCAATTGCGCCACAGCAGAACAGGGGAGTATCCGGTGATCGCGAATGCCGTTATCGGCAGTGTCGAGCCATGGGTTGCCTTGGTGAGCGTCCACAGTGCAAGCACCCCCACCGTAAACATCATCGGTTCGAAAAAGATCCACAGAAAGCCGATGTTGTGCCGACCGAATCGCGTGAGGATTTCTCGCATCAGCAGAGCGCTCACGACGCGCGTCTGGATCGCGAGTGAGCGAGATAGCGAGGTATCGTGATGTGCCATTGCCACTCGTTAGTCGTGGTGCTCACGCACGCCCGCGAGCAGGAGGCCGAGGATACCCCAAGCGATCATTCCGAGCGCGAAAACCTCGAAGATCGACTTCAGCCGTTTCGGCTCGATCGCGACGTCTGGTGTATTGGGTTGAACGAGGCGTTCCAGGTAGAGTTGCTGGCGCTGCGCTTCGGCGCGCGCAGTCTCCATGGCTGCCATTGCGGATGCAAGCTGCTTGTCGGCAAACTGAGCGTCGAGTTGCAGGCGTGTATAGCTTGCTGTCTTGTTTGACAGAGAGTTCCTGCCGCCTGCAACGCCACCTGTCGCTTCTTTGATCTGCTGTTCGGTCTCGCTGATGCTATTTTTTAGGACGGCCACCTGCGGATTTTGTGGAGCGATCGACTGTAGCTGCCGCAACTGGGTCTGGGCGGAAAACAGCTGAGTCTGTAGGCTCGTAACCTGCTGCAACTGAAGCGCAGATTGCTTTTCGGGATCGAACACCGAGTTCGAGTTTCTGTACGCGGCGAGTGCGATCGCAGCATCCTTGGCCTTGGTGGCGGCAACGTCGACCTGACGCTGTGCAAATTGCACGGTGTCTGCAGTCGCGCGTTCATTCATTCGGTTGACGAGTCGCTCGCTTAGTCTCAGCAGCTGCGAACTGATTCGGTGCGCATCTTCGGCTGTGTAAGCACGTACTTGCAGAGTCGCAATTGACGAGGCGGAGTCGAGATTGACTGAGACGATGTGCTTGCCATAGTACTTCCACAGCGACTCGAAGCTGCCGTCGAGCGTTGCGTTGAAGCGACTGAAAAAGTCGCCTTGCCTCGAGTATGCATCGGCGACGTAGTTGTGCTGGTTGAGCTCTGCGAGCGCGTCCCGTGATTGAATGTAATCGATAACGGGATATGCTTCATCCTGTCCACGTCCGAAGCCGGTGCCCTCCAGCAGGGCGCCAACCATGCTGGTTTGTGCGGCCCGCTGTGCGCTGCGGACCACGAAGCGCGTCTCCGACACATAGATGTCGGAAGCGATGAGGCCGTAATAAAGGGTCGCGATCAGCGTGGGTACGGCCACTGTCGCAACGAAAAGGAGGTTGAGCTTTTTCAGGCGTCCAAACAGGTTCGCTTTCGGTGTTCCGGACGTAGAGATTGAGGTGCTGCCAGATACGTTTTCCAACTTCCTTCCATCCACGCTGATTGGCTCTTCGCATGCCGTCGAAAGGAATATTCCCGCCTTTCAACTAGAGAGCAGATTCAATTTAATGACACGGTCACGAAGCGATGGTTAAGAGGCTGTTGCCGCCCCTTTCGATCACCTGTCGCCCCGTCTGGGCGCGGTCGGGAGGCGTCCGGCATGTTGTTGCATTTCTGCCGGAGGACGAAGCGCGCCGGTCCAGAGCGGGGGCGGCTGATTATAGCGAGCGAGGGGGGATTGTGCTATCTCCTTCCCGGTCGCGTTACATTTGCGCAAATGCGCCCGACCGATTCGATCGGTCCAATTTTTCTTTTCGGGAGAGAGGTGTTATATTCACCGGCTACTAGAAAGACGAGCCGGCAAGCCGCCAGCTGGAAATTTAATAGTCAAAAAAGACTCGCTTCAAGGGGGCCGAAGCAGACTTGCTTCGGTCGGGTCAATTCGCTGGTTGGTATTTTTGATGCCTCGCTCATTTCTTGTGCTGCAAGGCACGGCTTCGCTATTTTTTAGTCGGCTCGCAGACGTGCTGGTTGAGCGGGGCCACGCGATACATCGCGTTAATTTCTGTGGCGGCGATTGGTTCTACGGCAAGACTCGCAATGCGTTCAACTATGCTGGGCTGGTGTCCGAGCTTTCCACATGGTATGCCGACTTCATCCGCCGAGAAAGCATCACTGACGTTCTGATGTTCGGCGATTGCCGCGAAGTTCACCGGCACATGCATCCTGTCGCAGAGCAATTCGGTGTGCGCGTGCACGTGTTTGAAGAGGGCTACGTGCGCCCGCACTGGATCACGCTCGAAAGCTACGGTGTGAACGGTCGCTCGCGAATGCCGGTGGATCCGCAGGAATACACGAAGCTGCGCGATGTCATTCCGGCGGCGCAGCCCGGGGTGCCAACCGGTTACAACCTGTACGAGCGCGTCTTTCACGACATCACATACCGGGTCGCCAACGCGCTGCTCGCGTGGCGCTTTCCTCGCTATCGCAGTCACCGCCCGCACAATGGAATCGTCGAATACGCAGGACTTGCGTTTCGTGCGCTTTTGCAGGGGCGGCATCGCCGCCAGGCCGACGCGGTCACGCGCGAATTGCTCGGCTCCGGCCGGCCCTATTACCTGTTCCCGCTTCAACTCAACTCCGATGCGCAGATCGTCGTGCATTCGCCATTTGAAGGAGTGCGCGATGCGATTGACTACGTCCTGCGCTCGTTCGCCCGACACGCGCCGCACAACGCGACTCTGCTGATCAAGAACCACCCGCTCGATACCGGCATGATCGAATACCACCGCTTCGCGATGTCGATTGCGCGCGAGGTCGGTATCGGAGATCGGGTCCGTTTCATCAACTCGGGCCATTTGCCGACGCTGCTCGAGCATGCGCGTGGCGTTGTCGTGGTAAACAGCACTGTCGGGCTGTCGGCTTTGCACCACGAGCGCCCGCTAGTGGCGCTCGGGACCGCCATTTATAATATGCCCGGCTTGACTTGGCAGGGGAAACTCGACGATTTCTGGCATGGCGGCGAGTTGCCGGACATGAACCTCTATCACGCGTTCCTGGATTACGTGATGCATCACACGCAAATCAACGGCGATTTCTACACCCGAACCGGCATTGAGATGGCGGTCGCGGGGGCGGTCGAGCGCCTGGATCGCGCGGATGCCTGATCAACTGCCGCGAAACATCGTCATCACCGGCGCAAGTGCCGGTCTCGGCCGCGCACTGGCGCTTGTTTATGCGCAACCGGGCGCGACGCTCGGCGTTGTCGGCCGCAATCTCGCCGAGGTCGAGAAAACGGCTGCCGCGTGCCGTGCACGTGGCGCAACGGTTGAAACGGGCGTGATAGACGTGCGCGAGGCGACGGCCGTGTCCCACTGGTTAACCGACTTCGACGCCCGTCACCCGATCGGCCTGCTGATTGCGAACGCCGGCGTAGCCAGCACGATCGCCAATGCGAGCGACTGGGAAGACCTGGAACGCACGGCTCGCGTCATCGATACGAATCTCTACGGCACGCTGCATACGGTCCTGCCAGTCATCGACCGGATGCGCGAGCGCCGGCGCGGCCGTATCGCGATGATCAGTTCGATCGCCGCGTTGCGCGGCATGGCGATCTCACCGGCCTATTGCGCGAGCAAGGCCGCGATCAAGGCCTATGGCGATTCGGTGCGCCCGTTGCTGGCGCGCGACGGCGTGGGCGTCACGATCATCCTGCCCGGCTTTGTGAAGACGGCGATGAGCGACGTATTCCCCGGCGACAAGCCGTTCCTCTGGAGCGCCGAGCGTTCGGCTGCATACATCCGCCGTCGGCTCGATGCAGGCCGAAGCGAGATTGCGTTTCCCGGATTGCTCGCGTTCGGCATGCGCCTCCTGCCGCTGCTACCCGCGGCGCTGGCCGATGCGATTCTTGACCGTCTGTCGTATCTTCCGTCGAAGGACCGAGCCAATTGAGCGCGCGTCTTGCCGTGACGCTGGCGGCCACCATTGCACTGTCGTTTGCGGTAGAGACGGTCGCTGTCCCGCGCGCGCCACTGCGGCGCCCGCTGCTGTCGTCAGTGCTTCATATTGTTGCCGTACTCTTCGTATTCGACCTGGTGTTCGCCGCCACCTGCCGATCGCTGTTTTCGGCCTGCGCGTCGATTGCGCTCGTCGGCCTTGTCGCCGCAGTCAGCAATGCGAAGTACGAGTCGTTGCGCGAGCCGTTCGTATTTACCGATCTCAGCCTGTTCAGCCAGTTGTTTTCGCATCCCCGTCTTTACTTGCCATTCCTCAGCATCGGCAAGGTCGTCGCGATCGGCGCCGGCATCGTACTTGTGATCGCGGGTTTCGTGATCGAGCGCCCCGTGCTTGCCGGCTCCCGCGCGCTGGCCTGGCTCGCGGTAGTACTACCGTTCATGCTTGCCGTGTTCGTGGCTGCCCGGGTGCCGCTGACGCTCGATCCCGATGCCGACCAGCGTCGCCTCGGTTTTTTTGCGGTGTTCGTTGCCTATCTGCTCAACGGCCTGCGTCCCGCGACATTTCGGCGGTTCCGCGAGATTGTGGCGGCAGGGCCGTTCGCAACGGGTAAGTCCGCGCGACGTCCCGACGTGATCATGATCCAGAGCGAATCGTTCTTCGATGCACGCCGGCTCGGTGATGCGGTCGCGCCGGTGCTTTTCGCGCGCTTCGACGAGGCGCGCCGTGAGGCCGTCTCGCATGGCGAGATGACGGTGCCGGCGTGGGGCGCCAATACCATGCGAACGGAATTCGCCGTGCTGACCGGCACGGAATCCTTTTCGCTCGGATATGCGCGCTTTTATCCTTACGCGTTTGTAAGAAATAAAGTCGCGTCGCTTGCATCCTGGTTCGACCGTTGCGGCTACGATACAGTCGCGATTCATCCCTATTACGCCGATTTCTTCGGGCGGAACCGGGTATTTCCGCTGCTCGGTTTTACACGTTTTCTCGATATCCGCCATTTTGCATCGGCGTCCCGTGCCGGTCCGTATGTGGCGGATGCCGCAGTATCCGAATCGATCATCGCCGAACTCGAGCGGGCGGGCGATGATTCTCCGCGCTTCGTCTTCGCGATGACGATGGAAAACCACGGCCCGTTGCATCTCGAGCAGGTTTTGCCTGGAGAATCCTCTTCACGGCATACTTTGGGCGAGGGCGCATCCTGGCGCGATCTGACTGCCTATCTGAGACACATTGAAAACGCCGACGCAATGATCGGCCGCTTGCTCGATCATTTACGCGCCAGCGATCGTGAAACGGTCGTTTGTTTTTACGGCGACCACGTTCCCGCGTTACCTCACGTATTCGAAAAGCTGGGCGTTTCTCCACAAACCAGCGACTACTTCATTTGGCGAAATTACGGCACAGATACTCCAGAATGCCGGAATTTGGCAGCCGAAGAGCTTGGGGTTGCACTGCTGCATGTGGTACAAGATGACGGAAATCGCGCGGAAGAACCGCACGCATCCGAGAAAGCGACATAAAAGATGAATAGTAAGATTGCAATAATTGGGGCGGCTTGTCGGTTTCCCGGGGGCGCAAACAATCTTGGCGACTTCTGGCAACTGCTGCGCGACGAACGCGACGCAGTAACCGAAATCCCCGCCGACCGCTTCGGCACCGATTTCTACCAGCACCCGTCCAAACGCGAACCGGGCAAGAGCTACACGTTCGCGGCCGGCGTGCTCGACAACGTCGCCGGCTTCGACGCCGCGTTCTTCGGCATTTCTCCGCGCGAAGCGGCCCAGATGGACCCTCAGCAGCGCCTGCTGCTCGAACTCGCATGGGAAGCGTTCGAGGACGCCGGCGTGCGCCCGGCCGACATGCGCGGCAGCAACTGCGGCGTCTTCGTCGGCGCGGCCAGCATGGATTACGGCAACCGCAACATGGACGATCTGAACGTGATCGATCCGTATTCGGCGACCGGCAATACGCTGAGCATCGCGTCGAACCGCGTGTCCTATCTGTTCGACCTGCACGGCCCGAGCATGACGGTCGACACCGCCTGCTCGTCGTCGCTCGTCGCCCTCCATCAGGCCGTCAAGGCGCTGCAGTCCGGCGAAGCCGACGTGGCTCTCGCGGGCGGCGTCAACCTGCTGTTGCACCCGTTCGGCTTCGTCAGCTTCTCCAAGGCGTCGATGCTGTCGCCGCGCGGCCGTTGCCGCGCATTCGACGCGACCGGCGACGGCTATGTGCGCTCGGAAGGCGGTGCGGTCGTGCTGCTCAAGCCGCTCGATCGCGCGCTGGCGGACGGCGACACGATCCATGCGGTGATCGCCGGCTCCGGCGTGAATTCGGTCGGCCACTCGCCGGGCGGGATCAGCGTGCCGGGCGCGGCCGCGCAGGCAGCGCTGCTGCGCGGCGTGTATGCACGCGCCGGCATCGATCCGCAGTCGCTCGCTTATCTCGAGGCGCACGGCACCGGTACGGCAGTGGGCGATCCGATCGAAGCACGCGCGCTGATCGACGTCGTGTCAGGCGAGCGCCCGGCGGACCGTCCGCTGCTGATCGGTTCGGTGAAGACCAACATCGGCCACCTCGAAACGGCATCCGGCATGGCCGGCCTGCTGAAGGCCGTGCTGTGCCTGAAGCATCGCGCGGTGCCGCGCTCGCTGCACTTCGTCACGCCCAATCCCGGGATCGATTTCGACGGCGGGCGTCTGCGTGTCGTCGATCGCTACATGCCGCTCGACGCGGGCGGCGCGCCGCTGACGATCGGCGTCAACTCGTTCGGTTTCGGCGGAACGAACGCCCACGTCGTGCTGACCGAGGCGCCGGTCGTAAACGACGTATCGACGGCAGCGCCCGCGCCGAATCAAGCGCAACCGTCGCCGCTCGTGCTGACTGCGCGCAGCGCGAATGCGCTCGCGGCGCTCGCAGGCCGCTATCTGGCCATGCTCGACAACGGCGCCGACTGGCAGGCGCTTGCCGGCGCGGCCGCGCGTCGACGTCAATGGTTCGAACATCGCGCGATCGTCGCGCCCGCCGCCGTGCCGGAAGGCCGTGCGGCGCTTGCGGCGCTCGCGCAGCCGGCGCAGGAAGGGCTGCCGGCCTGCGTCGCAACCGGCCAGGCGCCCGCCGACGCGTTGCGCACCGCGCTCGTGTTCTCGGGCAACGGTTGCCAGTGGGTCGGGATGGGCAACGAACTCTATGCGGAGAACGCGGCTTTCCGTGCGGCGCTCGACGAAGTCGACGCGCTGTGGTGCGAGGACGGCAGCCCGTCGCTTGTCGACGTGATGCGCGGCGGCCCGAGCGCGGAATGGCTGGCCGGCGCGGGCGCCGAATGGCTCGCCGCGACGGAGAACGCGCAGCCGCTGCTGTTCGCGATCCAGGTCGGGATGATTCGCGTGATCGACGCACGCGGCATGCGTTACGACGCGGCGATCGGCCACAGCGTCGGTGAAATTGCCGCGGCGTGGGTGACGGGCGCGCTGTCGCTCGCCGACGCGGTGCGCGTGATCAAGATCCGCAGTCGCGCGCAGGCGATGACGCGCGGCAGCGGCCGGATGGCAGCCGTCGGCATCGGCGAGGCGGCGGCGCGCGAGCTGATCGCGCGCCACGGGCTGGCGCGCCGGGTCGAGGTGGCCGGCATCAACAGCCCCGATGCGGTCACGCTCGCAGGCGAACTGCAGAGCTTGCAGGCGCTGGAAGCGGCGCTGCGCGGCAGCGGCAAGTTCTTCCAGATGCTCGATCTCGACTATGCGTTCCACAGCAGCCACATGGATCGCATCGAGCCGGTGGTGCTGGCCGAACTGGCCGGCGTGCGGCCGCGACCGGGCAACGGCGCGTTCGTGTCGACGGTGACCGGCGGCTCGTTGGCCGGCAACGAACTGGATGCGCGCTACTGGTGGCGCAACATCCGCGAGCCGGTGCGCTTCGGCGACGGCATCGCGCACTTGATCGAGCAGGGCGTCCGGCTGTTCATCGAAGTCTCGCCGCATTCGATCCTGCGCACCTACGTGAAGCAGGCGATGACGGCCGCCGGCGTGACAGGCGTGGCGCTGCCGACGCTCAAGCGCGATCACGGCAGCGCGGCGACGCTGCGGCAAGCGATTCTCGCGGCGATCGCGCACGGCGCGAGCGTCGATCCCGACCGCTTCGCGCCCGGCGCATCGCGTGCGGCATTGCCGTCCTATCCGTGGCAGCGCGACCGCTTCTGGCTCACGCCGACCGTCGAAGGCTACGGTCTCGTCGATCGCCGCCGCGAGCATCCGCTGCTCGGCTATCGCCTGCACGAACACGCATTCGGCTGGGAAAACCAGCTCGATCCGGCGAAGCTGCCGATGCTGGCCGATCACGTCGTCGACGGCGGCGTGGCGTTCCCGGGCGCCGGCTACGTGGAAATGGCGCTCGCCGCGGCGCGGACCTTCTTCGATACGCCGGATGCGGCGCTCGAAAACGTCGAGATCCGCACGCCGGTCGTGTTCCAGCCGCAGCAGGCGAAGTTGTTTCGGCTCGTGATCGAGCCCCGCACCGCGACGTTCACGATCGAGACGCGCGACCGGATGTCCGACGGCGCATGGGCGCTGAACGTGACGGGGCGGATGCTCGAAAGCGGCAACGCGCTCGGCGCCGCGAGCAGCGTGCCGGCCGAGACGCTCGAGCGCCTGCTCGCGCTGCCGGCCGTCGACGGCGACACGCTGTATGCGAATACCGCGGCGATCGGCCTCGGCTACGGGCCGGCGTTCCGCTGGGTCCGCACCGTGCGGGTTGCCGCGGCCGAGGACGCCGCGCTGGCCGACGTCGCCGCGCCGGCCGCGTGCGGCGATGCGCGGGCGCTGTCCGCCTATCTGCTGCATCCGGCGCTGATGGACAGCGGGTTTCATCCGCTGTTCGCGCTGCTTGCCGCGCAGGCGCGCGACGGCGAGCATCCGGCTTACGTGCCGGTGCAGATCGGCCGGGTCGACTACCTGCGCGGCGACACGGTCGCCCGCGTGCTCGCGCGGATCGACCGGCGCAGCCCGCATTCGATCGTCGCGCATTTCGAATTCCTCGACGCGCACGGCGCGATCGTGGCGCGGCTCGGCGCATGCCGGTTCCGGCGCGTGGACCTCGTCGGTCGCCGCCAGAACCTGCCTTCGCGTTTCGTCTACCGCCTCGAAGAGATGCCGCTGCCGAACGACGTCGACGCGGCCGCGTTGCCGGCGCCCGACGCGCTGCTCGCGCAAGCCGTCGCGCGCGTCGATGCCGCCGGCCTCGACGGCCACCGGACGCAGCATTTGACTGAAATCCTGCCGCTGCTCGACGTGCTGGCAAGCCTGTACGTGCTCCGCGCGTTCGATGCGCTCGGCGTGTTCGCCGGCACGTGGCAGCCTGCTCCGGAGCGGGCGGCGTTCGCTGCACGCCTGGCCGACATGCTCGTCGAGGATGGTCTTGCCGCTCGTGACGGCGCGCGCCTGGTACGCGACGATGCGGCGTGCGCGGCGCTGCCGCCGCTCGACGATCTGTGGCGCGGGCTGCTGGCCGAATCGCCGGGGCACGTGGCCGAGCTGACGTTGCTCGCCCATTGCGGCGCGGCGCTGCCCGACGTGCTCAACGGTGCGAAGGACGATGCTCGCTGGTTGTCGCCGACCGGGCACAGTCTGGTCGAGCAACTGCTTGCCGCATCGCCGACCTGGCAGCACGTGCATGCGCTGCTGACGGCCGGCGTCGAGCAGGCGGTCGACGCGTGGCAGCCGACGCGCCGGCTGCGCGTGCTCGAACTGGGCGCGACGGATGGCGACGTGCTGCAGACGCTCGGCATGCATCTCGCCGCCGCGCGCTGCGATCACACGATCGCCGCGACGGCCGGACAATTGGCCGGATTCGATACGGATGCGCAAGCGACGGTGCGCACGGTGGCGTTGCAGCCGGGCGAACGCTTGTCGCTGTCCGCCGACGATGCCGGGCCTTATGACCTGATCGTCGCGAACCGCGCGCTGAGCGGCCGTCACGATCCGGCCGATGCACTGAATGCGATGCGGTCGTGGCTGGCGCCGGGCGGCTTGCTGCTGCTGTCGGAGTTGCGTCGCGGCCGCTTCTCCGACATCGTGTTCGCCCCGCAGGCGGCGACGACGGAGGCCGATGCGTCCGCGCCGCTGGCGCCGGCCGATCTCGAAGCGGCGCTGGCGCGCGCGGGCTATGTCGACGTCGTGCGGCATGTCGAGCAGGGGCTCGATCTGGATGGCACGCCGACGTTCGTCATCGCGCGCAACCCGGCCAGTACTGCTGCCCCGCAACACGGCAGCGACGCGAGGGATCTCGAGGGGCTCGCCCGCAGCGAACAATGGCTTGTGATGCACGCCCCGGACGCGGCCGGCGGTTTCGGCGGGCGACTGGCCGATGCGCTCGCGCACGCGGGCTATCCGGCCGATATCGTCGACGTCACGCATGCGGCCGACGCGATCGCGTCGTTGCCGGCCGGGCAGCCGGCGCATGTCGTGTTCTGCGCGCCGGAGACGCCGCTCGCCGATACGACGACGGGAGACGGCCTGATGGCCGCGCTGCGTCACGGCGTGATCGCGCTGGCAGCACTCGTGCGCGCGCTCGGCGCGCAGCCGAACGCGGCCACGCGACTGACCGTCGTCACGCGCGGCGGCGCGCCGTTCGCCGGGGTCGCGCATGCGCACCCGGAACAGGCGACGCTGTGGGGCCTCGGTCGCGTGCTGGCGAACGAGCATCCCGAACTCGCGTGCCGGCTGATCGACGTCGATCGCACGGCGGAAGGGATTCCCGATGCGCTGATTCGCGAGCTGACCGGCGCGGCGGTCGAGGAAGAAGTCGTGCTGAGCGCACACGGGCGGCTGGTGCCGCGCATGCTGACGGCCGCGCAGGCCGCGGCGCGCAGCGCGGGCGCGATGGCGCGCGCGTCGGTGCTCGGGTTCGACGCACCGGGTTCGTTGCGCAATCTCGAATGGTTCGCGTTGCCGGAACGCGCGCTGCGCGACGACGAGGTGGAAATCGAGCCGGTTGCCACCGGCCTGAATTTCCGCGACGTGATGTATGCGATGGGGCTCCTGTCCGACGAAGCGGTCGAGACCGGCTTCGCGGGCGCGACGATCGGCATGGAACTGTCTGGCCGCGTCGTCCGGGTGGGCCGCGCGGTGACGGAATTCGCGCCGGGCGACGCGGTGCTCGGCTTCGCGCCGGCATCGTTCGCGACGCGCGTGAGGACACGCGCGCAGGCCATCGCGCCGAAGCCCGAACGCCTGTCGTTCGAGGAAGCGGCGACGGTGCCGACCACGTTCTTCACCGCGTACTACGCACTGGTCGAACTCGCACGGCTGCGCCGCGGCGAGCGCGTGCTCGTGCACGGCGGCGCGGGTGGCGTAGGGATCGCCGCGATTCAGCTCGCGCGCCACTTCGGCGCGGAAGTGTTCGCGACGGCCGGCAGCGACGAGAAACGCGAGTTCGTGCGTCTGCTCGGCGCCGATCACGTGCTCGATTCGCGCAGCCTGGCCTTCGCGGACGAGATTCGCGCGATGACGGGCGGCGAGGGCATCGACATCGTGCTGAATTCGCTCGCCGGCGAGGCGATGGTGCGCAGCATCGATACGTTGCGTCCGTTCGGCCGTTTCCTCGAACTCGGCAAGCGCGATTTCTACGAAAACAGCCATATCGGCCTGCGGCCGTTCCGCAACAACATCAGCTATTTCGGCATCGACGCCGATCAGTTGATGGGCGCGTTGCCGGAGCTGACCGCACGGCTGTTCGGTGAAGTGATGGCGCTGTTCACGGAAGGCGTGCTGCATCCGCTGCCGTATCGCGCGTTTCCTGCCGAGCGGGCCGAGGATGCGTTCCGCTACATGCAGCAGGCGCGCCAGATCGGCAAGGTGCTCGTGACCTATCCGTCCGGTACGCCCGCGCCGACGCGCGGCGTCGCGCGGGCGGAGGCGCTCGCGCTCGATCCGCATGGCGCATACCTGGTGGTCGGCGGCACGGGCGGCCTGGGCTTCGCGAGCGCGCGCTGGATGATCGAGCGCGGCGCACGCCGGCTGACGCTGGCGAGCCGCTCCGGCGAACTCGCTGCGCCGGCGCTCGACGAGGTCGCGCGCTGGCACGATACGCTCGGCGTCACCGTCGACGTCGTGTCGTGCGACGTGACCGATGCGGCGGCGGTCGACGCGATGATTGCCGCGATCGTCCGGCGCGGCCTTCCGCTGAAGGGCGTGCTGCATTCCGCGATGTCGATCGACGACGGCCTCGTGCGCAATCTCGACGATGCGCGGATGGCCGCGGTGCTCGCGCCGAAGGTGGCCGGCGCATGGAACCTGCATCGCGCGACGCGCGGGCTGCCGCTCGACCTGTTCGTCGTCTATTCGTCGGCGACGACCTATCTCGGCAATCCGGGGCAATCGAACTACGTCGCGGCCAACACCTTCCTCGAGGCGCTGGTCGAACATCGCCGTGCAGCGGGCTTGCCCGGCACGTTCATGGCCTGGGGGCCGCTCGAGGACGTCGGCTTCCTCGCACGCCACGCCGATACGCGCGAAGCGTTGCAGTCGCGGATCGGCGGCGCGTCGATCACGTCCGACGAAGCGATGGCCGCGCTCGAGCGCGTGCTGACCGCGGGCGCGGCCGGCGAAGCGGTGGTGCGGCTCGACTGGCACGCGGTCGCACGCGGGATGCCGGCCGCGAAGGCGCGCCGGTATGCGCTGCTGCAATCGCAGGCGAAGGGCGGCGATGCGCGCGATGGCGGCACGCAGCTGCGCGAAGAGGTGCTCGCGCTGCCGCGCGACGAAGCGATCGCGCTGGTCGCGCGGACGCTGCAGGCGCAGATCGCGCGGATTCTGCACATGACGCCCGATCGCATCGCGCTCGACAAGTCGGTGCTCGATATGGGCATGGATTCGCTGATGGGGATGGAGCTCGGCCTCGCGGTCGAGGAAGCATTCGAGGTCAAGCTGTCGGTGATGGCGATCGCCGAAGGCGCGTCGGTGACGACGCTGGCCGCGCGCATCGTCGATTCGATCGGCGCGTCGGCCGATACCGGCGCCGATGCCGTGGCGGCGACCGATGCCGCTCAAGAGGCCGTCGCGGCGCTCGCCGCGAAGCATGCGATCGAAGGCGAAGCGCGCGCGATGCTCGATACGCGGCCGGCGTCGGTTGTCGGCGAGGCGTCGCCGCCGCCGTCGCTCGAGGTGGCCCGGTGAGCGCGCCGACCGGCTGGGCGACGCGGCAGGGCACGCTGGCGCGCCCGCTGACGATCGACGGGCACGGGTTGCACACGGGCCGCCGGGTCGCCGTGCGGATTCTGCCCGCGCGTCCGGAAGACGGCGTGACGGGTATCGTGTTCCGTCGGGTCGAGCACGGGCGCACGGTTGCGACGTTGCCCGTCGATCCCGCGCTGCGCCGTGCGCAGCCGCTCTGCACGATGCTGCGCAATGCCGACGGCATCGGCGTGCGCACGGTCGAGCACCTGCTTGCATCGCTGCTCGCATGCGAGATCGATCATGCGATCGTCGAGCTCGATGCGGAAGAGGTGCCGATTCTCGACGGCAGCGCAACGCCATGGGTGGATGCGATCCGCGCGTGTGGCCGCGTCACGCTCGATGCGCCGAAGCGCTTCATCCGCGTATTGCGGCCGGTCGTCGTCACGGACGGCGATGGCGACCAGCGGCGCGAAATGCGGCTCGAGCCGGCGCCGCGCTACGAACTGAGCGTACGCAACGACCTGCGCGGCTTCGGCGACATGCATTGGGACGGCACGCTGACGCCGGCCGCATTCGCGACCGACATCGCGCCGTCGCGCTCGTACGGGCGCGTGAAGTGGGCCGTGCCGGCGATCGTCGCCGGCTATCTACGCGGCGTGCCGATCCTGCGCGGCGCGCGGCCGTCGTGCACCGCGTCGATCGTCGGCAATCGCGTGCTGGGCGGGATGCGGCTGCCGGAGGAGTTCGTCCGGCATCGCGTGCTCGACCTGATCGGCGATCTCGCGCTGGCCGGTGCGCCGCTGCTCGCGCGCGTGAGCGCGCTGCGGCCGAGCCACGAGATGAATTTCCGGCTGGTCGATGCGTTGCTGGCTACGCCCGATGCGTGGCAGTGGGCCGACTTTTCCGACGCGTGACACCACGCCTTTTAAAAATACGCGGCGTAACATAGCGTCTTTTCGAGATACAGCGAAGGAAGCAATGGCACTGGGAGAGCATCTTCGCCAGCAACTGGCGGCGAAAGCGCTGAAACGGCAACTGGAGCGCGCGACCGACGCCGCGGCGGCGCCAGGCGTGCCGGGCACGCCGGCGGCGCCGGGCACGCCGGCGGCGCAGGCCACGTCGGCGCGCAGCCGCTTCGAATCGATGCCGCAGTATCAGCAGGTCCGGATCATGCGCGAGATGGGCGAGAAGCTGCGGGTCGACTCGCCGTTTTTCCGCGTGCACGACGGCGTCGCCGGAGCGACCACGCAGATCGGCGGCCGCGAATACCTGAACTTCGCGAATTACAACTATCTGGGCCTGGCCGGCGATCCGGCGGTGTCCGCGCGCGCGAAAGCCGCGATCGACCGCTATGGCACGTCGGCCTCGGCGAGCCGGATGGTCGCGGGCGAGCGGCCGGTGCAGCGCGAGCTCGAGCGGGCGCTGGCTGCGTTCTACGAGACCGACGACTGCGTCGCGTTCGTGAGCGGCCATGCGACCAACGTGACCGTGATCGGCGCGCTGTTCGGCCCGGGCGACCTGGTGGTCCACGACGCGCTCGCGCACAACAGCATCGTGCAGGGTGCGCAGTTGAGCGGCGCGAAGCGGCTGAGTTTCGCGCACAACGACTGGCAGGCGCTCGACGAACTGCTGTCGCGGGTGCGCCGCGAATACCGGCACGTGCTGATCGCGATCGAGGGGCTGTACAGCATGGACGGCGATTTCCCCGACCTGCAGCGCTTCGTCGACGTGAAGACGCGCCACGGGGCATTCCTGCTGGTCGACGAGGCGCATTCGCTGGGCGTGCTCGGCGCGACCGGCAAGGGCATCCGCGAGCATGGCGGCGTCGCGCCCGACCAGGTCGACATGTGGATGGGCACGATGAGCAAGACGCTGGCCGGTTGCGGCGGTTTCATCGCCGGCTGCCAGCCGCTCGTTGACATGCTGCGCCATCTGGCGCCGGGTTTCCTGTACAGCGTGGGGCTCGCGCCGACACTCGCCGCAGCGTCGCTGGCCGCGCTCGAACGCTTGCAGGCCGAGCCGGAGCGCGTCGTGCAACTGCAGGCGCGGGGGCGGCAGTTCCTGACCGAGGCGCGTGCCGCCGGGTTGAATACGGGCACGAGCGCCGGGTATGCGGTCGTGCCGGTGATCACGGGCAGCTCGCTGAAGGCCGCCCAGTGGGCGAACGCGATGTTCGACGAAGGGATCAACGTGCAGCCGATCTTCTATCCGGCCGTCGAGGAAAAGGCCGCGCGGCTGCGCTTTTTCATCTGTTCGACGCATGAGCCGGAGCAGATCAGTCGGGCGGTTGTGATACTTGCTCGTCTTGCACGTTGACTACATCGAAGCCAGCTCGAATGTGCGACAAACCTGAACGGGTGAGAAATGGACCGGTATCTGACGTGTTGGGCTACCGTGCAGCCGACGCGACCGATGCTCATACATGCGCGCCGCTTGTGCTTGCATCGGGAGCTCGTGAGTTTGCGTTCTTCCTCGGTGAGTCGTCTAGCCAATGCATCGCCTTCCTTGCATTCGCGTTTGCATCAAGACATGGGCGTTTCTCTTGGCGACGCCATCGTGTGGCGGTTTCCGAGGACGGCATCGTGCGCGCGGTCCTTGCCGTGCATGATGGAAGGAGTGTGATGTGGGACGACATGCACGTTGCCTGGATGTTGATCCGTTTTTTCGGCTTCGTACGTGCCGTCCGGATGTTGTTGCGTGGGTTGGTGCTAGAAAGTGAGCTGCCTTCTCCGACGCGCAAACAAATATTGATTGCGCACTGTGCCGTAGAGGAGGCGTGGCGTGGACAGGGCGTCTTCAGCGCGCTGTTTGACGACGCAATGCAAGCGGACCCGTTACGTAACAGGCTGGGGCGAGAAATCGTGCTCGATGTGCTGGTGAGCAACGTGCGCGCTCGTGCGCTGTACGAGCGCCTCGGATTTGCCGAGACGCGGAAGTATCGGCGCCGATCGGCTCGTCTTCCCCTGGAACTGGTATCGACACGGATGCGGTTCGACGCCAAGGAGTGCCAGAAATTCTCTAGTCGTTCTTGCATTGAGTCGGCATGCAGTGGCCCGTGATCAGTGGGTAGAAATTGCGGTGGAATTCAGCCTGAGGAGCGACGGCTATTTCAGGTTCCAGCAAGCTCCGTTGAAGTATGCGTCCACTGGCACGTTTGTCTGCGTAGTGACCGAGTTGCAAAGGTTGCCACCCGTCGCGAAGCTGATAGGACCATGAGACGGAATGAGCTTCAGCGTGCGGCCATTCCACATTGGCCGGATATTGCTGATGGTCGTTTGCCCCGTCAGCAGCGCGACGGATGCAGTACGTACATCGATCGTTGCTGCGCTTTCGACAGTAGTAGGCGAGGTGTCGATGCCGAGATTCGACGCCACGATACTGTTCCCAGACGGTGCGCCCGAGATCGGGGTTTTCGAACCACTAAAGTCATTGCCGCTGATAACGGCACTTGCATTGTTGCCTGCGAGTAACAAGCCATACTCGGGGGCTGTAGTGAAGAGTCCACCGCATGCTCCGCCCAGCTCCGAGTTTCTCACCGCGAAGGCACCGACATTTGGTCCATATACGATATTGGCCGCAGGGCGACCGCTCCGGCCGTTACCGCAGAAGCGACTCGCGTCGAACGTCACAAACGTTCCCGCACGAATGTTCGCGCCGTTTGATGCGCCGTTATAGTTGCGCAGCCCGTTGAAATGAATCTCCGATACGAGGCCTTTTGCCGTGTTGTCGACGACTATGTTGTCTGATTGAGCGGAGGCGGTCCAGCAGGCGGTGCATTCGAGTCCTTCAACACGTGCCGTTGCGGCAGTCGTATCGATTGCTAACGCATGAATCGCGTTGGTGTCCCCGACGTACGTATTGCTGAAGCTTGCCCACGCAACCGATTGTAGATGTCCTGGAATGATCTGAGTACCGATCCTGGCGAACAGCATGTCGGACTCGGAAACAAGCAGTCCTCCTGCATCAAGGACTTGCATCGCTACGTCACCTGGATCGGTGCGATCGGCAATGACGGTTGTGTGCGTGATGCGAGCGTCTACGGTGTTGCCATGAGTTGTTTGTGCACCAATTCGAATGCCGATGCTGCCCGCTCCCTTGGTCCCATTGACGATGGTTTGGTCGACGAGTGCTTGGTTGCCATTTAGGTCGATACCGATGAATGGTCCTTGGATATAGACGCCGGCGATCACCGGAGCGACGACGTTTTTGACTGCGATGGCGACACCTTTCGTATTGGGCCCGGCCGCCGCAGCATTAATATAGAGATCGCGTACCGTGGAGCCATTGCCGTCAAGCGAGATCAGAGGATTCAGATTTAGTGCGCCTGCGGCGAGACTGGCACGCTGCCCACGCGATCCGGCAAGCGTTACGTTGCTCGGGACGCTAACAGTACCGGAGATCATGCAGCGTGCGCTCGATAACGGTAGATTGACGACCGACGGCGCAACGGTTGCAGCATACGCGAGGGCGCGATTGAGAGCATTGGTATCGTCGACCGTTCCGTTGCATAGCATCCCGAAATCCGCACCGTTGATGGTGTCGGCCAGCTTGACCGAGAGCGCACGCGGTATGCTTCCTCTACCTTTCTGCTGGAACTGGAGCGTTTCGCCAAGTTCGCGCTGCATCGGAGGAGGGGCGCTGGATGGCCTGGGCTGCGCTGTTGCGTTGGCGAGCGGAAGAGCGACAGACACCAGAATGGCGAAAACGGTTTGCCTCACATAAATCTCCTGTGGCACTGGCTTCCTCCCATCTGTCACCAAGCACTGGATTCCAAAGTTCACATGATAGGACAGTATTTCAGTGCTTGGTCGTCTGAGGGGGAGGGCAATTCAATTACGGGCGAGTGCCAATGCGGGTGTCGATGGGGGTATCCGTGTGCCGAAAATGTAGCGTGATCTGCACGGCTGCTGAATTTCTTATATCAGGACGTGCGCGGGGCGTGTTATCGCGCGAAACAACTGGACGGAGTGTCGAATTCTGTCAAAATTTCGGCTGATCGAGAATGAATGCTCGTGGCGATATAACAAGAGATAGGAGTTGCGCAATGCAGTATCAACGACAAGTTTTTTCCGGTCGCGTCATTTTTGATCATTTACCAAAGACTGCTGGGCAAGCAGTGAATGTGTGGCTCAAAGAGAATTTAGGTGCTGGCTGCGTTACCCCGAACCTGATCGGACGCCATCGCGATTTGATTCGCCGATACGGGGGCGAGTATTCCGTGATCTCCGCACATGTCGATTTTCAGGGAAGTGATCTCGATCCGCGCTACCACTACATGACCTGTTTGCGCGAGCCGATCGATCGAGCGATTTCTTGGCTGTTTTTTCTTGTGAAGAATCACGACTCGGCTGAGTTGCCGGGGTTATGGGAGCAAGCTGAGCGCTTCGTCGCTTTGGCGGGCGCTCCTGGCCCCGATCTCCTGAATGTTGTGGAAGAATCCTTCGATCAGGACTTTCTCAAGAATATTCGTAACCCATACGTGGAGCACTTCGCTGGCATATTGCCTGGAGCGGAGCGATCGGACCGGCAGAAGATCGACGCGGCACTTGCCGGCATTACTCGGTATGATGTGTGGGGCTTGTACGAATCGCTGCCGGATTTTCTGTCGGACGTCGCGGCGTTGATTGAAATTCCTGTCCCGGCGCATCTACAGCGAGTGAATACGACACGTACGAGGCCGCAAGTCGGCGAGATCTCGTCATCGTTGCGTACATGCCTTGAAGCATTGAACAGACTCGACTTGGAGTTTTATCACCTGCTGCGCGAGCGGTGGGCAAGCGAACGTGCCGCGCGCACGGTCCCCTCCGTTTTGGTGACTCCCCGCTGGCAGCCATACGAACCCGTTGCACACCGTGCACATTCTGCGCCGGAGTTCTCATTGATCTCCGCAGCCGTTGACGGTGATGGCACATGTAGCTATGGGCAATTTCTGCGTTTCAATATTGTCTTTTCGATCAATACTGCCGTTGATCAGTTGGGTATCGGTGTTCACCTGTCGGACGAGGACGGACGTTGGGCGTTTGGTACGAGCAACGCGCTATTGGATCGCCCTCTCGTGGAAATCGCCCCAGGTATGTATAGCTTGCGGTATTACTTGGTGGCGAATTTGCCAGAAGGACAATATGCTGCCGGATTCGAATTTTCTTGCAGCCGGGACAACCGGATTGATGAACTCGCGTGCTACGAAAGACTCGTGCCGTTTCGTGTCGTGGTGGTGCGTGACACGCCAAGCGTAGGCTACATGAGTATTCCCGCAGATTTCTCTTGTGAGCGAATAGGCGATGCAGTGTCTGCCAATCTTGAAGATACGCGTGGTCATCTTGCGACCGACGCTGTATTAGGACGCTTGGTTGCCGGCGAATCATTTGAGCTTCCAGTAACACTGGAGAACGCGTCGTCGCAAACCTGGGTGAGTACAACCTTTCATCCAATCTGTCTTTCGTATCGCTGGCTGGACTCGAGCGGGGGCGTGATTGCAACCAGCGCGGAGAATATTCCGTTGCCTATTAACTTCGTCGCACCGAGGCAAGTTCTGCCGCTTTCCATGCATGTCGTTGCACCCAGTGTTAGCGGACGGTTCAAGCTTGTTCTGACGCTGTCCAGAGATGGCGAAAAATGGCCAGAGGAGCACGGATTCCAGCCACTGACGCTCATGCTCGAAGTCGAGGATCCTGACGGACCGAGGTTGTATCGCGGCGCAGATATCCGTTTATGCACGCACGTTGGGCGGCGCGGTCGCGGTGCGATGTCGAGTGTCGGCCAGGAGGGGTATCTGCTATTTGGTCCGTATGCGTCGTTGTCCCAGGGGCGATATGTCGTCAGTCTCGAAGGTCGCTCCGCACTTATTGATAGCGCTTGGATAGATGTGAGCTGGGGGCGTGGAGGATACGTGCTAATGCGGCACGAAGTTATCCCGGGTGAGAGGGACGGAGAGATCGCGGCGTTCGGGTTTGAGCTTGTAACGCCAATCACTGATCTTGAGATACGCGTATGGGTACCATCGAGTGCCGACATGCGTGTAGACACCCTTCGAATTGTGCCAATCAGCGCTTGATATGCCGGACGGCAGTTGTGCAGGTCTTGTCGTTTGTTTATCGCGTGGCATGGTGCGCTAGCGCATACATGCTGCGTGAGTTGCCCCTGTAGTTCAGGACACTTGGGCGCCGTTAGATAGATGACGCTGCGTGCCTGAACTTGCGAGGCGAGCGGCATTCCATGGCTTTGTGCGGACAAACGCAGTGACCGAACGCGAGAGCGCTGTTGGCGCGTCCGGCTTGTCCATATAGGTGACGTAGGTTTGGGGGGGGGATTTTGATGGGTTCCACGTAATGGCTAAGCTTACTGATAGGCACAAGACTATCCGCTATTTTAGGAGAGTCCTTGTGTGTTATCAGATACGTGGGGCCGTTCCACTGCGTAAGAAAGCGGTTATGCCGAGGTGATGTGTCATTGAGGTAATGTCGGTCGCTCTCACCTGTCTGCCGAAATGCTCAATTTCGAAACGTGCTGGCTAAGGTGATGCACGCCGCCTTCGACTGGAAATCAGCAATAAAGCAGTTTGCTCTCCTGTTCGGCGAGCGATTTATGCAGGCGCATGGATAACCCGCTGTTCAATCGCCTCGCCTACGAAAATGTGGACAGGTTCATTTTTGGTCGAGATCATTGGCTAACATCCGTCAAGATGAACGGAAAATCAGGCAATGATCCCGTAAAAGGATCAAGCTTGAGGTGTCTAATTAAACCTGCTATTCACCCAATATTGACCGCCATCGATCGTTGTCATTCCGACAATTGATGTTAGGTCGGCTCGGTAAGACATTGTGACAGGGCGTTCTCGGAGCAAATGCCAGCCATGTTTGTGATAGCATTCCATCAGATCGCCTTCTATTTTTCGGCTATGCGTTCCAATGAACATGCGTTTAACTTTTTGACTGATTTGTGATGCGCCGTGGACTAAAACGTCACCTTCTGATCCTTGAATATCGCAGTGAATAAAGTCGATTGTTTCGAGTCCGTCGAATATCTCATCGAGGGTTCTGACTGGTACTTCCTCATGTGGAACAGACCGCCCGACGTAATCAACATCGGGCGCCGCATAGGCGGCTTGCCCACCATTTTCAAAAGCGCTTCTGACGATCGGAAAAAAGACAGTTCCTTTTCTGATGCCTACTGCGCCATGGATGGCCATACTCTCGACTTTCGGAATAGAAAAATTATCGGTGAGGCCGTTTGCCGAGAGATTTTTTGAAATGAGGGCGTGGAAATAAGCGCTGGCCTCCACTGCTCTGATAGCGACGTTCTTGCCCTGGCGCTTCGCAAGTACTCCAGCTATTGCAGCCCATGGTGCATAGCTTGATCCAAGTTCAACCATGGAAAAGCTGTCACCCCTAGTATTCTCAAGACTGTCGAGTAGCGCGTAATACTCAATGGCCTCGGCTCGTACCCCGTCGTTCGGAATGGGCGGACTATCGAAGGTGTCGCCATCGCGTGCTGCGGCCCACGGAACGCAATCGGTAGGTGTTTTCGTCCCGAAGTAATCGGTTACATACCCGGGCGTTCCTTGAGAAATTTTTCGGTATTTGGCAAATAAGTCAAGGTCGGATGCCTCCCAGCCACCAAAAAAATCTGCCCCAAGAGCCTGCCTTGCCGAAATAGATCGTTGAATTTGCTCAGAAAAATCCATTCTTTTCCTCAAACATCGTTATCGATATTGTTGAACAGAAAAATAGGATGCAGGAACCGCTTTCGTCCGCTGGGTGCCAGCCTGGCCAATCCGGCACGTCAATTGTCAGTGACCGTCTTCCGCCCCTGATGACGGCTATTCTACGAGAGCAGGAAGGTCAATGCTCAGAAATATTGCTCCGCGGCCCATGGCCGTAATCGTCGTGACGGTGTTGAGCATCGCTTCAAACGTTAGCGAATTGTATCGATCGGCGCCGAGGGGACCTCGAGCGGCGTGCTTTCGTCTGTGATGATGTGTGCACTCTCTGAGTGCCGGCGTGTCTCTGTAATGCGACCCACGACTAGTCAATCTAAACATGAGGGCGTTACAAAACATTCGAATGAACTTGCTTCAACGCCTGGGCGCCTCGCCGATCTCGCAGGTGTCGTCAGCAAATCATCCCGCTACTGAGGCCCGATCGCTACGGCAAACCTTCCGAAGAAATTCCCGTATGTAGAACAAAGCGGAATGCCATCCAACCTGGTCCTATAGTCAATTATTTACCGGGAGTCCCCCAGACCGGCGGCACAACACATGAAATAATGGCTCAAATAGTGGCTAAGGTTCGTCGTTCACGTTTCCAGTGTGCCGAGTCTCGATCTGCAACATCATCTGCCTGGTTGTGTTATCGACGTTGATCCGGATACACAGTCCACGCGGTAGAGTCGTCGTAATATCGATTCGGCGCTTGCCGTCGAGACGTACGCGTCGTGCTTGAATGTTCTCGGCGTGTCAGGACGATGTGTCGACCGCCCGTGCTTATTTACGCTGCCACCGAAGCGGCTGCTGCGGTACATCGGCGCCGTACGCGACGATCGCTATCTCGGCCGGTACTTTCTTCACACGCGCCGTGCAAGTCGATTAGCGGTTTGGGTGCGACCATGAACACGTCATCGTTGGCTTCTGCGATGCGTGGATCATGTGGATTAAAGTCGTGTGTCGCCTGAACGACGTGCCATGGAACAGTATGCGCGATGGTCGTTGGCGTGAATAGCACACCGAGATGATCCGGTTACCGTGGGCCGCGCAGATTGTCATGTTGATCGGACCGGCAACGCGATGACGCGCGGCGGTTTCCTCGACCGCGCTGGCCATCCTTGAGCGCCGGCAGCGACGGCTGCTCGAGGCTGTATGTTAGTGTGAGATGGAACAGCAGTTCCGAGTAGATTGAACTTTCGGCCGTCGGGAAAACCTCGTCGAGCATTGCGAGGCGGACGAGCGCCAGTGCGGAACGGGTGTCTTCAGCGCGCTGTTTCTCGATGTGCTGATCGTCGCGGCCAACCAAGACAGTAGGCCGATGTGGCGCAAGGCGGACAGTTCAACCGTCGATCGCCGCAATAGCGCGCCGAAACAGAAGAAGGGAGCGGGGCGCGCAGGCGAGCCGACGGCCGCGCCAGTATCAGCCGTTCAACGGCAATTTCTGCATGATCGCGTGCACGCATTCCAGCGGGCTTGTTTCGCCCGTGCGCACATGCACGTCGGGCAATACCGGTTTTTCATAGGTCGATTCGATACCGGTGAACTGCCGAATGGTCCCTTGCCTTGCCAATGCATACAGCCCCTTGGGATCGCGCGCTTCCGCCACGTCCAGCGCGACGTCGACGAAGACTTCGAAAAACCTGCCGTGCGGAAAACGCGCGCGCGCTTTGGCCCGTGCTTCTCGAAACGGCGAGATCAGCGCAACGATGACGACGAGTCCCGCATCCACCATCAGGCGCGCGACCTCGGCCGTTCGACGGATGTTCTCGTGGCGGTCTGCGTCGCTGAATCCCAGGTCCTGATTCAATCCTTCGCGAAGCTGGTCGCCGTCCAGCAGAAAAGTCCGCAGGCCGCGCGTGTCGAGTTGTTCCTTCAGTAGATTCGAGAGCGTCGATTTGCCGGCACCGGAGACACCGGTGAGCCATACCACGAAGGCATGGTCCTGCTTCATGCTGGAAAGCATGGATTGATTGCCCGTCAGCATGACAGGGAGTGGGTTTTGGAGATCTTGAGTCATCTCGGAGTCGATGTGCCGGTAACTGCGTCGCTGCTTTATTGTGATGCGGATTCATCCGTTGGCGAATTGTAACGTGCCTTTTCAAAATTCGTAACTTGAATATTTTAATCAGGAATAAGCGTTCGCCCTCGCATGGCCCGACGATGTGCGAGCCCTGTCCGTCAGGTAATGATTGCCGATTCGCCGTAATAATTCGAAATGAGTGCCCGTCGCCGACGGGGTGGAAGGTGCGTACAATGTCGCCCCCGTTTTATCGCCCGCTGGATTTTCGGTGTGTCCCGATCAGGCCCGTGCCATGAGGGCAATGGGCCGGACGATTTGTGTCGGCATTCGCTGGGAGAGCGGTGACGACTGTTCGTCGACGTGTCGCAGAATTCCTCGGACATATGTTGTCGACCGTGTGTCGATTATCGCCCTGGATTTCTGGTCAGGATCAAATCGCAAGAGTATTAATTTTTTATTCGGCGAAAATTTCAGTAGTGCGCGGGCCTGCTTTCGTCATGCGATTCCGTCGCTCATTATCGAATTGGGGAATTATCCCAGGCCGGTTGCCCGATCGTATTCGTCGGGAGATGTTTCGTATCGCTTTCGATTGATTCGGCGGTACCGATCGCCGGTCCGTCAAAACGGATCGCCGCAATTGCCGTATAGCGCCGAAGTACTCGACACCTGAAATACGCCCGATTTCGTCAGGACTGCGGCATGTCACTTGTGCCGCGGCCCGAACGGCCGCTGCTGCACATCGGCGCCGTGCGCGACGATTGCCATCCCCTCCGGCACTTCCTCCCACGCGCCGCGCAGGTCGACGAGCGGCTCCGACACGACCATGAACGCATCGTCGCCGGCTTCGGCGATACGCGGGTTATGCGGATACAACTCGTGCAGGTGCTTGAACGACGTGCTGTGGAACAGCGACCGCGATTTTCGTTCACTCGAGTAACGCACCGCGACGATCCGTTCGCCATCGGTCGCGCAGATCGTCATGTTGAGCGGATCGGCGACGCGATGCCGCGCGGCGGTTTCCTCCACCACGCCGACCATTCGTTCGAGCGCCGGCAGCGGCGCCTGCTCGAGACCGTACGTCAGCGCGAGGCGGAACATCAGCTCGGAGTCGGTCGAGCCTTCGAGCGTCGGGAACAGCGCGGGATCGACCTTCATCGTCAGGTCGCGGCGCAGTTTGTGGAAGTCGCGGATCAGCCCGTTGTGCGCGAACAGCCAGCGGCCGTGACGGAACGGATGGCAGTTGGTTTCCTGCACGGGCGTGTCGGTTGCCGCGCGAATATGCGCGATGAACATCCGCGAGCGGATCGCGCGCGCGGCTTCGCGCAGGTTGCGGTCGTTCCACGCGGGATGCACGGAGCGATAGCGGAACGGGAGTTCGTCGGGATGCCCGTACCAGCCGATGCCGAAGCCGTCGCCGTTGGTCGTCGTCGCGCCCAGCTCCGAATGCAGGCTCTGGTCGATCAGCGAATGCTTCGCGCGGAACAGCACGGTTTCCAGATGGATCGGATTACCCGTATAGGCGAGCCAGCGGCACATGAAGCGCTCCTTCACGATGTATCGTTCGCGCATGGTAGCCGACTCCGCGACGCTTACGCGCCCAGGCGAGTCACCCGCACGCGCTTCGTACATCGCCGTCCGCGCGATGCGCGATCGCCCGGCCATGCGGCCGGGCGCAACACGACAAATACGGTGCGGCCCGACGGTCGTGCCGCAGCCGCCGGCTCAATCGCCGAGCGCGTCCATCACACGCGCCGAATAGACGAGCGCCGCGCCCGCATTCAACGCAATCGCGACGCCGAGCGCTTCCGCCACTTCCTCCTTGGTCGCGCCATGCTTGGCCGCTTCGGCCGTATGCACGGCGATACAGCCGTCGCAGCGCGTCGTGACGGCCACCGCGAGTGCGATCAGTTCGCGTGTCTTCGCGTCGAGATGGCCGGTCTTGGCGCCTGCGCCGGACAGCGCCTTGTAGCCGGCTAGCGTATCGGGCGACAGCTTGGCGATGTCGCCGATACGCGTCGAGAGTTCCTTCCGGTATTCGTTCCAGTTCAGCATGATGCGTCCTTGTCGAGAAGAGTGAGGAGGGCGGCGGGTGCCGCGATCTCGTGCGATGCAAGGCTATTCTGATCGCTCCCGCTGATAGTTTCGATACGCTAGAGTGTCGATTTTTAGCGCGATCGTCTCATGGATGCATTGAGTCAACTGCTGTCGCTCGGTCGCAGCCATGTCGAGCTCGACGTGCGCTGCCTGCTCGACGGCCCGTTCGCGATGCCGCACGACCCGCTGCCGCCCGGCGAGGCGGCGTTCCATCTGGTGCTGGCCGGAACCTGTCGGCTGCGTGCCGCCGACGGGCGCACGCTGGAACTGGCGGACGGCGATTTCGTACTGCTGCCCGCCGGCGGCGCGCACGACCTGCTCGACGCGGCGGGCAGCCGGTCGAAGCCGCTCGTGCCGCTGCGCGATTCGAGTGCCGGCGACGGCGCGGTGCTGCCGGTCAAGTCGAATCTCGATCCGGCCGACCCGGGCAGCGCGAGCGTGGATCTGCTCTGCGGACGGTTCGTCTATGCGCGCGGCGCGGGCGAACTGCTGATGCGCACGCTGCCGCAGGTGTTGCACGTCGGCTTGCGCGACGCATCGGGCGCCGCGCCGCTGCAACTGCTGACGAGCGTGCTGCGTACCGAGGCGTCGAACATGCAGCCGGGCGCCGGCGCGATCGTGAACGCGCTCGGGCAGACGCTGCTCGCGTATGCACTGCGTGCATACGGCCGCGGCGCGCGCGTGCCGTCCGGCTGGCTCGCGCTGGCGGCCGATGCGCGCCTCGGCCCGTCGGTCCGGGCCGTGCTGCAGGTGCCGGCGCAACCGTGGACGGTCGAATCGCTCGGCGCCGCGGCGGCGATGTCGCGCGCGACCTATGCGAGGCATTTCCGCGAGAAGGCCGGGATGAGTGTCGGCGCATTCGTCGCGCAGATCAGGATGATGCATGCGTGCGCGCTGCTGCAGGACACGCAGCGCGGGCAGGCGGAAATCGGGCAGGCGGTCGGCTACCAGTCCGAGGCCGCATTCGGCAAGGCGTTTCGCGCGGTGCTCGGCACGACGCCGGGGCGCTGGCGGCGCGCGGCGCGAAACGTGAACCTGCGAGCGCGCGCGTCGTGACGCGCGCCAAAGCTGCTACCATGCGCAAAACGCTGTTCAACGAAAACGATTTCGAACAACAAGAAAGAGAGGGCAAAGCAATGAACCAGACCACCATCCAGCAACCGTCGTTCGCGTTCGTGGCCGCCTCGTGGGCCGCGCTGCTCGCCGGTTTCGCGGCATTCCTGATCGGGCTCTGGAACGCCGGCATGCAGCTCAACGAGAAGGGCTACTACTTCACCGTGCTGGTGTTCGGCCTCTATGCGGCGATCTCGCTGCAGAAGAGCGTGCGCGACCGCGCGGAAGGCATTCCCGTCACCGGCATCTATTACGGTCTCAGCTGGATCGCGCTGCTGCTGTCGATCGCGCTGCTGATCGTTGGCCTGTTCAACGCGACGCTTCAATCGAGCGAGAAGGGCTTTTACGCGATGTCGTTCGTGCTCGCGCTGTTCGGCTCGGTGGCCGTGCAGAAGAACACGCGCGATTTGCAGAACGCGAAGCCGCGCTATACCGACGCCGATTCCGCGCCGTCGGTCCACGAGTGATATCGCGTGCAGCGGGCGCCTGCCGTCCTTTCGTTTCGTTATGCCATCGTGCATGACGAAGAAGATACTTTGGATGCCGACGGCCTCGCTAATTAGCGACCTATCTCTATCGATGGCTCGCAACTATTTTCAGGGTGCAGCTCGTCCGCATATGGCGTACGTTGCATGTAATACGAATCGCGAAATCCCTGCGTGACAGCCCGAGGCGACTGTGGCGCCTGTGGGTTTAGGGTCCGGACTGGCATTCGCCGAGCAAAGTCTGCGATGTTCATCGCCATTTCGCGGTCTTCGAGGGAATCGGAATGAGCCAAGGTGCGCGCGACTTTATACCAGTTGCCTAGCGTCTCCATGTGGGCGCCCCACATTGCACATCGGGTCTCGATGTCGATGGCATGCGTGCCATTGAAAGGGTGACCGCCTCGTAACGCCATCCGGAGCGCCGCTTGTTTAGGAAAGTACTGTATTTGCCCGCGTACTGTTCTAGAAGTAGCGTTCGCGTCGACGCCGCGTGCCTGCAATTGCTGCGCGAATGCTTCTCGCCAACGATGCAAATCCTGTTTTCGGGGATTGAGCCGACGGCCGTCGGGGCCACGCGCATGGACGCATAAATGTACATGGGGATGCGCTTCGTCATTGTGCAGTGCGAATACATATGGTCGTCCATCACCAAATGTTTCTTGGGCGAACATCCTTGCTGCATCCCATACGACCTCGCTATCGGTACCAGGCGGCATCGAGAGCACTACATTGAGGGTTTCTCTGCGTTTGCTTTCATTTGGAATGCCCCAACTGCCCCAGTGCCACTGCTCGAAAAGATCCTTCAATGCCATTTCTCCGGAGATCATACGTCCGTCTTGATCCTCCAGATCAACGCTACCATGTCGCGAAATGTATCGCAGATGGCGCCGAACCGCCTTCATTCCCTGCGTGCCCGATGCTCTGTTCGATATCTTCACCATTACTTCGGGCGCCCCTCGAAGCGTTCGGGCGATCCTTTCGCGCAAATGTAGCGCGTCCTGCTGTAAGGTCCAGTGGGGCAGATGCAAGCCACGGGCGTGGCGAAGTGCACTGGGGAATAGCCGATCTCCCCAGTTCACCAAGAGTGCATCAACATAGGTCTTTGGGAACGGCATTTTAACGACTCCAGCGATCTAGATTGCTTCGCAAAAGCGTCGCTGTGGTACGCAAATGTGCTTCTATTGTGGTGCGGACTTGCTCCCAGTTAAACGACTTATTGCAATCGTTCGTGGCTGCTTCTCTTGCACATTCGCCGAGCAGCGTTCGGATTATTGCGAGCTGCCTATTTGACTCCGCAACAAGCACCATCTCTCTGCTGCCAAGTTGCGGTTCGCCGGTAAGCTTCGCCCGAACCAAGGCGACGATCCAACGGTTCGGCGTGAAACCGCGAACGTAAGCTATGCCCCTAACGCGTTCCAGTTCGGCGTTGGTAAGTCCGATCGAGACGCGTGCGCACGGCCCATTGCGAGCAGGTAGCGTCTGCGGCGCTCGGGGTTGAGTTTCTGCAACACCAACTGTTTCGGTAATGATTCGCCTCAATTCCTCACTCGGCGTCACACCACGTTGCGCACACCATGTTGCCCATCGGGATTTTAGCGTTCCCAATTCCACGCTTAGTCGAGACCGACCAGGTGTACCAGCCTTGTGTCGTACGCTCGTAGTCATCGATGGTCCTCCGACATCCGTAAGTTCATGCGCTTCGCTGCGAGATGGCAACGAAGGTGATGTCTTGGCAATTGCTTCTCGAACGGCTCGATCGTTCGATTGGCTGCAATAAAGACGCGCTGCGATTCAAAATCGGAAAAGACAGCCCAGAGCTGCCGCAGATCAATGGTGCTATCTGCGGCGAGCGGTTCGGGTCCGAGATGTTGACTTTTAATCTAAGCAAGTATCGCGAAGGCGACAACTACTAAAGTCAGGAGGGTTCCTCATGCGAGCATTGCTGTCGTGCTGACCGACTTGCAAGCCGCAGAAGTTCCATCTGCACCGATGCTGCCGGATGCAGTCCGCCCGTAGGAGGCGTGCAACATTGTTCCGCGACTCGCGTGAGGTGCGCCGCATCGGAGAAATGCAATTGCCCCATCAGCGACTTTCAGGCAAGGACGGTTTTCTGGATGACCACCTGTATGGGCGGGCTTGTCGCGCGATACAGTGACATTTCTCACTAGGGACAATTGCAGCGACGCGCAAGCAGCTCTGTATCGACAAGGCGTCATGATATGGATCGATGGTGCATCGACGATGTCATCCGATCCACGCCAATGCGTTTCGCTTGGGTTATCCGCGGATAGTTCGGCCTGCACACTTCAGTGCTGGGGTGTGGCTTGGTAACGTTCCGTTGGACTGCCGCTGCACTAATGCTTCCGTAGTTGGCTCAGCGTGATCGACATCGGCTGCTTGTTCGATGAAGTCGAGCAAATCGCTTTCATGAAAGCAATTGAGTATCACGGCGGGCAGTCGTGCACATTTGGTCACCGAGGCGGGTTCGGCGACCCTTGGACTCACTCTGGTTTCAAAAGGACCGGGCGTAGCTGCTCCCTCTGGAAGAGGGCGCGTGCTGAGTTTGAAGTTGTCATTCATGAGCTTCTGCTGCGCGCGCACATTCGACGGGTTGCCGTGGACTGAGTCAGGACTGTTGCGTGTCCGATGATTCAATTGAGACGCACATAAGCGGTTCGCCGTGTGCCGGAGAGCTTGGCGGCTCAAGACGGAGAATGAAGTCGAAGTACCGAGTCGACAGCTTTGCCAGTTGCTCTTGTACTGCTCCCAAGTGAATGAGGCATTGGGCGTCCCAGTTCATTCCCACGACGAGTTCGCTCGTAACGCCATTCCACTCACTTAGAAGAATCGCAGCGACACGGGCGTTTTCCTCGGCGAATCGCTCGATGCGCTGTTCGATATAGCGCTTATCATCACGCATGAGCGTGCCGGATATGCGCAAAGATACCGTGTTTGCGATCGGATCATGGTGGAGGTGCACGGTCGCGATGCCGCACAGATGGCGCGAAACCCGATCAAGTTGTTCGTTCTCGATGTCCTCTTGGACTGAAATCGCTCCAGACAACGTATAGATTGCGGGCTCTTCCATGGTGGCTCCTGAGCAGATCGATTGCTTTCGCTTTTCCGCTGAAGTGGGGCAACAACATCAATTCCATACGCTGTCCGAGGTGGGACACGATGAGCCGACATGCAACGCTATGCCGATAGGGACGAATGTCGATTCACCATAGCGGGTTCGACGGAAGAAGGCTCCACCTCGCGCCCATTTCTGGGAAAATCCGGTTAGCGCGGTTTCGATCGATTTCATCTCTGCGTCCGTGAGTGCTCCGCTGATACGGAGCATGAACGTATGCGTGACTGCATCCGTGGCGAAGTAGACGCGTGCGGCGAATCCGATTCTGTCAACGAATTGCTGCGCGTGGCTAGGGCGAAAATGATCGAGAACGGGCAATGCACCGCAAATTTCGTAAGTCGTCGACATGGTGGTTCTCCGTGAAGGGGGGGCGCCCTTGTTGTCCGCCCGGCGTACGGGGTGACCTCGGGCGCTGCCATGATGACTCATTCGGACTTGTGTATCGCCAATTATAGGATCAATTGATCCTGTGTCAAGAAGGAAATTACCTCGAATGGACGTATTTGGGGAGAGACTGAGGCATGAGCGTTCACGATTGGGCCTCAACCAAACAGAGTTCGCAGCTCTCGGGGCCGTTAAACAACGCGCGCAATATCAGTACGAGAAGGGCTTGAGGCGTCCTAACTCGGACTATTTGATTGCGATTGCCGCAGCAGGAGTGGACATTCACTATCTGCTCACAGGGCAGGTAGGAACGTCCCTCGAGAATGATGAGGAGCAACGAGTAGTTGCAGGGTTTCGATCGCTTAATGTGCGCAAACGAGAGGCACTATTAGCGCTCGTTGAGGCATTTGCCGAATCCTCGCCTCAGTAGGGGCGCTGCGATGAGTCGCTTTGTGTTTGTGTAGCGCGGCCCTTGGAGGCAAGGAAGTGACAGCCGATTGCACGCTGCGGGTGCTGCACCGGGCTGTCTCTTGGTACTCGCGACGCTTACGGACGCGACTTCGTCGGCCTGTCGGTCGGCAGTTGAGGGGCGACGGTTCAACATTGACACAACAGATGCAAAAAAGCCTCCGCGAAGGAGGCTTTTTGCACTATCGAAGATAGTTGGTAGGGTGGGAGGGACTCGAACCCTCGACTCTCTGATTAAAAGTCAGATACTCTAACCAACTGAGTTACCACCCCACGTTCTTGAAACCGGTCGGTTCGTTGCTTCAACAACCTGGGCAACGACCTAAAGAGCAAAAGATTATAGCGACGGGTTACAGGACTGTCAATAACCCGTCACGATAATTATTTGATCGTTTCGAGCTTGCCCTGCGCCGTCTGCGCCGCGTTCGATCCGGCGTACTGCGACACGACCTGCTCGAACGTCTTCTTCGCGGCCGCCTTCTGGCCTTGCTCGAGCTGGTTCGTGCCGATCGCCACGAGGGCGTCGGCCGCGCGCGGGTGCTGCGGGAACTTGCTGACGATCCCTTGCCACGTCGCGGTCGAACCGCGATAGTCGCGCAGCGCGTATTGCGCGTTGCCGTACCAGTACTGCGCGGTCGGCTGATAGGGGCTCTGCGGGTACTTCGCGATGAACGCACGGAACGAAGCCGCCGCCGCCTTGAAGTTGCCGTTGCGGAACTGCTGCTGCGCCGCGCTGAGCGCATCCGTTTCACCCGGCTGCACGGTGCCTTCGACCCCATCGATCGTCGCCTGTTGCGGCTCGAACTTCTTGAGCCGCGTGTCGAGATCCTGGTAGTACTCCTTCTGCTGCCGCTCGAGCGTCGTCAGCCGGTTCGTCAGATCCTCGTTCTCGCCGCGCAGCGTCGCGACCTGCTGATTCAGCTGGTCGATACGGCCGGATTGATCGAGGATCGTACGCTGGGCGGCCGACAACTGGCTCGACAGGTTGTCGCTCTTGCTGCGCAGATCGAGTACGGCACGGCGCGCTTCGTTGTCGTCGAACATGCCGGCGTGCGCCGGCGCGGCCGACCACGCCGCGCCCGCGACGCAGAATGCTGCGGCAACGCGCAGCCAGGTTAAACGGTGCGTCATACGGCGATTCTTCCGTTACTTACTGTTGGTAGACGAGGTCGGCGCGACGGTTCTGCGCCCACGATGCTTCGTCGTGACCCGTTGCCTGCGGCTTTTCCTTGCCGAGGCTCACGGCTTCCATTTGCGAATCGTTCACGCCGAGCAGGGCCATCGCACGGCGCACGGCTTCCGCACGCTTCTGGCCCAGCGCGAGGTTGTACTCGCTCGTGCCGCGTTCGTCGGTGTTGCCCTGGATCAGCACGTGGCGTTGCGGGTGGCTCTTCAGGTACTGAGCGTGCTGCTGCATCAGCGGCTGGTACTCGTCCTTCACCGAATAGCTGTCGAAGTCGAAGTAGATGCTGCGCTTCGCGAGCGGGCTGTTCGGGTCGTTCAGCGGATCGACGTTCACTTGCGCGACGTTGTCGGCGCTCGGTTGCGTGCTGACTGCGCCCGCGTTGTTTGCCTTGTCGTCGAGCTTCACGCCCGACTTGCACGCTGCGAGCGCGCTGATCATCATCACGGCCAGGGCCAGACGAGCTTTATTCGACATCATGGTTACTCTCCTTGTGGTCATTGCATGAAGGGCCCCCACGACGGCTCGCGAACGGAGCCGCCCTGGACGGACAGGATCTGCGGCGGCGCGCTGCCGTCGGAGGGCACTGCAGCCAGAACGTTGCGACCACCCGACTGGGTCGCGTACAAAAGGTACTGGCCGTTTGCCGCGAAGCTCGGCGATTCGTCGCGATTGGTATTCGTGATGGCGTTCGCCGCGCCGGTCTGCAGATCCTGAACGTACAGCTTGAAGCCCCCACCCGTGCGGGAGATATAAGCGAGCAGCTTGCCGTCCGGGCTCACGCGCGGGCTCGTGTTGTAGCTGCCGGTGAAGGTCACGCGCTGCGCGGCGCCGGCGCTTTCACCCTGTGCGGGCATCCGGTAGATTTGCGGCGCACCGCCACGGTCGCTCGTGAAGTAGATCCAGCGGCCGTCCGGCGAGTAGAACGGTTCGGTATCGATCGAGCTGCTCTGTGTGAGACGGCGCAGGCCGCCGCCGTTCGCGTTGACCGTGTAGATTTGCGTATTGCCCGTCAGCGACAGTGCGACTGCGAGCGTGTTGCTGTCCGGCGACCACGCCGGTGCGCTGTTGTTGCCCTTCTGATCGGAGACCATGTAACGCTTGCCGGTCGGGAGGTCATGGATGTAGACGATCGGCTTCTTGCGCTCGAACGACACGTACGCGACCTTCGTGCCGCTCGGCGACCAGGCCGGCGAGATGATCGGTTCGGTGCTCGACAGCGCGATGCGCGCGTTCTGGCCGTCCGAATCCGAAATCTGCAGCTGGTAGCGGTTGCCGGTCTTGATCACGTACGACAGGCGCGTGGCGAAGACGCCGCGCACGCCGAGCAGCTTCTGGTAGATGTAGTCGGCGACCTTGTGGCCGGCGGTGCGCAGCGTGGTGTCGGTGGCCGTCAGCGACAGGCCGCCGAGGCTTTGCTGCTTCACGGTGTCGTACAGGATGAAGTTGACCTTGTACTGGCCGTTTGCATCGCGGTTCACGCTGCCGGCCACGAACGCATTCGCGCCCTTGGCCTTCCATGCGCCGAGATCGACCGATGCGGTCTCGGGCACGGGCGTGCTGCCGGCGTCGATGTTGGTGAATTTGCCGCTGCGGGCGAGGTCGGCGCGCACGATCGACGTGACCTGCTGCGGCAGGTTCGCCTCGTTCGTGAAGTTCGCGGTGGCGATGGGGAACTGGGTCGACCCGACACCGGTGATCAGCACGTTGACCTGGGCGTTAGCGGCGCTGCCGGCCGTAATCAGACACGAGGCCACGAGTGCCCTGAAACCTAGCTTTGTCATCAAACTCATGCTTCTTGCTTCCCGTATGGCTTGGATCGCTGCGCAACGGCAGAGACAGTAAAAATACCCGATTCGTTCCCATCTGACAGCGACGCCCGGAGTGTAAGCGCATTTCGTTTCACTCCGCCGCCTTGAAGGTGATCGTAATGTCAGACGGAGTACGACCGTTAGAATCGGGCGGCAACGGGACCGATGCGTGGATCGCATTGACCACGGCTTGATCCCACCCCGAATTCCCGCTCGAGCGGGAGACCGATGCGCTCAATACGTCACCGGACGGCGTGCACCGAATCTTGACGACGGTGGTCAGGCCTGCCCGCTCGCCGCCCCAAACGATGTTCGGCTTGACGCGGCGGCGCACCTTGTCGGCATAGCCGGGCGTCGCGGCATTGCCGCCGGAGCCCGTGCCCGTGCCGCTTTTCGCGAGGCCTTCGCCGCCGCCTTCGCCGGCGCCGGACAGCCCCTGCAGCTGCGCGAGGCGCGCACTGCGCTCGCGGTCGAGCTTCGCGTTCGCCGCCGCATTGGCCTTCGCGCGCGCCGCGGCTTCGGCCTTCGCCTTGGCCTGCGCTTCCGCCTTTGCCTTCGCGGCTGCGTCGGCCTTCGCCTTCGCCGCCTGCTGCGCTTCGAGCTGAGCCTGCTTTTGCTGCTGGAGTTTCTGCTGTTCGAGCTTCTGCTGCTCGGCGAGCTGCTGTTGCTTGAGTTTCTCGGCCTGCTTCTGTTTGTCGCGTTCCGCGGCTTTCTGGGCGGCGAGCGCGGCGGCCTGTTGCGCGGCGAGCTGTGCGCGGCGCGCTTCCTCTTCCTGCTGAGCCTTCAGTTGCTGCGCGCGGCGTTGCTGCTCGAGCTGCGCTTCGCGCGCGGCCGCTTCCTGCTGACGCTTCTTCTGCTGCAGCGCGATGTCGGCCTGTTCGTCGCGCACCGGAGCAGGGGGCGCGACCTTCGCGGGCGGCGTGGGCGTGACGACGGGCCGCGGCGCGGGGACGTCGGGCACTTCGGTCCACAGCTCGGCTTCGGCGCCGGCCGGCGTGCTGTTCTGCCACTGCACGCCGTGATAGAGGAACAGCGCGAGCAGCACGTGCATCAGCGCGGCGAGCGCGAACGCGCGCCACGTCCCACGCTCGCGGGGAGGCTGGAGCGGGTACGCGGATCTGCGCGTGGATTGCTGCCGGTTCATTGCGATTTGACGAGGAGGCCGACGCGCTTGACGCCGCGCGCCTTCAGATCGGACATCACGGTCATGACGGCATCGTACTGCACCGTCTTGTCGGCTGCGATCACGACCGGCTGGTCAGGGTGATCGGCCTGCCGGGCCGAGATGAAGCTGTCGAGCTCGGCCTTCGTCATCGTGTCTTCCTGGGTCGCGCCCGAGTCGCCCTTGTACTTGACGCTCATCGTGCGGTCGGCCTTGATGTTGACGACGACGGGCGGCGTCTGCTCCTGCGGCGCGGCGTTGCCGACGGTCGGCAGGTTGATGATCGACGGCGCGACGAGCGGTGCGGTGACCATGAAGATCACGAGCAGCACCAGCATCACGTCGATGTACGGCACGACGTTGATGTCGGCCATCGCGCGGCGCGAGCGGCCGCCGCGCATGCTGGATCGGATGGGGCTTCCTGCCATGGCGCGCTCCTTACTGGGCCTGACGCTGCAGGATGTTCGAGAACTCTTCGATGAAGGTCTCGAAGCGGATCGCGAGGCGGTCGATGTCGTGCGCGTAGCGGTTGTACGCGACCACCGCCGGAATTGCGGCGAACAGGCCGATCGCGGTGGCGACGAGCGCTTCGGCGATACCGGGCGCGACGTTCGCGAGCGTGGCCTGCTGCACGTTCGCGAGGCCGCGGAACGAGTTCATGATCCCCCAGACCGTGCCGAACAGACCGATGTACGGGCTGACCGAGCCGACCGACGCGAGGAATGCGAGGTTGGCTTCGAGCACGTCCATTTCACGCTGGAACGACGCACGCATCGCGCGGCGCGCACCGTCGAGCACGAGGCCCGGATCGCTGAGGCGTTTTTCCTTCGCCTTGAGGAATTCGCGCATCCCCGATTCGAAGATCCGCTCGAGCGCGCCGATCGTATGGCGGTTGTTGGCTGCGCTCTGGTACAGCGCCTGCAGGTCGCCGCCCGACCAGAAATCCTTCTCGAAGCGTTCGGTTTGCGCGCGCGCGCGGCGGATCGCGAACCACTTGCGGAAGATGAAGGTCCACGACATCAGCGACAGCAGCAGCAGCAGTCCCATCACGGCCTGGGCCAGCACGCTCGCATTGAGGACGAGGGAAATGATCGACAGGTCTTGAGCAGTATTCATAGAGGTTTGAGTAACGTCCCTTCGGGAGTGCCCGGCAAGGGCGTCCGGCGTGCGTGCGGCGCGGCGCGCCGGCCATGCCTGACGCCGAACCTTGCTTAGTATCGAATCAGAACGGCAAGTTCATAGGCTGTGTCTAAACGGCGCTCATGCGAGCTTCGTTGACAGATCTGGCTGCCCGGCGGCGTCGATGACGGGCCCGCGTTGCAGCGCGTCGAGCACGGCCGGCGGGATGGCCGCGGGCCGGATGCCGTGACGGTCGACGCAGCCGAGGCGGATGTGCCCGGCCACGAGCAGCGTGTCGCCACACCAGGCTTCCTGCGCGAATTCCACCGACGCGCGGCCGATGCGTCCGGGCCGGCTCGTGATCGTCAGCGTGTCGTCGAGTCGTGCCGGCGCGCGGTAGTCGAGCGACGTGCTGCGCACGATGAAGATCGCGCCGGTATCGTCGGCGAGCCGGCGCTGGTCGACGCCGCATGCGCGAAGCCACTCGGTGCGGGCGCGCTCGAAGAACTTCAGGTAGTTGGCATAGAAGACGATGCCGCCTGCATCGGTATCCTCGTAGTACACGCGCACCGGCCAGGTAAAGCCGGACGGCGCTTCCGGGGAGCGGGTGGGCTGAGTCATGGCGCGCATTCTACCGGAACGCAGGAACCGGATTCGTAACGGTTTCGTAACGGAATGTAGTGCGACGCGGCACGCCGCGGGCCAGCCGGAGGCCGCCGCGGCGGTGCGCGATGCGTCAGCCGCGATGGATCGCGAGGCCGGCCGGCGCCTGGGCGACCGGCATCATCTCGATCGTATTGATGTTCACGTGCGCCGGGCGCGTCGCGATCCAGTAGATCGTGTCGGCGATGTCCTCGGACGTGAGCGGCTGGACGTTCTGGTACACGTTCGCTGCCTTCACGTCGTCGCCGCGGAAGCGGACGTTCGAGAATTCCGTGCCGCCGCACAGGCCCGGCTCGATGTCGGTCACGCGCAACGGCGTGCCGATCAGGTCGGCGCGCAGGTTCAGGCTGAATTGTCGGACGAAAGCCTTGGTTGCGCCGTATACGTTCCCGCCCGGATACGGATAGGTGCCGGCAACCGAACCGAGGTTGAAGATATGGCCGCGGCCGCGCTCGATCATGCCGGGCAGCAGCGCATGCGTGACGGTCACGAGGCCCGAGCAGTTCGTGTCGATCATGGTCTGCCATTCATCGAGGCTGGCCTTATGGGCCGGCTCGACGCCAAGCGCGAGGCCGGCGTTGTTGACGAGCACGTCGAGCGCCGCGAATTCGGCGGGAAGGGCGGCCGGCACGGCTTCGACGGCCGCGCGGTCGCGCACGTCGAGCTCGAGCGGCAGAAGGGCATCGCCGAGCTCGGCGGCGAGCGCATCGAGACGATCCTTGCGGCGCGCGGTCGCGACCACGCGGTGGCCTCCCTTGACGAAGGCACGGGAGATGGCGGCGCCGAAACCGGCGGACGCGCCTGTGACGAACACGATCATTGCTGCTCCTGGTCGGTGACGTGATAGCGGGGGGAATCCCGCAAGCCTACTGAGAATGCCGCACCGCGGCAAGGCGACGAAGCGTTTCGGCACGGGCGCGTAAAACCTGGCCCCAATTGATTCGGGCGCCCCGCCGTGCGGTTGCCTATTCATGACGCATCCAATACACTAATGCGCTCATCACCCCTGCGTGACTGGCGATAGAACCCTTCGGGTTCAAGGTGGAGCATCCCACCGTGAAGCGCGGGGCGCTGTTTTTGCCGTTCGCCTGGGCAGCCGTTGTGCGCCGTCGCGTGCATCGCCGGTGGCTGTCCTGCCTCGCGTCATACGGATTCTTCCGCCACGTCGAGCTGGTCTCGCCAGCAGCGCACCGTACTTGGCCACTTCGGTCAACCTGTACACACTTAACGGAAACCGTATGTTTGACAGAGCCCAAAGCACCATCGCGAACGTCGATCCCGAAATCTTTGCAGCGATCGAGCAGGAAAACCGCCGCCAGGAAGATCACATCGAGCTGATCGCGTCGGAAAACTACACGAGCCCGGCCGTGATGGCCGCGCAAGGCTCGCAGCTCACGAACAAGTACGCGGAAGGGTATCCGGGCAAGCGTTACTACGGCGGCTGCGAGTACGTCGACGTGGTCGAGCAGCTGGCGATCGACCGTGTGAAGCAACTGTTCGGCGCGGAAGCGGCGAACGTGCAGCCGAACTCCGGTTCGCAGGCGAACCAGGGCGTGTTCTTCGCGATGCTCAAGCCGGGCGACACGATCATGGGCATGAGCCTCGCGCATGGCGGCCACCTGACGCACGGCTCGCCGGTGAACATGTCGGGCAAGTGGTTCAACGTGGTGAGCTACGGCCTGAACGAAAACGAAGACATCGACTATGAAGCGGCCGAGCAGCTCGCGCAGGAACACAAGCCGAAGCTGATCGTCGCGGGCGCGTCGGCATTTGCGCTGAAGATCGATTTCGAGCGTCTGGCGAAGATCGCGAAGTCGGTGGGCGCGTACCTGATGGTCGACATGGCGCACTACGCAGGCCTGATCGCGGCGGGCGTGTACCCGAACCCGGTGCCGCACGCGGATTTCGTGACGACGACGACGCACAAGAGCCTGCGCGGCCCGCGCGGCGGCGTGATCCTGATGAAGGCCGAGTACGAGAAGCCGATCAACTCGGCGATCTTCCCGGGGATCCAGGGCGGCCCGCTGATGCATGTGATCGCGGCAAAGGCCGTGGCGTTCAAGGAAGCGCTGTCGCCGGAGTTCAAGGAATATCAGCAGAAGGTCGTCGAGAACGCGCGTGTACTGGCCGAAACGCTGGTGAAGCGCGGCCTGCGCATCGTATCGGGCCGTACGGAAAGCCACGTGATGCTGGTCGACCTGCGCGCGAAGAACATCACGGGCAAGGCAGCGGAAGCGGCGCTCGGCGCGGCGCACATCACGGTGAACAAGAACGCGATCCCGAACGACCCGGAAAAGCCGTTCGTGACGAGCGGCATCCGTCTCGGTTCGCCGGCGATGACGACGCGTGGCTTCGGGCCGGCGCAAGCCGAGCAGGTGGGCAACCTGATTGCCGACGTGCTGGAGAACCCGGAAGACGCAGCGACGATCGAGCGCGTACGCGCGCAGGTCGCCGAGCTGACCAAGCGTTTCCCGGTCTACCGCTGATCGCCGATGCGCTGCCCGTTCTGCCGGCATGACGACACGCAGGTCGTTGACTCGCGCGTGTCCGAAGATGGCGCCGCGATTCGGCGGCGCCGTCGCTGCTCGGCTTGCGACAAGCGTTTCACGACGTACGAGCGGGTCGAGTTGTCCCTGCCGTTCGTCGTGAAGAAGGACGGCAGCCGCACGGAGTTCGACCGTCGCAAGATCGTCGCCAGCATGCAACTCGCGCTGCGAAAGCGGCCGGTTGCCGCCGACGCGATCGACGCGGCGGTCGCCCGTATCGAATATCAACTGCTCGCGACTGGCGAGCGCGAAGTGCGTAGCGAGAAGCTGGGCGAACTCGTGATGAACGAGTTACGCGGCCTCGATACGATCGCCTATGTGCGCTTCGCATCGGTGTATCGCCAGTTCGAGGACGTTTCCGAATTTGCCGACGTGATCGAAGAGTTCCGTCGCGCCTCTCCTGCCAAGACCCCACGTAAGCGCTGACGCGCTGCGTTCGTTCATCGTCTGCTCCGTTGGTTCAATTCGCGCCGATTGTGTCGGTCGTGATCGCATGTCGCCAGTCGATCGGCTGTTCGGCAAATGGTGCGTGCTTGCACGCGCCGCTACAGTCGTCGCATCACCGCGGCGGAGGACGATTGCGATGGAACGGGACGCTTAACCCCTGAAGAATGTCGTGCAACGACTGGGCGGATTCCCGTTCGTCGAGCTGATGGTCGCTATGTCGCCCACCATAGCCGACGGTTCCCCCCGCGGCATGCTCGCGCAGGCGCCGCCGGACTGGCATGCCGTGTATTGAATAACGTTCGGGCGGCCGGCGGCGACGATTCGCCGGTGAGCTATGAATAGGCAGCGATACCGCCTGACACCGGTCCAACGCATGACGTTGCATGCGGCACTTTCACGCTGCGCTCGGCCGGGACGAAAGGCAATGCAAGAAACGATGGCGCCGACGAACCGGGCGCTGTCTGCTGGGTGTGCTGAGTTCGCAAGGAAGGCGCGCAGCGGCCCATGGCCGTGCGCGCGGGATGCCGACAGTCAGTCGCCGTGTGCGTCGAGCCCGCGCTCGTCGCGGGACTGCTTCCAAATCCGATACACCTCCCATGCGGCGAAGCCGAGCGTGCCCCACTTCAACGCGGGGCCTGCACTCGCGCGCAGCAGCGAGCGAATGGGCTTCGCCAGCACGAGCGACGCGAGCGAGCTCAGCATCGGATACTGGTTGACGAGCTGGCCAAGGCTTGCGTTCAGGTTCTTGGCCGATTGGCCGAACTTGTGGGAGGACAGGCCGGGAATGAACACCTTGAGCCAGCTGAATCGCGTGACGGCCTGACGCATTTCGGCGGCGGCTTCCGCGAGTTCGAGCCGCTCGACTTCGGATCGCAGGATCAGCAATTCCTTGCGGAGCGCGCGGTGTTGCGATGCGCTCCAGTTCGATCGCGACGAATGGGAGCGGGATGAATTGCCCGTGATGTTCTGGCTCATGGCGCGTCGGCGAGATAGGTGGGAGGGATGAGCGCGAGGGCGTTCACGACTTGCCGCGGAACAGCTCGCGGTCTTTCTCGAGTTCGGCGAGCGTCGCCTCGAATACGGTCGGCGCGTCGCGCAGGCCCGAGCGGGCCTTCAGCGCGCACACGATGCCGCCAACGGCATACAGCGCGGTGATCGCGGCGAGCGCCTGCCAGCGGTAGGTATCCCAGAACGCGATCGCGACCAGCACGGTCAGGCTGATGAGCGCCATCGTCGCGAGCATCATCGCGGCGAGTCCGAGGAACAGCACGCCCATCAGGCGCTCCTTCTCCTCGGCGAGCTCGATGCCCACCAGTTCGAGGCGCGTCTGCAGAAGGCCGATGGCGGAGCCGACGAGGCGGCGCAGCGGTCCTTGACCGGACGGCTGCGAGGGGGTGTCTGTCGTCATGGATGAGGTGCTTGCGCGTGCAGTGAGCAGCTAGGACAAAGCCGGCCGGCGCAGCCGGCTGGCTTCGACGCCCGCGGGCCGCGCGACGCGGCCTGCGGGACGAAACGGCGCCAAGCGCGTTACTTGCGGTTGATCAGCAGGCCGATCAGCACGCCGACGCCGGCGGCCACGCCGATCGACGTCCACGGATGCTCGTGCACGTAGTCGTCGGTCGCGCGCGCGGCCTTCTTGCCTTTCTCGACCACCACGACCTGGACGTCGGCCGCCTTTTCCTTGGCCTGCTTCAGGCGAGACATGGCCTTCTCGCGCAGCTCGGCCGCACGGTCGCCCGTGCTGCTCGCCGCTTGCTTGAGCAGGTCTTCGGCGTCCGAGAGAACGGTTTTGATATCCGACATCAGTTTCTCCTTGTTGATTTCCGACATTGCAACTCCCTTCGTGCTGTCATGCTGCAGGTTCACATCGTAGCGAAACCCCTGCCTGCTGGCGAGCCGGGAAGACACACGGCGGCAGCGCAAGGCTGCATGGTAAACGACTTGTAATCATGAACAGAGCCGCAAAGGATTGAAAAGTTTCCCTCGCGGCCCTCCGCCCCGCGACGCCGCCGGGTAAAAATGACAAAAAAGTATGAATATCAAACGGAATAATCGTTCGCACGGCCCATTGCTTCCCGTAAGCTGATGGACTGCCCCGCGCTGTCCGGCGCGCGGTTTCAACCAGCATCGTTCGAGGAGGGAACATCATGAGTCTGCGTCTTGGCGACATCGCACCGGATTTCGAGCAGGAATCGAGCCTGGGCACCATCAAGTTTCACGAGTGGCTCGGCAACAGCTGGGGTGTCCTGTTCTCCCATCCGGCCGACTACACGCCGGTGTGCACGACCGAACTCGGGCTGACCTCGAAGCTGAAGGGCGAATTCGAGAAACGCAACGTGAAGGTGATCGCGCTGTCGGTCGACGGCGTCGAATCGCACAAGGGCTGGATCAACGACATCAACGAAACGCAGTCGACGGTCGTGGGTTTCCCGATCATCGCCGACGCGGATCGCAAGGTATCGCAGCTGTACGACATGATTCACCCGAACGCGAACGAAACGCTGACGGTGCGTTCGCTGTTCGTGATCGACCCGAACAAGAAGGTGCGGCTCACGATCACCTATCCGGCCAGCACGGGGCGCAACTTCGACGAAGTGCTGCGCGTGATCGATTCGTTGCAACTGACCGACAATTACAAGGTCGCAACGCCCGGCAACTGGAAGGACGGCGACGACGTCGTGATCGTGCCGTCGCTGCAGGATCCGGAAGAGCTGAAGAAGCGCTTCCCGAAGGGCTTCAACGCGGTGCGTCCGTATCTGCGCCTGACGCCGCAGCCGAACAAGTAAGCATCGGCGGCTCGCAGCCGCGGCTCCGATGACGAGAGGCCCGCCCGGCAGCGATGCCGGGCGGGCCTCTTGCTTGGCGGCGGGCGCGTGCGCGGCATCGCTGCCGCGTGCGTCATGGCCGGATCGTCAGAAGAATGCCTGGATACCCGTTTGCGCGCGGCCGAGGATCAGCGCGTGGATGTCGTGCGTGCCTTCGTACGTGTTGACCACTTCGAGGTTCACGAGGTGGCGCGCGACGCCGAATTCGTCGGAGATGCCGTTGCCGCCGAGCATGTCGCGCGCGAGGCGGGCGATGTCGAGCGCCTTGCCGCACGAATTGCGCTTCATGATCGACGTGATCTCGACGGCGGCTGTGCCTTCGTCCTTCATCCGGCCGAGGCGCAGCACGCCTTGCAGGCCGAGCGTGATTTCGGTCTGCATGTCGGCGAGCTTCTTCTGAATCAACTGGTTCGCGGCGAGCGGCCGGCCGAACTGCCGGCGGTCGAGCACGTACTGGCGCGCAGTGTGCCAGCACGACTCGGCGGCGCCCAGCGCGCCCCACGCGATCCCGTAGCGCGCCGAGTTCAGGCAGGTGAACGGGCCACGCAGGCCGCTCACGTTCGGCATCAGGTTCTCTTCGGGTACGAACACTTCGTCGAGGACGATCTCGCCGGTGATCGATGCGCGCAGCCCGACCTTGCCGTGGATCGCGGGCGCCGACAGGCCCTTCCAGCCCTTCTCGAGGATGAAGCCGCGGATCGTGTCCTTGCCGTTTTCTTCCAGCTTCGCCCACACGACGAACACGTCGGCGATCGGCGAGTTGGTGATCCACATCTTCGCGCCGGACAGCGAGTAGCCGCCCTGCACCTTCTTCGCGCGCGTGACCATGCTGCCCGGATCGGAGCCGTGGTTCGGCTCGGTCAGGCCGAAGCAGCCGATCCATTCGCCGGTCGCGAGCTTCGGCAGGTATTTCTGCTTCTGCGCGTCGGAGCCGAATTCGTGGATCGGCACCATCACGAGCGACGACTGCACGGACATCATCGACCGGTAGCCCGAATCGACGCGCTCGACTTCGCGCGCGATCAATCCGTAGCTCACATAGTTGAGGCCGGGGCCGCCGTATTCCTCGGGAATCGTCGGGCCGAGCAGGCCGACTTCGCCCATCTCGCGAAAGATGGCCGCGTCGGTGCGTTCGTGGCGGAACGCTTCGGTGACGCGCGGCGCGAGCTTGTCCTGTGCGTACGCCTGCGCGGCATCGCGGACCATTCGCTCTTCTTCGGTCAGTTGCTGGTCGAGCAGCAGCGGATCGTCCCAATGAAAAGTTGCAGCACTCATCGTCTCATCTCCTGTCGGCCAGAGTTGGCGCTTCAGCGCTTACTCGGGCCCCATGCTTCGCGGTCGGGCCGAGTGGTGCTTACTCGGCCCCATCTTTGCGGTCGGTCGGAGCGGGCGCCTCGGCGAGACTCCACACCCGTGCTTTTTCGGTCGGGCAGAGAGTGCTTCGGCGCTTGCTCCGGGCTGATGCGTGAAGTTCGCTTGACTTGCGTTCCGCTGTGCGGAACAATGTTTTGCAAACCGAACCCAGTGTAGCACCGGATGACACTTTCAACCATCGACGACACCCCGATCGACGAGCGCAAGTTCGTCGTCGCGCTCGCGCGCGGGCTCGACCTGCTGCGCGCCTTCCGGCCCGGCGAGACGATGCTGGGCAATCGCGATTTCGCGGAGCGCACGGGCCTGCCGAAGGCGACGGTGAACCGGCTCGCCTATACGCTGACGGTGCTCGGCTATCTGCGCTACGACGAGACGCTCGGAAAGTATGCGCTGGACGCCGGCGTGCTGTCGCTCGGCTACGCGCTGCTGTCGGGCTCGGGGACGATCGATCTCGCGCGGCCGCACATGCAGGCGCTGGCGCGCGAGATCGGCGCGGCCGTGTCGCTCGGCTGCCGCGACGGGCTCGACATGATCTACCTGGAGACGATCCGCAGCGAGACCGCGTTGACGCTCGGGCTCGCGCCCGGTTCGCGGCTGTCGATGCTGACGAGCTCGATGGGGCGCGCGTACCTGGCCGTGCAGCCGGAGGACGCGCGCCGCGCGCTCTATGCCGAACTGCACCGCGCGGCCGGCGGCGCGGCCGACGCCGATGCGCTCGTCGAGGCCGCGCAGCGGGCGGTGGCCGAGTTCTCGACGGGCGGTTGCTGTTATTCGTTCCGCGCGTGGCACATGGACGTGAACGCGGCGGCCGTGCCGTTTCGCGAGCCGCGCGAGGGGCGCTGGCTGATCCTGAGCTGCAGCGGCCCCGCGTCGTCGATGGACGAGGACGTGTTTCGCACGCAGGTCGGACCGCGACTGAAGGCGCTCGCGCAGCGGCTCGGGCAGACGGTCTGAGCAAGCGCGCGGGCGTTGCCGTCGCGCGGCAACCGGTTGGTTCGCGCTGGGTCGGCGTAGGGCGTAGGGCGTAGGGCGTGGGGCGTGGGGCGCGGAGGCGGCGCGGCGCCGTTGCGTATTGCGCGACGGGAGAACCGCGCTCATCATCGTTCGCGTGCTTCCCGACGACGAGGTTTGCAATGGCGCACTCCGAACCGATGGAAGGCGGATGCGCGTGCGGCGCGATCCGCTACCGTATCGCCGACGTTCCCGCCGACGCGGGCTTTTGCCACTGCCGGCTCTGCCAGCGCACGACCGGCGCGGCGGTCGTTGCGTCGGCATCGGTGCCGATCGGCGCATTCGAATACTTGCAGGGCGAACCGACCGTCTATGCATCGAGCGCGTGGGGCGAGCGGCGCTTCTGCGGCCGTTGCGGCGCGCAGCTCGAATACCGGCGCTCCGACGCGCCGCAGACGGTCGAGATCAATTCCGCGACGCTCGACGAACCGTCGCGGCTGCGTCCGGCGTGGCATGTCTGGTACGGGGATCGTTTCCCCGGCATCGAGATCGACGACGATCTACCGAAGTACACCGACGGCGGACCAGAATAGGCGCCACATCGGTGTCGGTCGCTGCACCGGCGTCGAGCGCGCGCAAGCGCGTTCGGCTTCGCTGCATGAACGAACCAGGAACCGACCGGCGTCCGCCGTCCGGTGCGCCGCTCCCGCGCGCCTTCCCCGCCGATCCCTCAGGCCGTCACGACCTTCGCGAACACCGGCCCCTGCATGAACCGCACGTCGTGCTGGCGCAGCAGCTCGCACTGCGTCTCGTCGACGACGCCGTCGAAGATGAGCGGAATGCGCACGCGCTGTGCGTAGGCGACGAGCGCCTTGACCATCCCGTCGCGCAACGCGATGCCCGCATCCATCTTGATGTAGTCGGGGCGCGCCATGTCGGATTCGACCGCGAGGATGCGGCCCGGGTCCGGCAGCTTGTCCGCGACCTTGAACCCGTGATGCTGGTAGCTGCGCGTCAGGTAGCCGAGGAACGTCTTGTGGGCGACCGCGACCGCCGGCAACTCGATCACGATCCGCTCGGGCGGCAGCCCGAAGCGCTGCAGCACCGACGAGAAATGCTTGCCGTGGTCGTATTTCACGCTCTTGAGCAGCCGCTCGTGCACGCGCAGGAACAGCAGCCCGTGACGCTGCGCCCCGAAGAAATTGATCGCGTGCAGCGCGCGCGACAGGCGGTCGATCGCGACCAGCGTCTGGTCGTCGACGGCCGCGTCGACCGGATCGTGCTGCGCGCCCGTGACGAGCGTGACGGCCTGGAAGCCGAGCTCGTCGCCGTAGCGCTCGATCGCGTCGGCGAACGACGTCGATTGCGGCGAGCCGGGCATCGTCACGTCGTAGATCGGCTCGTACGCGCTGGCGAGCGTGCGCTCGGGCAGATTCGCGCACGCGGTGCCGCCCTCGGCAAGCGCGAGGTGTTCCCGCAGATACGGCAGTTGCCCGGCACGGGCGACCAGCTCGGGGATGGTAGGCGGAATCATCGGCGTGAGAAGGAAAAATGGCGGCCGAAAGGGCCGCCTCGTTGACTTGATATTAGCAGTGCGCGCCGCGCTCGGCTTGGCGTTTCGCTCATATGGTTATCCCGTCCCCGCGTCGATGCCTAGGGTTTACGTTTATTTCACTATTCGTAATTGGTTTTACTATTCGTAAATCCAGAATGTGCCGCCGATCAAGCAATGCGGCATGCGGGCGCCGCGAAACGGCGCCGTTCACGAATCAACAGGAAGCAAGGAGCGAGACGTGGCGGTTGACAGGACAGGCGGGCAGGCGCGCCGGCAGGAGAGGGGCGGGACGACGGGCGCGGCGGTGCGCGCACGGCGCGGTTGAGGAGCGGATGGCGACCATGAGCATCGATTACCAGACGCTGAAGTTCGAGTACCGCGCCCGCGCGCACGACGCGGCCGTCCACCCGGTGATCGTCGTCGGCGCGGGCCCGGTGGGCCTCGCGGCCGCGATCGACCTCGCGCAGCAGGGCGTGCCCGTCGTGCTGCTCGACGACGACGACACGCTGTCGACCGGCTCGCGCGCGATCTGCTTCGCGAAGCGCACGCTCGAGATCTTCGACCGGCTCGGCTGCGGCGAGCGCTTCGTCGACAAGGGCGTGAGCTGGCACGTCGGCAAGGTGTTCCTGCAGGACGAGCAGCTTTACGCGTTCGACCTGCTGCCCGAGGAAGGGCATGCGCGCCCCGCGTTCATCAACCTGCAGCAGTACTACGTCGAAGGCTATCTGGCCGATCGCGCGCTCGAGCTGCCGAACATCGACATCCGCTGGAGGCACAAGGTGACGGGTATCGAGCAGTCGGCCGAACACGCGGTGCTGACGGTCGAGACGCCGGACGGCGTCGCGACGCTGCGCGCGCAGTATGTGATCGCGGCCGACGGCTCGCGCAGCCCGATGCGCACGATGATGGGCCTGGAAAGCCGTGGCCGCACGTTCAAGGACCGCTTTCTGATCGCCGACGTGAAGATGAAGGCGGAGTTTCCGACCGAGCGCTGGTTCTGGTTCGATCCGCCGTTTCACCGCAACCAGTCGGTGCTGCTGCACCGCCAGCCCGACAACGTGTGGCGCATCGACTTCCAGCTCGGCTGGGATGCCGATCCCGTCGCCGAGAAGCAGCCGGAGCGCGTGATCCCGCGCGTGCGCGCGCTGCTCGGGCCGGACGTCGAGTTCGAGCTCGAGTGGGTGAGCGTTTATACGTTCCGCTGCCAGCGGATGGACACGTTCCGTCACGGCCGCGTGCTGTTCGCGGGCGATTCCGCGCACGGCGTGTCGCCGTTCGGCGCGCGCGGCGCGAACAGCGGCGTGCAGGACGCGGACAACCTCGCGTGGAAGCTGAAGCTGGTGCTCGACGGCCATTCCGCCGACAGCCTGCTCGATACGTATGCGAGCGAGCGCGAGTTTGCGGCCGACGAGAACATCCGCCACTCGACGCGCTCGACCGACTTCATCACGCCGAAGAGCGCGGTGTCGCGCGTGTTTCGTGATGCGACGCTGAAGCTTGCGCGCGACTGCGAGTTCGCGCGCAAGCTGGTGAACAGCGGGCGCCTGTCGGTGCCGGCCGTGCTCGCCGATTCGCCGCTCAACACGCCGGACCGCGGCGGCGACGCATTCGCGTGCGCGATGCGGCCGGGCGCGGCGGCGGCCGATGCGCCGGTGCGCGTGCAGGGCGCGCCGGGCTGGCTGCTGCAGCATCTGCGCGGCGGCTTCACCGGCGTGCTGTTCGGCTTGCCGGGCGACGCGGCGGCGCTCGCGCAGGCCGTCGGCGGTCTCGCGCTGCCGGTGCGTCCCGTGCTCGTCGTGCCGGCCGGGCACGCGCAGCCGGTGGCCGGCGTCGACGTCGTGGAGGACGTCGACGGGCTCGCCGCGCGGCGCTACGACGCGCAGCCCGGCACGTTCTACCTGTTGCGCCCCGACCAGCACGTCTGCGCACGCACGCGCACGCTCGACCGTCAGGCGATTGCCGACGCACTGGCGCGCGCGACCTGCGCCCGCTGATACGACAAAGACACCGGAGACACCGTCATGCCCCCACTCGATACCCGCCCGCGCCTGGCCGACCCCGATGCGTTCTACGAAGCGCTGATCGACATGCATCGCGACCTGTCGGATGCCGACAGCCAGCTCGTCAACGCGAAGCTGATCCTGTTGCTCGCGAACCAGGTCGGCGACGCCGACGTGCTGCGCGAAGCGATGGCGCTCGCGCGCCAGGGCGTGACGCCGCCCGTGCATCCGGCCGCCGAGGTCGCGCAATGAGCGCGGCGCCGGCCGACGCGCGCGTGCTCGAAGTCGAGCGCGTGATCGACGAGACCCATCGCCCGGGTTTTCACTGGATGCTGCTGATGCTGTGTGGGCTATGCCTCGTGATCGACGGCTTCGATGCGCAGGCGATGGGCTACGTCGCACCGAGCGTGATCGCCGAATGGGGCGTGCCGAAGCAGGCGCTCGGGCCGGTGTTCAGCGCGAGCCTGTTCGGGATGCTGCTCGGCGCGCTCGGGCTGTCGGTGCTGGCCGACCGGATCGGCCGGCGCCCGGTGCTGATCGGCTCGACGCTGTTCTTCGCGGCGACGATGCTCGCGACGCCGTTCGCGAGCTCGATCCCCGTGCTGATGGCGCTGCGCTTCGTCACCGGCCTCGGCCTCGGCTGCATCATGCCGAACGCGATGGCGCTGGTCGGCGAGTTCAGCCCGGCCGCGCATCGCGTGAAGCGGATGATGATCGTGTCGTGCGGCTTCACGCTCGGCGCGGCGGTCGGCGGCTTCATCAGCGCGGCGCTGATTCCGGCGCTCGGCTGGCGTTCGGTGTTCTTCGTCGGCGGCGCGGTGCCGCTCGTGCTGACGATCGCGATGCTCGCGCGGCTGCCCGAGTCGCTGCAGTTCCTGGTGCTGAAAGGGCGCGTCGCGCAGGCGCGCGACTGGCTCGCGCGGTTCGCGCCGCAAGCCGGCATCGATGCGAATACGCGGCTCGTCGTGCGCGAGCGTGCCGCGAGCGGCGCGCCGGTCGCCGAGCTGTTCCGCCATGGCCGACTGCCGGTCACGTTGCTGCTGTGGGCCATCAGCTTCATGAATCTGATCGACCTGTACTTCCTGTCGAACTGGCTGCCGACCGTGATGCGCGACGCCGGTTATTCGCCGAGCACGGCGGTGATCGTCGGCACCGTGCTGCAGACGGGCGGCGTGATCGGCACGCTGTCGCTCGGCTGGTTCATCGAACGTCATGGTTTCGTGCGCGTGCTGTTCGCGTGCTTCGTGTGCGCGGCCGTGTCGGTGGGGCTGATCGGCTCGGTCGCGCATGCGCTGCCGTGGCTGCTGGTGGTCGTGTTCGCGGGCGGGTTCTGCGTAGTCGGCGGGCAGCCGGCCGTGAACGCGCTCGCGGGCCAGTATTACCCGACGTCGCTGCGCTCGACCGGTATCGGCTGGAGCCTCGGCATCGGCCGGATCGGCTCGGTGCTCGGGCCGCTCGTCGGCGGGCAATTGATTGCGCTCAACTGGTCGAACGGCGCGCTGTTCCACGCGGCCGCGGTGCCCGTGCTGTGCTCGGCGCTGTTCGTGCTGGGCCTGGCGGGCGTCACGCGGCGCAGCGGCGCGCAGGCGCCGAACACCGCCCTGAATTGATGGAGAAAGGAAACGATGACGCTTGACCTGTCGAAACCGGCGACCGCCGGCTACCTGAGCGGTTTCGCGAACGAATTCGCGACCGAGGCGCTGCCCGGCGCGCTGCCGCACGGCCGCAACTCGCCGCAGCGCGCGCCGTACGGGCTGTACGCGGAGCAGTTGTCGGGCACCGCGTTTACCGCACCGCGCGGCCACAACCGCCGCTCGTGGCTGTACCGGATCCGCCCGGCCGCCGTGCACCGGCCGTTCGAGCCGTATGCGGGCCCGCAGCGGCTCGTGTCGGATTTCGCCGATTCGGCCGACGTGCCGCCGACGCCGCCCAACCAGTTGCGCTGGGATCCGCTGCCGATGCCGGTCGAGCCGACCGATTTCGTCGACGGCCTCGTGACGATGGCCGGCAACGGCTCGGCCGCCGCGATGAACGGCTGCGCGATCCACGTGTATGCGGCGAACCGCTCGATGCAGGACCGCTTCTTCTACAGCGCGGACGGCGAACTGCTGATCGTGCCGCAGCAGGGGCGCCTGTTCATCGCGACCGAATTGGGCCGGCTCGACGTCGAGCCGTTCGAGATCGCGGTGATTCCGCGCGGCGTGCGTTTTGCCGTCGCGCTGCCGGACGGCGACGCGCGCGGCTATATCTGCGAGAACTTCGGCGCGCTGCTGCGCCTGCCGGATCTCGGCCCGATCGGCTCGAACGGGCTCGCGAACCCGCGCGATTTCCTGACGCCGCAGGCCGCCTACGAAGACCGCGAAGGTGCGTTCGAGCTGATCGCGAAGCTGAACGGGCGCCTCTGGCGCGCGGACATCGGCCATTCGCCGCTCGACGTCGTCGCATGGCACGGCAACTACGCACCGTATAAATACGACCTGCGTCTGTTCAACACGATCGGCTCGATCAGCTTCGACCATCCCGATCCGTCGATCTTCCTCGTGCTGCAGGCGCAGAGCGACACGCCGGGCGTCGACACGATCGACTTCGTGATCTTCCCGCCGCGCTGGCTCGCGGCCGAGGATACGTTCCGCCCGCCGTGGTTCCACCGCAACGTCGCGAGCGAATTCATGGGGCTCGTGCACGGCGCGTACGACGCGAAGGCCGAGGGCTTCGTGCCGGGCGGCGCGAGCCTGCACAACTGCATGTCGGGCCACGGGCCCGATGCGGACACGTTCGAGAAGGCGTCCGCGAGCGATACGACGAAGCCGCACAAGGTCGACGCGACGATGGCGTTCATGTTCGAAACTCGCACGCTGATCCGGCCGACGCGCTACGCGCTCGACACCGCGCAGCTGCAGGCCGATTACTTCGAATGCTGGCAAGGCATCAAGAAACACTTCAATCCGGAGCAAAAGTGAGCGATACCCAAGACTGGCGCGCGACGCTCGACCCGGCTCGCAAGAGCTGGGTCGAGACCGCGAACGATCCCGCCTGCGATTTCCCGATCCAGAACCTGCCGTTCGGGATCTTCAGCGATGCGAAGCAACCGGCGCGCCGTGCCGGCGTCGCGCTGGGCGACCAGATTGCCGACCTTGCGGCGCTCGCGCGTGCGGGCCTCGTGACGCTGCCGGCCGGCGCCGATGCATTCGCCGCGCCGACGCTCAACGCGTTCATCGCGCTCGGCCGCGACACGTGGCGCAGCGTGCGTGTGCAACTGTCGGCGCTGTTCTCGCGCGACAACGCGACGCTGCGTGACGATGCGGCGCTGCGCGCGCAGGTGCTCGTCGCACAGCACGACGCGACGCTGCATCTGCCGGTCGAGATTCCCGGCTACACCGATTTCTATTCGTCGAAGGAGCACGCGACCAACGTCGGCTCGATGTTCCGCGATCCGAAGAATGCGCTGCTGCCGAACTGGTCGGAGATGCCGATCGGCTACAACGGCCGCGCGTCGTCGGTGGTCGTGAGCGGCACGCCGGTGCGGCGCCCGAACGGGCAACTGAAGCTGCCCGACCAGGAGCGCCCGGTGTTCGGCGCATGCCGCAAGCTCGACATCGAACTGGAGACGGGCTTCATCGTCGGGAAAGGCACCGCGCTCGGCGAGCCGATCGCGTGCGAGGACGCGGAAGCGCATATCTTCGGGATGGTGCTGCTGAACGACTGGAGCGCGCGCGACATCCAGCAGTGGGAGTACGTGCCGCTCGGCCCGTTCAACTCGAAGGGCTTCGCGACGACGATCTCGCCGTGGATCGTCACGCTCGACGCGCTCGAACCGTTCCGCGTCGCGCAGCCGAAGCAGTCGCCGCAACCGCTCGCGTATCTGCAGCATGCGGGCAAGCATGCGTTCGACATCGCGTTGGAGGTGACGCTACGGGCCGAGGGGGCAGCCGAAGCGACGTCGATCTGCCGAACGAACTTCAAGCACATGTACTGGACGATGGCGCAGCAGTTGGCGCATCACACGGTGGCCGGCTGCAACACCCGCGTGGGCGACCTGATGGGTTCGGGCACGATCAGCGGGCCGACCAAGGATTCGTTCGGCAGCCTGCTCGAACTGACGTGGAACGGCAAGGAGCCGGTCGCGCTGAACGGCGGCGGCAGCCGCACGTTCATCGAGGACGGCGACGAGCTGACGCTCGCCGGCTGGTGCCAGGGCGACGGCTATCGCGTCGGCTTCGGCACGTGTGCGGGCAAGATTTTGCCGGCGCGGCGTGCTTGACGGACCGCAGCGCGGGAAGTCACGCGCAGGCCGGCCACGCTAGTACGGAATGACGGGACGGTCCGCATTGCGCGGACCGTTTTTCGTTGACCGGAGGATGGGTGCGAGCGGGCCGACGCGTATCGACGCATGATGTTGCGCGCCAACGCCAACGCCAACGCCAACGCCAACGCCAACGCCAATCTGCATCAGACCGCGCGTTGCACCGCCGCGCGCCGTTCCCACAATGCGGCCACGACGAACGCGGCGACGCAGGCGACCAGCACGCCGATCAGCGCGTTGCTGCCCAGTTGCTCCATCAACGCGCCCGCAACCAGCGGGCCGCCGAAGCTCGCGGCGCTCCACGACGCCGACACGAGCGAGCTCGCGGTGACGAGCGCCGCGCCGCGGAAACGCTCGCCGCACGCGACGAGCGACAGCGTATAGATGCTGCCGGCCGCCGCGCCGAGGACGAACAGCAGCGGCCAGCACAGCCACGGGTTCGCGATCACGAACGGCAGCAGCGGCAGGCCCGCGAGCACGATCCAGCCGGCGCCGAGATGCACGCGTTCGCGGCCGAGCTTGTCCGCGAGCCAGCCGATCGGGAACTGCATCGCGGTATCGCCGAACAGCATGATCGACGCGAGCAGCACGGCGGTCGCGCTCGCGACGCCGTGATCCATCGCGTAGAGCGGCAGCAGCGACAGCGCGAGCGTATCGAACAGCGCGAAGAAGCCGGTGCCGATGATCAGCGCGGGCATGCGCGGCAGCACGTCGAGCCAGCGGCCGTGCGCGTCGTGATGCGCGTCGTCGCCGGCGAGCGGCGCACGGCGGATCGTCGCGAGCGTCGGCAGCGCGAGCAGGAACAGCGCGCCGCACAGCGCGAAGCGGATGCTCGTCGCGCCGGCGATCTGGCTGACGAGCACGGGGCCCGCCATCTGGAACAGCGTGAAATTGGTCGCGTAGATCGCGACGACGCGGCCGCGCGTCGAATCGTCGGCGAGCTGGTTGACCCACGCCTCGCCGATCGTGAACAGCAGCATCAGCGCGGCGCCGCACAGCACGCGCAGCACGCCCCACAGGACCAGGTTCGACGTGAACTGCATCAGCGCGGTGGCGGCCGCGAGCAGCACGACCGACGCGACGATCGCGCGGCGCGCGCCGATATGCCGCGCGAGCGCGGTGACGAACGGGACGATCGCGAGGCCGCCGAGGGCCTGCGCGGCCGTCAGCATGCCGACGACGTTGGTGCCGTGTCCGGCTTCGGTCAGTGCAAGTGCCGTGAGCGGCAGCGTGGCGCCGGTGCCGAGGCCGACGACCGCGACGCTCAGGATCAGCGCGAGGAAATCGCGATTGAGAATGGCTTTCATCGGCCGCGATGCTACACCGCGATCGTTGAAAGGTCCATGAAGGCCATCAGGTTCGGATGGAGTTGTGTCCGCAACGATCGCGGCAGGGTCGCGTTATACGTATTCGGTCGGCACGGCCACCGGGCGACGTTCGAGCGACGCCGACCACAGCGTGAGCGCGAGCGCGGCGACGGCCATCGCGACGCCGACCCACGGCAGGTTCACGAGCGACACACCGGAGCCGATCGCCACGCCGCCGAGCCACGCGCCGGTCGCGTTACCGAGGTTGAATGCGCCCTGGTTCAGCGTCGATGCGAGGTTCGGCGCGTCGCTCGCGCGATCGACGATCATGATCTGCAGCGGCGGCACGATCGCGAACGCGAGGATACCCCACACGAAAATCGTCGCTAGCGCGGCGAATGGCACGTGCATCGTGCCCGCGAACAGCGCGAGGACGATGCCGATCAGCGCGAGCGTCGCGATCAGCGACGGCATCCGGCGCCAGTCGGCGAGCTTGCCTCCGAGCGTGCCGCCGACCGTCAGGCCGAGGCCGAACAGCAGCAGCACGTAGGTGACCTGGCGTGGCGAGAAGCCCGTCACGTCCTCGAGGATCGGCGTGATGTACGTGAACACGCTGAACAGGCTCGCGGACGCGAGCACGCTGATGCCGAGCACCATCAGCACCTGCGGGTGCTTCAGCACGCTGAATTCGCGCGTGATGCTGGTGTCGGGCATCGCGAGGTTTTTCGGCAGGCACACCGCGAGCGCGGCGGCCGCGGCGATGCCGATGCCGGTGACGGCCCAGAACGTCGCGCGCCAGCCGAACGCCTGGCCGAGCGCGGTGCCGAGCGGCACGCCGAGCACGTTCGCGAGCGTGAGGCCGGTGAACATCAGCGCGATCGCCTGTGCGCGGCGGTTCGGCGCGACGAGGTTGCTCGCGACCACCGAGCCGATGCCGAAGAACGCACCGTGGCAGAACGCGGTGACGACGCGCGCGGCCATCAGCACCGCGTAGCCGGGCGCGATCGCGCAGAACAGGTTGCCCGTGATGAACAGCCCGATCAGGCCCATCAGCGCACGCTTGCGCGGCATCTTCGCGGTGACGATCGCGAGGATCGGCGCGCCGACCGTCACGCCGAGCGCATAGCCCGACACGAGCATCCCGGCGGCCGGGATCGACACGCCGAGGTCGCGCGCGACGTTCGGCAGCAGGCCCATGATCACGAATTCGGTGGTACCGATTCCAAATGCGGCGACGGCAAGGGCGAAAAGAGGCAGGGGCATCGCGGTAGGCTCGGGAAAGGATGCCGCTCGAGCCAGGCGCGGGATGCGCGGGACGGGCGGTCGGTCGGGCGAACGTCAGCCGCGATTCTACTTCAGTGAAAACCCCTATGCTTGGGGCCAAAACAGTTGTTGCCGTCGTGCGACGGGGCGGCGGGCGGAAGGCTCATCCGGTTGGATCGGCGGCGATTCGGCGGCGGCGCGACGGTGGCTGCCGAACCGTGCATCAGGCGATGCGTTCGGGCGTTCCGTCGGGCATCGCGCCCGAATTCTTTTTCATTTCGGTATCCGCCGGCGACGCAGCCGATCCGGCCCCATCGATCGCCGCCGGCGCGTCCCAGCCGTTCTCGAACAGGCAGGCTTCGATCGGCATCCGCGCGGCCCAGCGTTCGGCTTCGAGCATCGGCTTCGTATAGAACGCATCGACGTGCCCGACGCACAGCACGGCGATCGGCTTCGCGCCGTCGGGCATCCGCAGCAGCGTGCGCAGCGCATCGACGTCGAACAGCGACACCCAGCCCATCCCGAGGCCTTCCGCGCGCGCCGCGAGCCACATGTTCTGGATCGCGCACGCGGCGGATGCCAGATCCATCTCCGGCAGCGTGCGGCGGCCGAATACATGGCGTTCGCGCCCGTCGGCGAGCGCGACGACCAGGAGCTCGCCGCATTCGCGCACGCCCTCGACCTTCAGCCGCATGAACTCGTCCTGACGCTCGCCGAGCGCGTCGGCGGTCGCGCGGCGCTCGGCCTCGACCAGCGCGTGAATGGCGGTGCGCAATGCGGGATCGGTGACGCGGATGAAGCGCCACGGCTGCATGAAGCCGACGCTCGGTGCGTGATGCGCCGCGCGCAGCAGCCGCGCGAGCACGGCCGGATCGATGGGCGCCGGCGTGAAGTGGCGCATGTCGCGCCGTTCGAAGATGGCGCGATAGACGGCGGCGATGTCGGAATCGTCGAAACGCATGAGCGGCAAAGGCAGGGAAGGACGTCGGCGCAACGATAACAGACGGCGCGCACGAAACGTTACTTCGGGCGAAACAATGCGCTGAATTGTTGACGAGATTGGGTGCGGTGCGCAGCAACGGACAAGAGCAAACGATTGCGGATGCGATGCTGGCCGTCAAACGGGCTGTTTTTCAACGGTTTGGCATGACGACGTTCTGCGGCGTGCCCGCATGCCATGCCTCGATGTTCAGCAGCGTCGTGTGCGCGATCTCGGCCAGCGCCTCGCGCGTGAAGAATGCCTGGTGCGACGTGACGATCACGTTCGGGAACGTCAGCAGGCGCGCGAGCACGTCGTCCTGCAGCGGCAGGTCGGAGTGATCCTCGAAGAAGAGCCCGCTTTCCTCTTCGTACACGTCGAGCCCGAGATGGCCCAGCTGGCCGCTCTTGAGCGCGTCGATCAGCGCCTGCGCATCGACGAGGCCGCCGCGCCCCGTGTTGATCAGCATCGCGCCGTGCTTCATCCGCGCGAGCGTGCGTTCGTTGATCAGGTGGTGTGTCGACGGCAGCAGCGGGCAATGCAGGCTGACGATGTCGGCGTGATGCAGCAACTCGTCGAGCTCGACGTAGCGCGCGCCGAACGCGATCAGCTCGTCGTTGTACGGCGGCACCGAGTGCGCGAGCACATGCATCCCGAACCCCATCATGATCTTCGCGAACACGCTGCCGATGATGCCGGTGCCGATCACGCCGACGGTCTTGCCGTGCAGGTCGAAGCCGAGCAGGCCGTTCAGCGAGAAATCGCCTTCGCGGGTGCGTGCGACGGCGCGCGGCAGGCGGCGGTTGAGCGCGAGGATCAGCGCGACCGCGTGCTCGGCGACCGCGTGCGGCGAATACGCGGGCACGCGTACGACCGCGACGCCGAGCCGTTCGGCGGCGGCGAGGTCGACATGGTTGAAGCCCGCCGAGCGCAGCGCGATCAGCCGCGTGCCGCCGTCGGCGAGCCGCTCGAGCACGGCCGCATCGACGGTGTCGTTGACGAACGGGCAGACGACGTCATAGCCGTGCGCGAGGATCGCCGTTTCCGCGTCGAGGTGCGACGGCTGGAAGTGCAGCCGATAGCCGAACTGCCGGTTGGCGGCGGTGAATGAATCGTCGTCGTACTGCCGGCTGCTGAACAGGATCACGCGCACGCTGCACCTCCGATGGCTGACGCGCGCAGTTTACTGCAGGCCCGTGACGATGTCGGCGTGTTCGGGCCCGCGCGCCGGCCGCAGGAAGCCGTAGTCCGTCCGTTCGCGGGCAGACGACGCGCCGAAGTGCTCGAGTGCATGCTCGACGAAGCTGCGCGTGCGGGCCGGCACGTACTGGCGGTTCGGATAGACGAGCGACAACTGCGCGTCGGGATCGTCGATCCGGTAGCCGGCCATCAGCCGCACGAGCGTGCCGTGGTTGAGCGCGTCGGCCACGCACGGCTCGGGCAGCACCGCGATGCCGGCGCCGGCCACGGCCGCCGCCTGCACGAGCGCGAGCTGGTTGACCGTGCAGGCCGGGCGCACCGTGACCGAATGGGCGACGCCGTCGTGACCGACCAGTTGCCACGTCGGCGCGTGCTGGTGCGGCGCGAGCGTGACCCAGTCGTGGCCCGGTAGATCGTCGGGCACGCGCGGCTCGCCGCGACGGTCGAGATAGGCCGGCGCCGCGCACGCGACGAACGGATTCGGCGCAAGGGCATGGCCGATCAGCGACGGGTTGCCGTCGAGCCGGGTGCCGGTGACGATGCCGACGTCGTAGCCCGAATCGAGCACGTCGAGCGGCCCTTCGGCGACGGTCAGCTGCACGCGCAGCTCCGGATAGCGGTGCCGGAAGCTGCTGACGAGCGGCGTCAGCGCCAGCGGCGACAGCAGCCCCGACGCGACGACGCGCAGCGTGCCGGCCGGTTCGCGCACCGCATGCGCGACCGACGATTCGAGGTGGTCGAATTCCTCGAGCAGCGCACGGCAGCCATCGAGGTAGCGCACGCCGGCCTCGGTGAGCGACAGGTTGCGCGTGGTGCGATGGATCAGCCGTGTGTTCAGGTGGCCCTCGAGCATCGCGATCGAACGCGTGACGAGCGCATTGGACACGCCGAGATGGTGCGCCGCGCGCCGAAAGCTTTGCTGTTCGGCGACGCAGACGAATACACGCATGGTCTGAATCTGGTTCATGGCTTGCGTATTTCTGGCCCGGTTGATTGATTTTGGTTGTGATTTATCGCCGCACGACATCGAAAGCGCATTGCGCGGCCCCAGCTCTCCCTCGTATCGAAAATCGAATTTCGATTCCGCAGACGATTGTTCAATACGGAACCGATATCCGTCAACCTGAGAAAAGGGGCGGCTTGCGTAAAATCGAAATCGCGAGTACCGGTTTAACGCTGCAATGCAGCAAGAACGCCAGGGGAAAACGGCGCGATATTGGAATATGCGTCGAAGCGGCCCGGATTGCTTATTCCAATCAACATGTTGGGCTAAATTCGTGCGAACCGTGACAGGGCGATTTCGGCGTCGCTCCCCAATACATGCCGCAATAATGGATGTTTTTTCCACGTTCGGATTTTGTGTATCGAATTCGCTCCGCGATTTGTATCAGGTGGCCGCTCCATTTCGTTCGATCCGAGAATCGGGCTGAACCGGCGGTTTCGGCGAACCGTTGCCGATATTGGCGGAGAAAATCGTGCGGGCGGAACCCGAATGGAACCGTTTCGGAAACGGCCGGCAATCCCTTTTTCAATCCGGCAGGTCGCGGCGCGACCGGGTGGCCCGGTCCGGCGACCGGCCGGCGTCGCGCTGTCCGGACGTGCGTGCCTCTTGCGCGGGGCGGCGGAACGCGGAATGATCGACCAGTTCGCCGTGCCATGCCGCCGGCGTCCGGGCATTTTTCTTCCCTCATCATTTTCCAGCCATGTCCATCGATTATTCGCCGATTCCCTGTCCCGTCGTCGTGCCGCTCGACGCGATCCTGCCCGAAGAACCGCTGCTGATGATGGGGGCCGGCCCGGTTCCGATCCCGGCCGCCGTGGCCAAGGCGAACACGATCGTGATCAACCATCTCGGCGCGACGATGGCGAAGATCATCGAGCAGGTGAAGGAGATGGCGCGCTACGTGTTCCAGACCCGCACGAAGTGGGTGCTCGGCGTTGCGGGCCCAGGCTCGGCCGCGATGGAAATGGCGATCTCGAACCTCGCGTGGCGCGGCACGCGCGTGCTGTCGATCCGCAACGGCTTCTTCAGCGCGCGGATGGCCGAGATGGCCACGCGCGTCGGCGCCGACGTCGCGACGCTCGAAGTCGCCGACCGCGCGGTCGCGAGCCTCGACGAGATCGCCGACGCGATCGCGCGCGAGCGGCCCGAGATCGTCACGATCGTGCAGGGCGAGACGTCGAATACCGTATGGAACCGCGACCTGCGCGACATCGCCGCGCTCGCGAAGGCGGCCGGCGCGCTGGTGGTCGTCGACGCGGTGTGCACGCTGTCGACGATGCCGCTCGAGATGGACGCGTGGGGCATCGACGCGGTGATCACCGGCGGTCAGAAGGGGCTGTCGTCGATTCCGGGCGTGTCGCTGATCGCGTTTTCCGATGCCGCGTGGGAACGCATGAAGAAGCGCCCCGAGCCGAATGCGCACTGGTGCCTCGACATGGCGCTCGCGGAGAACTTCTGGCACAACGCCGGCTATCACTACACGGCGCCCGTGTCGGGCGTGCTCGCGCTGCACGAGGCGCTGCGGCTCGTCTGCGCGGAGACGCTCGAAAGCCGCTTCGCGCGCCACCTGCGCTGCTCGCTGGCGCTGCAGGCGGGTGTCGAATCGATGGGGCTCAAGCTTTATGCGCCGAAGGACTGCCGGCTCAATTCGGTGGTCGGGATCGAGACGCCGGAGGGGCTCACGCCGGGAATGGTCTGCGGCCATATCTCGAAGCAGTACCAGGTCGAGATCTCGGGTTCGTTCGGGTTGCCGATCGTGCGGATCGGACAGATGGGCGAGCAGTGCCGCGAACACAACCTGTTCCGCACGCTGCATGCGTTCGGCCGCACGATGGTCGACCTGAAGGTGCCGGTCGACCTGCCGGCCGGCGTCGCCGCGCTCGAACAGGAACTGTCGCGGCGCGGCGCGTAAGCGCGGAACAGCGCCACGGGGCCGCGCTCAACGGCCCTGCATCGCGCGCCGGTACGTATTCGGCGTCGTGCCGTGCGCGTCGCGAAAGCGATGGCTGAAGTGGCCGGCGTTCGCGTAGCCGCAGTCGGCCGCGATCTGCGCGAGCGGCAGCGCCGTCGTGCGCAGCAGCTCGCGGGCCCGAGCGAGCCGTTGCTCGGCCACCCATGCGTGCGGCGCACGGCCGAACGACAGCCGGAACATCCGCGAGAAATGGTATTCGGACAGCGCGGCGACCTCGGCGAGTTCGCCGAGCGTCAGCGGCTGCGTCAGGTACGTGTCGATGTAGTCGCGCACGCGGCGGCGCACGGCCGGCGCGAGCCCGCCGCGGTACGACGTGTCGGTGCGCGTCGTGCTCTGGCCGCGCAGCAGCAGGCTCAGCACGTCATGCGCGGTTTCGTTCGCGCGCAGCCGGTCGTCGGCATCGTCCCAGCCGTCGAGCGCGAGCGAGCGCAGCAGCGCGGCGACGCGCGCATCCTCGAAATAGGTGCGATCGGCCAGCTTCAGTTCGCGCGGTTCGCGGTCGAGCTCGCGGATCGCGCGCTGCGTGAAGTGTTCGGGCAGGAAATACAGGTGGATGAAATGCATTTCGCCGCGCACCCACCAGCGCGATTCATGGTCGCCCGGCAATGCGCACAGCAGGCTCGGCGCGCCGTAGCGCGGCACGCGCTGGCGCTCGGTCCGGTAGCCGCCGTCGAGGTAGCACGACAGCGTGTGGTGACCGGGCTGCTCGTAGATCGTCTCGCTTTCGTCGGTGATCCGCGTCCATTCGGCGATCGCGAGATGGTCGCCGAGCCACGCGAAGCGCTCGAGCGTCGCGTTCGCGTCGGCGAGCGTGCGGCAGACCGACTGCAGGCCGAACGGCAGATCGCCGCCGGCCAGGGCGGCGGCGCGGTCGACGGGCGGGGCGCAGAGGGAGGGACTCATGATGCGCCGAGTATAAGCGGCCGCGCGACCGCGTGTGCGGCGTCCCGAAAAAGACCGCAATTCAGGACAATCGGCACGCGCGGTGCGGCGGCATAGTCGGGATCCCGATTCACCCGATTTCCCGGATTGTCGCCATGAACCTGTCGCTTTATTTCGTCACCGTGCTGATCTGGGGCACTACCTGGATCGCGATCAAGTGGCAACTCGGCTCGGTGCCGCCGCCCGTGTCGATCGCGTGGCGCTTCTGGCTCGCGGCCGCCGTGCTGTTCGCCCTGCTGCGCGTGATGCGCCGACCGGTGCGCCCGCCGCGCGAAGCGTGGCGCTTTCTCGCCGCGCAGGGCTTCGCGCTGTTCTGCCTGAATTTCCTGTGCTTCTACTATGCGGAGCAGGTCGTGCCGAGCGGGCTCGTCGCGGTGATCTTCTCGACTGCGCCGCTGCTGAACTCGATCAACGGCTGGCTGTTCATGGGCCGCCCGCTGCGGCCGTCGGCGATCGCGGGCGCGCTGCTCGGCCTGACCGGCATCGCATGCCTGTTCTGGCAGCAGATGGCCGGCCATCTCGACGATCACGCGACGTGGATCGGGCTCGCGATCGCGTTCGCCGGCACGATGTGTTTCTCGGCGGGCAACCTGCTGTCGAGCCGGATGCAGTCGATGGGGCTGCATCCGCTCGCGACCAACGGCTGGGCGATGCTGATCGGCGCGGCGATCCTGACCGTCGGCAGCGCGGTGGCCGGAATGCCGTTCACGCTCGACATGAGCCCGCGCTATCTCGGCGCGCTCGTGTACCTGGCCGTGCCGGGCTCGGTGATCGGCTTCACCGCCTACCTGACGCTCGTCGGCCGGATCGGGCCGGAGCGCGCCGCGTACTGCACGGTGCTGTTCCCGATCGTCGCGCTGGCCGTGTCGACGGTGTTCGAGGGCTACCAATGGTCGCCGCTCGCGGTGATCGGGCTGCTGCTCGTGGTGGCCGGCAATCTCGTCGCGTTCGATCTCACGCGCCGGTTGTTTCTGCGGACGGCGTGACCGCGCCGGCCATCGCGACGGCCGCCATATAAAAAAACGCCTGCGCGATGCAGGCGTTTTCTTTTTGACGCGACGGCGCCGCGACTTTCGCAACTGGCCGCCGTGGGGCGAGCGGCGTGATCAAGCCGCCGCGCCGCTTCCCGCCACACGCGCCTGCCGCTGATACAGCACCATCGAGAGCGCGACGCCCGCGGCGGCGGCCACCGCCGCGAACAGGAACACCTGCGGATAGCCGAACGCGCCCGCGACATAGCCGGCGAGCGGGCCGGTGATGCCGAGCGACAGGTCGAGGAACACCGAATACGCGGACAGCGCCGCGCCGCGGCTCGCGGGCGGCACGAGTGCGACGGCCTCGACGCCGAGCGCCGGGAAGATCAGCGCGAAGCCGAAGCCCGTCAGTGCCGCGCCGACGAGCGCGACGTGCGGCACCGGCGCGAGCCACAGCAGCACGAGGCCCGCGCATTCGAACGCGAACGACACGATCGCGACGCGGAAGCCGCCGTGGGTCTTGATCGTGTTCGCGAACAGCAGGCGCGCGCCGATGAACAGCGTGCCGAACACGGTCAGCGACAGCGCGGCGTTCGGCCAGTGGCGCGCCGCGTAGTACAGCGTGACGAACGTCGCGATCGAGCCGAAGCCGGCCGAGCCGAGCGCGAGGCCGAGGCCGTGCGGCAGCACGCGCGTGAACACGCTCGCATACGACATCCGTTCGCCGTGCACGAGCGGCACGGCAGCGATCAGGCGGGCGAGGTAGAAGCCGAGCGCGGCCAGCGCGATCACGATCACGCCGATCAGCGCCGGATTCAGCGTATGGGCGATCGCGACGCCGACCGGCGCGCCGAGCGCGAGCGCGCCGTAGGTCGCGATGCCGTTCCACGAGATCACCTTCGCGTTGTGCGCGACGCCGACCCGGCCGATGCCCCACAGGATCGCGCCGGTGCCGCACAGGCTTTCGCCGACGCCGAGCACGAGCCGGCTCGCGATCAGCAGCACGAGGCTCGCGACCGGCCAGTGTGCGAGCAGCAGCGCGACGAGCAGCAGCACGCCCGACACGCCGCAGCCGACCAGCCCGCGCAGCACCGTCTGCTTCGGCCCCAGCGTATCGGCGAGGCGCCCGGCGAGCGGCCGCGACGCGAGCGTCGCGAAATACTGGACGCTGATCGCGCCGCCCGCGACGATCGCGGAAAAGCCGAGGTCGTCGTGGACGAAGCCCGGCAGCACCGCGAGCGGCAGGCCGATGGTCAGGTAGCAGATGAACGTGAAGCAGACGACGGACACGATTTGCAGCGTGACCGCGAACCCGCTGTGCGGCGGTGTGGCGGAATCGGTTGACATGGGGTCGGAACGAATGACGGATCGGACGGAAAACGGCGGAAAAGGGAATCGGGATTTTCCCATGGAACCGGTTTTCACGCAGGTACCGTTTAGTTAACTGCCTGCGGTTCGTGAAGACGACCGGCGGTCGCGGGCGCCGGAAACGGGCGCGGCGCACCGTGCGGCAAGGGGCGCGGGCGGTCGGGCGCGCATATCGCGGCAGTTATATGAGCCGCATGCGCGATGGGCTATGGGTTGCGGAATTTGACGGTGATAGCGTGCAAACTGTCGGAAAAACGTCGGTCGAGCGCTCCGCGCAGGCCGCCTAGCCCCCCAATTTGAAGAAACACCGAGACATGAGTGAGCCGATCCGCTTCTACCATCGTCACGCGATCCGCGAAGTCAGCGGCGCGGACGTGACCCGCACCGTGCTGCAATACCTGCGCGAGGACGCGCATTGCACCGGCACCAAGGAAGGCTGCGCGGAAGGCGACTGCGGCGCGTGCACGGTCGTCGTCGGCGAACTGACCGACGCCGGTGCGGTCGAGTTCAAGGCCGTCAACGCGTGTATCCAGTTCTTGCCGACGCTCGACGGCAAGGCGCTCCTGACGGTCGAGGACCTGCGCCAGCCGGACGGCGCGCTCCATCCGGTGCAGCAGGCGATGGTCGATTGCCACGGTTCGCAATGCGGGTTCTGCACGCCCGGCTTCGTGATGTCGATGTGGGCGCTGTACGAGAAGCACGGCCACGAAGGCTGCGGCAACGCGTGCGCGAAGGCGAAGGACGTGCCGACGCGCACCGAGATCGCCGATGCGCTGACCGGCAACCTGTGCCGCTGCACCGGTTATCGCCCGATCGTCGATGCGGCGGTGCGGATGTTCGATGCGGCCGGCGAAGGCGCGGCCGGCGAAGGCGCGTCGGCGCCGTCGGCGGTGGTCGACACGGCGGCGCTTGCCCGCACGCTCGCATCGCTCAAGCGCGACGACACGTTCGACTACACGGCGGCCAACGGTGCGCGCTTCGCCGCGCCGCGCACGCTGGACGCGCTGGCCGCGCTGAAGGTCGAGCGTCCCGACGCGCGCATGCTCGCGGGTAGCACCGACATCGGCCTGTGGGTCACCAAGCAGATGCGCCGCCTCGACGATCTGCTCTACGTCGGCCAGATCGCCGAACTGCAGCAGGTCGTGGACGGCGACGACTGGATCGAGATCGGCGCGGGCGTGACGGTCGAGAAGGCCTATGCGGCACTCGCCCGCACGTACCCGGAGCTGACCGAGATGTGGAAGCGCTTCGCGTCGCTGCCGATCCGCAATGCGGGCACGATCGGCGGCAACGTCGCGAACGGCTCGCCGATCGGCGATTCGATGCCGGGCCTGATCGCGCTCGGCGCGCGCGTCGTGCTGCGCGGCGGCGACACGGTGCGCGAGCTGCCGCTCGAGGCGCTCTACACGGGCTATCAGCAAAAGGACATGGCGCCGCACGAGTTCGTCGTCGGCCTGAAGGTGCCGACCCGCACCGGCGCGCGCGCGAAGCTGCAGTTCCGCACCTACAAGCTGTCGAAGCGGTTCGACTCCGACATCTCGGCCGTGTGCGCGGCGTTCGCGTTCATCGCGGACGGCGACACGATCCGCGAGCCGCGCGTCGCGTTCGGCGGGATGGCGGCGACGCCGAAGCGCGCCACGCATACGGAAGCCGTGCTCGACGGCGCACAGTGGCACGAAGCCACCGCGCAGGCCGCGATGCAGGCGCTCGAGCGCGACTACCAGCCGCTGTCCGACATGCGCGCGACGAGCACGTATCGTCTCGATACCGCGAAGAACCTGATGTATCGCTTCTGGCTGGAGACGCGTCCGCACGATCCGCTGCCGCCGCAGGCGCTGAACGTGCGCGAAGTGGCCGCCGAAGTTGCCGACGACGCGGCGCGCGTCTGAAGACGGAGAACACCGAACATGAACCAGCAAGCAGAACCGTTCCTCAGCACCGTCGACCCGCAGGCCGACGCCGCGCAAGTGCACGTGTCGCGCGCGCACGAGTCCGCCCACCTGCACGTGAGCGGGCGCGCCACCTACACCGACGACATCCCGCTCGTCGCGGGCACGCTGCACGCGGCGCTCGGGTTGTCGGCGAAGCCGCACGCGAGGATCGTGTCGATGAACTTCGACGCGGTGCGCGCGACGCCGGGCGTGGTCGCCGTGTTCACGGCCGACGACATCCCGGGCGTCAACGATTGCGGGCCGATCGTCCACGACGATCCGGTGCTCGCGAAGGGCGTCGTGCAGTTCGTCGGCCAGCCGATGTTCATCGTCGTCGCGACGTCGCACGAAACCGCGCGGCTCGCCGCGCGCCGCGCGCAGGTCGACTACGAGGAGCTGCCCGCGATCCTGACCGCGCAGGAAGCGCGCAAGGCCGAAACCTACGTGATCCCGCCGCTGAAGCTCGCGCGCGGCGACGCAGCCGCGCGGCTCGCCGCCGCGCCGCACCGCGAGTCGGGCGAGATGCTGCTCGGCGGGCAGGAGCAGTTCTACCTGGAAGGGCAGATCGCGTACGCGGTGCCGAAGGACGACGACGGGATGCACGTGTACTGCTCGACGCAGCACCCGAGCGAGATGCAGCACCTCGTCGCGCACGTGCTCGGCGTCGCGTCGCACAACGTGCTGGTCGAATGCCGCCGGATGGGCGGCGGGTTCGGCGGCAAGGAATCGCAGTCGGGCCTGTTCGCGTGCTGCGCGGCGCTTGCCGCGTGGAAGCTGCTGTGCCCGGTGAAGCTGCGTCCGGACCGCGACGACGACATGATGATCACCGGCAAGCGGCACGACTTCCATTACCGCTTCGACGTCGGCTACGACGACGACGGCCGCATCGACGGCGTCGCGCTCGACATGACGTCGCGCTGCGGCTTCTCGGCCGACCTGTCGGGCCCGGTGATGACGCGCGCGGTGTGCCACTTCGACAACGCGTACTGGCTTGGCGACGTCGACATCGCCGGCTACTGCGGCAAGACCAACACGCAGTCGAACACCGCGTTCCGCGGCTTCGGCGGCCCGCAGGGCGCGTTCGCGATCGAATACATCCTCGACGACATCGCGCGCTCGCTCGGCCGCGATCCGCTCGACGTGCGCTACGCGAACCTGTACGGCAAGACCGAACGCAACGTGACGCCGTACGGGCAGACGGTCGAGGACAACGTCCTGCACGAGCTGCTCGGCGAACTCGAGACGACGAGCGACTACCGTGCGCGGCGCGCGGGCGTGCGCGCGTTCAACGCGCGCAACCCGGTGCTGAAGAAGGGCATCGCGCTCACGCCGGTGAAATTCGGCATCGCGTTCAACGTCACGCACTTCAACCAGGCCGGCGCGCTGGTGCACATCTACACCGACGGCTCGGTGCTCGTGAACCACGGCGGCACGGAAATGGGACAGGGGCTCAACACGAAGGTCGCGCAGGTGGTCGCGCACGAGCTCGGCATCCGCTTCGGCCGGATCCGCGTGACGGCGACCGATACGAGCAAGGTCGCGAACACGTCCGCGACCGCCGCGTCGACGGGCTCGGACCTGAACGGCAAGGCCGCGCAGGATGCGGCGCGCCAGTTGCGCGAGCGGCTCGCGGCGTTCGCGGCGAAGCAGTTCGGCGACGGCACGGTCGATGCGGCCGACGTGAAGTTCGGCAACGACTTCGTGTGGATCGGCGGCGCGAGCGTGCCGTTCGGCGAAGTGATCGCGAAGGCCTACCTGGCGCGCGTGCAGCTGTGGTCCGACGGCTTCTACGCGACGCCGAAGCTGCACTGGGATCAGTCGAAACTGCAGGGCCGCCCGTTCTACTACTACTCGTACGGCGCGGCCGTGTCGGAAGTCGTGATCGACACGCTGACGGGCGAGATGCGCACGCTGCGCGTCGATGCGCTGCACGACGTGGGCGCGTCGCTGAACCCGGCGCTCGACATCGGCCAGGTCGAAGGCGCGTTCATCCAGGGGATGGGGTGGCTGACGACCGAGGAGCTGTGGTGGAACCAGGGCGGCAAGCTGATGACGCATGCGCCGTCCACGTACAAGATCCCGACGGTGAACGACACGCCGCCCGAGTTCAACGTGCGGCTGTTCCAGAACCGCAACGTCGAGGACAGCATCCACCGCTCGAAGGCCGTCGGCGAGCCGCCGCTGCTGCTGCCGTTCTCGGTGTTCTTCGCGGTGCGCGACGCGATCGCGGCAGTCGGCGATTACCAGGTGAATCCGCCGCTCGACGCGCCGGCCACCGGCGAGTCGATCCTGCGCGCGATCGGCGCGGTGCGTGCGGCCCGCGCGGGCCAGGCAGGCTGACATGAAACGCTCTTTGCGCGCGCTTCGTACGTTGCCCGCTCACGGCGGCATGGCCCGGCGGAGGCTGGCATGAACGGGCCGGCCCAGCCGTCGCGCGCCGCGTCGACCCCGGCGTTCGCGCAAGGCACCGGCCAGCGCAACCGCGCGACCGGCGCGCCGGCGCCGATGCACATCGTGCTGTTCGGCGCCGGGCACGTCGGCCACGCGCTCGTCACGCTGCTCGGCGCGCTGCCGTGCGTCGTGCAGTGGGTCGACACGCGCGACGAGCTGTTCCCGGACGAATGTCCGCCGAACGTGCAGCCGGAGCCGACCGACACGCCGGAGGCCGTCGTCGACGCGGCGCCGCCCGGTGCGTACTTCCTCGTGATGACGCACAACCACGCGCTCGACTTCTCGCTCGCCGCGCAGATCATGCGGCGGCGCGACTACGCGTACTTCGGGATGATCGGCTCGCGCACCAAGCGCGTGAAGTTCGAGCGCCGGCTTACCGCGCGCGGCGTCGATCCGGCGCGGCTCGTCGAGATGGTGTGTCCGATCGGTGTCGCCGGCATCGTCGACAAGGCGCCGGGCGCGATCGCGGTGGCCGTCTGCGCGGAGCTGCTGCAGGCACGCTCGGGCATGCGGGTGGCCGATGCGAAGGCGGCGGTGGCCGGGCGCGCACGCGAAGACGTGTCCTGCGCGCGGTAAAACGCCGATGTCGCGCGGCCGGCGCACGGCCGCGCGTTTTTGCATACACTGCACGACGACGCGCGGCAGCGGGCCGTGCTTCACCTCACCGTGCACACCCATGTCCGATCACTCCGTCTATCTCGACGCGCTCGATGCGAGCCTCGTCGCCATCGAGCGCTGGCTGTCCGGCGTCGATACCGCGCCGGCGGCGCTCGATGCGCTGCTCGCGGCGTTTGCCGCCGATTTCACGATGACCCTGACCGACGGCCGCGTGGTCGACCGTGACGGCACGCGCGCGCTGTTCGCGAAGCTGGCCGGCGCGAAGCCGGGGCTGCGCATCACGCTGTCGGAGATCCGCGTGCTCGCGGCCGACGCATCGCATGCGGTGATCGCCTATCTCGAAGCGCAGCACGCGGCGGCGGGCGAGTTGCCCGCGCGCCGTGCGACCGCCGTGTTCGCGCGCGACGCGGCGGACGTCGTGCGCTGGACCCATCTGCAGGAAACCTTCTGCACGGCCTGAGCGGCCGCGCTGTCGAACGGTCGCGCGGCGCGCCGGCCGCGCATCAGCGCTTGCGCGTGCGGGCGACCGTCAGCTCGTCGGATACGCTCTGCATCAGCGCGCACAGCCACGCGATGTCGGTCGGCCGATCGGGCTGCGGATGCGTGAGCAGGTAGCTCTTGATACGCGGGAACGGCACGGGCGGCGCGACGACGACGAGCGGCAGCAGTTGCGCATAGTGCGTCGCGAAGCGGCGCGTCGTCGTGAAGATCAGGTCCGACTGCAGCAGCACCTGCGGCACGATCCCGAAGTACGGCAGCGTCGTCACGATGCGCCGCGTGAGGCGTGCGCGCGCCAGGCCGATCTCGATCGCGTTGCGCTTGTCGCCGGTGTACGGGGTGGGCGCGACGTGCGCGGCCGACGCATACGCGTCGCGCGTGAGCGGCACGCGGGCGAGCGGATGCGCGTCGCGCATCAGGCATACGATCGTGTCGGAGAACAGGTCCTGGCGCGCGAACTGCGGGTCGGGCTTCGGCCAGTTGCCGATCACGAGATCGAGCGCGCCCGATTCGAGCGCACCCGCGTGGTCGAGCGCGGGATTCAGCGAATCGATCTCCAGATGGGCATGCGGCGCCGCGTCGCGAAAGCGCTCGATCAGCGTCGGCATGAAGAAATCGTTCAGGTAGTCGGGCGCGGCGACGCGGAACGTGCGCCGCGCGGACGACGGATCGAAGTCGCCGTGCGGCGTCGCGATGAAATCGACCTCGCGCAGCGCGCGCGATGCGGCGTCGAGCAGCGACGCGCCGTATTCGGTCGGCACCATGCCGGACTTGCCGCGCACGAGGATCGGGTCGTTCAGCGTCTCGCGCAGCTTGCGCAGCGCGGTGCTGATCGCGGGCTGGGTCTGGTTCAGCCGCAGCGCGGCCTGCGTGACGCTGCGCTCGAGCAGCAGCGTGCGCAACACGCGCACGAGCCAGATGTCGAGCGAGGCGGTACGGTCGTCGTCTTCCATCGATGGGGGGTGATTCCGGTGACGCGTAACCTTACCGCAGCCGCGCGTTGCCGTGCGTGATACCGGCCATCACGCGCGGCCCTTCGGCAGCGTGCTGATCCGCTTGACCTCGCGCGATTCGAGCCAGTTCGGCGTGCGCGCGCAGTACAGCACCATCGGCAGCGCGTCCTCGCCCCAGAACAGCTGCTTGTTCATCCAGAAGGTGGGCACGCCGAACACGCCGAGCGAGATCGCGTCGGCCGTGTTGCGGGTCAGTTGTGCAGCGGTTTCCTCGAATTCGATCAGCTCGTCGCCGTGGCCGACGCCGACGCGTTCGCACAGCGCCGCGAAGCCTTCCGGCGTCGACGGATCGTTCCCTTCGCGCCAGATGAAGCGAAACATTTCCAGCACCGTCACGATATCGGCGCGCAGCGCGATCGCGAGGCGCAGGACCTTGTCGGAATCGAACGGATGCGCGGGCGGCATCTTGAAGCGGATGCCGAGTTGTTCCGCGCGAAACAGCGCATGCCGGTACGTGAACACGCGTTTGGCCGGCACGTCGGCGCTCGGGCGTTGGCCCCAGTGGCGCTGCAGGTCGGGCAGCGAGACGGCGACCGGGTTGAACGGCACGTCCGGCCATTTGTCGTGCTGTTCGAGCAGCAGATACGAGAACGGCGACACGAAGTCGAAGAACCAGGCGGGTTGGGCGGTGTCGAGGCCGGTTGTCATGTCGTTCTCCAGAAGGTGGGGCGTGCGGCGCCTGGCGGCGGCCTCCATGTTACGCGGCGGCGCGCGCATGCAGCAATGATCGCGGATCGTTCGCTTACGCGGAACCGGGAGTCGCCCGGGGGGCGTCGCCGGCCGGCGGCGGGTCGGTTTCCGTGCGTGCCGGCGGATTGCCGGCGCCGGGCGGGGCCGCCGGCGCATCCTGGTCGTGCGCGGTGAGCCGTTCGCGCACGAAGCCGATGTGCTCGCGCAGCACGTAGAACTGCCCCGCGTACGCGAGCGGCATCTTCATCCGGTTCACCGCTTCCTCGATGTCGTCGAGCTCGTCGAGCAGCTTGACGCGCTCCTCGGCCGTATGTTCGCCGAGCGCGCTGCGCTCGAGCGCGATCAGCGCGCCGTACCAGCGGTAGATGCGCGAGCGCACGCGCCAGCCGTACAGCGACGGCACGAGCCGCAACCCGGGAATCAGCACGACGATCAGCGGCACGACCACCACCAGCAGCCGGTCGACGAGGCTCGCGACCCAGAACGGCAGCCGTCGGTACAGGAAGGTCTTGCCCGACTTGTAGTAGCGGGCGGCATCGTCGGACAGCGGGAAGCCGCGCGTGACGGACGACGGGAATTCGCCTGCGTGCTGCAGGATCGTCGCGTGGCCGTGCACTTCGCGCGCCGCCTCGATCAGCAGGTCGGACAGCGCGGGGTGCAGCGAGTCGCGCGCGACGAGTTCGATCGTCGGCGCGACCGTGTGGATGTCGGCGGGCGGCAGGTTGCGGCCGAGATCGTAGACGCCCATCGGCAGCGTGATCGCGGTCAGGTACGGAAAGCGCCGCGCATACGCGTCGGCCTGCGTGAACGAGTAGACGTGCACGCCCGGCGCGCGGAACAGCTTCGCCATCACCGGGATCTGCGTCGAGTCGCCCGACAGGAACGCGGCGTCGATCTTGCCGTCGAGCAGCGCGGTCGCGGCGTCCTCGCCGGCGGTCGGCAGGAGCTCGGTCGGGCCGCCCGGCACGATGCCGTTCATCTTCAGCAGCGCGAGGCTCAGTTCGCGCGCGCCGCTGCCTTGCGCGCCGAGCGCGAGCCGCTTGCCCTTGAAGTCGGACAGGCGCCCGACGACCGGGCCGCGGTACATGATCGCGAGCGGCACGTAGCCGATGCTGCCGAGCGACACGAGATGCTCGTCGCGCTCCTTCGGGCCGATGCCGCTCTGCACGAAGCCGACGTCGACCGGCGCGTTCGGGTTCGACAGCCGCGCGAGGTTCTGCGCGGAACCTTCGGACGATTGAACGTCGAGCGTGACGCCGTTTTTCGCGAGGATCGTCTTGTATTTCTGGGCGGCGTTCCAGTAGGTGCTGCCGGGCGGCCCGGACGAAATCACGAGCGTGGACGGCGGCGCCGGCTGGATCAGCTTGACCGCGAGCCAGACGGCCGCGCCGGCGAGCAGCACGGTCGGGCCGATCGACAGCGCGAGGTCGCGCCACGAGACGGCGACGAAGCGGGCGAGGATACGGCGCGGCGGGCGAGGGCGGGCTGGCTTCATGGGATCGGCGGATGACGCTGGCGTGACGCATCGGTGAAGGTCGTCACCGGACGACACGGATGCTCGCGGCGATGGTACCCGGTTTCGCCGTGCATGCGCGAGTCGCGGCGGGATTGCACGGCGGCGCGGCGACAGCGGCGCGCGCCGTCGCGTCAAAAGCTTTGCGCTTCCGCGGGCGCTGGATTACATTGTGCGACGCAGCCGCGCCCGAATCGCGCGCGACCCGGCACGTCATGAGACCGGGCGAGTCCGGCCGGCGGCTGTCCGGCCCGGCCGGCCCGCTTTCGCGTGCGCCGGCCGCCGGCCCGTGACGCCTCTCTCGTATCGCCGTGGAAAACACCGGCTGTCCCGCCCGTTCGCGCGCGGGCCGGCTGTTTTTGGGGGTATCCGGCCGTACTGTGCACGGCCGTTCCGGAGTGATAAGGAGATAGCATGAAGTCGATCGTGTTGAGAGCGTTGGGTGTCGCCGCCGTGGCGGCCTGTCTGTCGGGCAGCGTGTATGCGCAGTCGAGCGACGCAGCGGCAACGGAAGCGCCGTCGGCCGCGGCGAGCGCGCCGAAGGCCGCCGCGAAAACCGCGAAGAAGGCGAACCGCAAGCTCGGCTACGCGGTGCGCAAGGCCATTACGAAGGCAGGCGGCATCGACGTGGCGAACCTCGTCGTGCGTTCGAAGGGCGGCGCGATCTCGCTGGAGGGCACGGTGCCCGACCAGGCACAGATCGACAAGGCGGAAGCGGCAGCCAAGAGCGTGAAGGGCGTGACGTCGGTCACGAACAAGCTGACGGTTCAGCAGCAGTAATGCCGGGCGGCGGCGCGCGAGCGCCGCGTGCGCCCGTTTCCAGGCGGGCCCCGGCATGCCGGGGCCCGTTTGCGCTTCAGAAACCGAACGCCGTGCGCGGCGCGGCGGCGGACCGATAACGATATCGAGGGGGCGGCGATGACGAAGCTCGGGTGGGGCAGGCGGGTGGTGTGTGGGGCGGCGCTGGCCGCGGTCGCGATGCTCGGCGCCTGCAACGGCGACGAGTCGGCCGAGCGCAACCGGTTGCCCGGCTTCGTGTCCGGCAGCGTGCGCACGACGGCCTACGACGGCGCGAGCGACGACCTGCTGACGGCCGGCCTCGGCAAGACGGGCCTCGCCGCGGCGAGTGCGCCCGGCTTCGCGAACCCGTCGCGGCCGACGAGCGCCGAATTGCGTCGCCTTGCCATCTGGTCGAACTACCGCGCGCTCGTCGACATGAGCGCGAACGGCGGCTACGGCCGCTTCTGGGGGCCGAACGTCGACCTCGACGGCAACGATACGCTCGGCGAAGGCAAGATCCCCGGCACCGAATATCTCGCGTATGCCGACGACGGCAGCGGCGCGAAGAACGTGACGCTGCTCGTGCAGGTGCCCGCGAGCTTCGATCCCGCGCGGCCGTGCATCGTCACCGCGACGTCGTCCGGCTCGCGCGGCGTGTACGGCGCGATTTCCGCGGCCGGCGAGTGGGCGCTCAAGCGCGGCTGCGCGGTGGCCTACAACGACAAGGGCGGCGGCAACGGCGCGCACGAGCTCGGTTCCGACACCGTCACGCTGATCGACGGCACGCTCGCCAACGCGGTGCTGGCCGGCACCGCGAGCCTGTTCACCGCGAACGTGACGAGCGGCGATCTCGCCGCGTTCAACAGCCGCTTCCCGAACCGCTATGCGTTCAAGCACGCGCATTCGCAGCAGAATCCCGAGCAGGACTGGGGGCGCGTGACGCTGCAGTCGGTCGAGTTCGCGTACTGGGCGCTCAACGAGCAGTTCGGACCGCTGATCGACGGCGCGCGTCACGGCGTGCGCTATCGCGCGGGCGACATCACGACGATCGCCGCGTCGGTCAGCAACGGCGGCGGCGCCTCGCTCGCGGCGGCCGAGCAGGACGACCGCGGCTGGATTAGCGCGGTCGTGGTCGGCGAGCCGCAGATCAACGTGCGGATGGCGCCGAATGCGGTCGTTCGCGCGGGCGGCCAGCCGGTGCCGTCGTTCGGCCGGCCGCTGGCCGATTACGCGACGCTCGCGAACCTGCTGGAACCGTGCGCGGCCGCATCGGCGTCGCTGGCCGGCGCGCCGTACCTGAGCGCGCTGCCGGCCGCGACCACGCAGTCGATCCGCGCGCAGCGCTGCGCGACGCTCGCCGCGGCCGGGCTGGTGGCGGGCGCCGACACGCAGAGCCAGGCGGCCGACGCGCTCGCGCAGCTCCATGCGGCCGGCTATCTGGCCGATTCCGACCTGCTGCAGGCGTCGATGTGGGATTCGCAGGCGATTCCCGCGATCGCGGTCACCTATGCGAACGCGTACACGCGCTCGCGCGTGACCGACAACCTGTGCAACTTCAGCTTCGCGACGACGAACCCGGCGACCGGCGCGGTCGCGGCGCCCGCCGCGTCGCCGATGCCGGCCGTGTTCGGCGCCGGCAACGGCGTACCGCCGACGGCCGGCATCAATCTCGTGTTCAACAACGGCGCGGGCGTCGACCACCGGCTCGCGACGCCCGACGCGAGCTTCGCGGGCGCGCTGTGCCTGCGCCAGCTGTGGACGAACGGGATGCTCGGCATGCCCGCGAACGTCGACGCGGTGCGCGTGAACGCGAACCTGCACGGCAAGCCGGCGATCATCGTGCAGGGCCGCAGCGACGCGCTCGTTCCCGTGAACCACGCGTCGCGCGCGTACGTCGCGCAGAACGGCATCAGCGAAGCCGGGCGCAGCCAGCTGGTGTTCTACGAAGTGACGAACGGCCAGCACTTCGACGCATTCCTGTCGGTTCCGGGCTTCGACACGCGCTTCGTGCCGGTTCACTACTACAACGTGCAGGCGCTGAACCTGATGTGGAAGCACCTGAAGAACGGCGCGCCGCTGCCGCCGTCGCAGGTGATCCGCACGGTGCCGCGCGGCGGCACGCCGGGCGCCGCGCCCGCGCTGACGAGCGCGAACCTGCCGCCGATCTCGGCCGCGCCGGGCGCGAACGCGATCTCCGCCGGCGGCGGCACGATCGACGTGCCGCTCTGACGGCGGCCGTCGCGCCGCCTCCGAAGAAGCCGGACAGCCGTCCGGCTTTTTTTACGTGTGCGCCCAGCATGGGCGCATTCCTGCGGGTGGAAGTCCCGCCATAAGCTGATCACGGCAAATGAAGTGAAGCG
>NZ_LPDI01000090.1:0-18817 GCF_001528895.1 Burkholderia sp. MSMB1078WGS | reverse complement strand
TTCGGCGACGTCGAGGTCGACAGCGACGCCACATTGCTGTTCGTCGTACTCAACCCCGTCGACAGCGAGCTGGCCGTTGTCGACGTCGAGGTCGACAGCGACGCCACATTGCTGTTCGTCGTACTCAACCCCGTCGACAGCGAGCTGGCCGTTGTCGACGTCGAGGTCGACAGCGACGCCACGTTGCTGTTCGTCGTACTCAACCCCGTCGACAGCGAGCTGGCCGTTGTCGACGTCGAGGTCGACAGCGACGCCACGTTGCTGTTCGTCGTGCTCAACCCCGTCGACAGCGAGCTGGCCGTTGTCGACGTCGAGGTCGACAGCGACGCCACGTTGCTGTTCGTCGTGCTCAACCCCGTCGACAGCGAGCTGGCCGTCGTCGACGTTGAGGTCGACAGCGAAGCGACGCCGGTCGAGGTCGAAGTGGACAACGACGTGACGCTCGACACTGTCGTACTTGCTACCGCATAGAGCTGGCTGCCGTTGATCGCGTCGGTGCTTGTCGACGTGATTCGGCCTGCGGCGACATTGGTGATCTGGCGCTCTGAGCCAGAATTGCCGACGCTCACCACGCTCGTTGGCGTTGCGCCAGCAAAAGCGCCGTAGCTAGTCGTACCGATGGTCGCACTACTAACCGGGTTTGCGGCCGCGGTCACCGAGCCGGAACCAAGTGCCACCGCATTTGCATTGGCTGCTGTTGCGGCGTTCCCGATAACAGTCGCCCCCGCGGCTGAGGCAGTGCTACCTGTGCCGATTGCAGTGGCACTTGTAGCTGAAGCGGTAGCGAATGTCCCAACAGCCAATGCAGCGGTATTTGACGTCGGACCAGTGTTGGTTGCGGACGAGTTATGACCAATTGAAATTGAACCGAAGCCGGTAGCCGTCGCCCCGGATTGGATCGCCAAAGTATCATTTCCGGATGCAACCGCATTATTTGTCGGATTGTCGCCTATCGCTATAGCACCACCGATCGAGGCGGACGCTGAAGCGCCAGGGCAAGCAGCAGAGCCAGCCGTAACGTTAGGATTGCCGGATTGAGGAATACTGTTGCAATTTGGCCCGATCGCCATATCGGCCATACTTGTCGATAGATGCGCGAGCCCCCATACCAAAATAGTTGCACTGACTATCGATTTAAGATTGTGACTAGCTCCAAATTTCGAACCTCTCGATAACACATCTTCTTTCGAGAACGATATTGCAGCAATCGATTTACTTGACTTACCATGGGATTTAGCGATTTCCGACGTGACCGCCCATACGCCGAGGGCCTCACTCCAAATTGTCCTGTAAAATTTATTCATGTCGAAATCATAAACCCATTTAAATTCAAGAAAATTCCACGGTCTTTTACGCAAAAATCGGAGCGAGGCCAATTAGCCATTTAATGTTTTTATAAATATTGCAATCAGCATCACCAACACTCCCGACCCAACTCTAATTGGTTTGCATCAGTTGAATTCTTGAGAATTCTCGCAACAACGAAGAATTTTATTAATTTTTGTTAAGCACGCGAAAATTCATGCGTCAGTGACCCTGACCCTAGCCCACAAAACTGTCCCATTTGGAAGTGGAAAATTCCGGCATGACGTTGTCATCGAGACCAGGAGGTCATGCCGTGAAGAAGAACAAGTTCATCGAAGAACAGATCACGTATGCGTTGAAGCAGGCCGAGCTGGGCACGCCGGTCGCGGAGGTCTGCCGCAAGATGGGAATCAGCGACGCGACGTTTTACAACTGGCGGACGAAGTACGGTGGGCTATCACCCTCGGAGCTGCCTCGGCTGAAGCAACTTGAGGAAGAGAACGCGAAGCTCAGGCGGCTTGTGGCCGATCTGTCGCTGGACAAGGCCATGCTCCAGGACGTGCTGTCAAAACAACTCTGAAGCCTTCCCGGCGCCGTGAGCTTGTCACGGACTTGATGCAACATTTCGGCGCAAGTCAGCGGCAGACCTGCGCGTTGTTGCAGCTATCCCGCACGGTCCACCGATACGAGTCAGTCGCGCGGGATCAAAGCGCGCTGGAGATGCGCATCAAGGAGATCACGGAAGTGCGGGTGCATTACGGTGCACCACGCGTGTACGTGATGCTTCGCCAGGAAGGCTGGAGGGACAACCATAAGAGAGTAGAACGCGTGTATCGCAAACGGGGCCTTTCGTTGCGCCACAAGCGACCCCGGCGAAACAAGTCTGCCCGACGCCGACAGCCGAAGCAGTCAGTGAGCGCAATCAACGAAATCTGGAGTATGGATTTCGTCACTGATGCACTGTTTGATGGTCGACGCTTACGCACGCTCACGATCGTGGACAACTACACGCGGGAATGCTTGGCGATTGAAGTCGATGGCTCGTTGCGTGGTGAACACGTTGTCGCCGCGCTGGCTCGGCTTGCGCATCATCGTCCGCTTCCCCGCTATATCAAGGCAGATAATGGCAGCGAGTTCATTTCGAAGGCGCTCGGCAAATGGGCGTACGAGAATGGCGTGGAGATTGACTTCTCGCGTCCGGGCAAGCCGACCGATAACGCAAAGAATGAACCCTTCAACGGACGCTTCCGGGAGGAATGCCTCAACGCGCATTGGTTCTTGTCGCTGGAGGACGCCAGACGCAAAATCGAGGTCTGGCGCGAGTACTACAACGAGGCGCGCCCTCCCTCTGCGCTGCAGTGGATGACACCGGCGGAATTTGCCCGCCAGTGTACCGATTGGGCCAGTTCGGCCCGCCCCGAAAAGCCGGAATTCTCCAATTAAGACCGAGACGGAAATTGGGCCAGCCTCAGCATCATCTGCTGGCGACAGCTTCAAAACTCATGGTGTTAGAGCTTCTAAAAGCGAGGATTCGCATCATCCGGCACCAGCGGGCGTGGGGGACTCACTCTCTTTAGCTCCCATTCCATTTGAGCGCGCCTTTGAAGATATCAACGATAGGCTTCCACATAACCCGCCGATCTTTATCACTCACCAAGCAAGATAAAAAATAATCATCCTACATCAAGCCTATATCCAATTTTGTACACAGATTTCAATGCCACCCCATTCCTCATATCCAAGCCTAATTTACTTCTAATTCGATAAATAGCAGAATCAAGCGGTCTAAAAAAAGCATCCTCTGGCCGCCCCCATATCATAATCGCAAGATGATTCCTTGGAACAATACACCCATAGTTTGCGAACAGCGCATATGCCAACTCGAACTCCTTTGGATTTAAAGGAACCCTACTTCCATTCAGTGATACCGACTTCTCACAATTGTCAATCCTAAAATTTCCAACTTCTATTACCATCGGCACATTCGTTGAACTACGCAATCGCCTTTCGATTACATTTATCCTCGACAACAACTGCCGCTCTCCAATCGGTTTGGCAACATATTCGTCGGCCCCTGCATCCAGCGCCTCAGAAATAAAATTTTCAAATACTCGATTTGTTAGAAACATAACAGGGATTTTATAACCCATATTCTTTCTAATCCACCTCAGCACATCGATCCCCGATATGTGAGGCAACGTCCAATCTAGAATCACGAGATCGGCCAACGATTTCTCCATATAGCGCACCGCAGCCAACCCATCTACAGCCACAATAATCTCATGACCTTTCTCAGATAAGACTCGAGTCATAAAATCAACGAAAATGGGGTCGTCCTCCGCCACAAGAATTTTCATTTCCGTGATCGCCTTACCAAGGAAAAATCTTTCAAATCTACCAAGCAACTCATTTTCTCAATCATCTTCCAGCGAATTTAAATACCAATGAAAGATAGTTTTACGAATTTGTAATATTCTGCGCGGCATATCGACTTCATATCCTACGCGCAGGAAAATTATTTTTCATGGAAATTTCTCGCAAATCTTTAAATTTTTATAATTTTAAAAATCGCCGCTCCATTTTTACTTAATTTTTCAATCCACCAATTCTGCTCGATTCAGCGGGGATCGAATAAGAATTAATTCGCTCGCCAAACAACCTAAAGTTCTTCGGCTGTGCGCGACAAAGTGCTACCGTGATTCCTGCTCCTCGTCCGGTTGTAGGACGCTCCAAGTGTGGCACCGGATTGCGATCCAGCTCATAATCCGATCGATTAAATCGAACTCAATTTGATTAAGGGTCCGATTAGAAGGAGCGTTCGATGCAGCGACCACAGTGGTCGGAGGAGTTGGCCCTGTGATACCGGACACGCATCGCCCTAAGGTTGCAAAACCCGAGGAGCGTCGGAACTCTCGCGACGAACGGTCTTACTTCAGTGCGCTATGGGAGTGCATCTCGGTGTAGTGCTCGAGCGCGAAGACCGGTGGGGTGCAGCAGGCACTGCATCCGGAATAGGCACGAAGGCAACGTAGTCGTGCTTCGTCGACTCGACGAAGCACTCGGCCATCTCGTTGCGATCGAGGTTGACAAGCGGTGTGGTCAATGGCGTCAGACTCGATGGCCGCCGCAAACTGGCGCGTATGGTCGACTAAATGTCCAGAACCGTTGCTGCTCATCCACTCGATTGTGGACGTTGTCTGCAACTCGTTGCAAACCAATTAAGAGGTTGAATAGCATCGTAGTGACACCGCCACTGTCCAATCGCAACCTTTACTTCTGTGCGCGTTCGAAACCATTCAATGCTCAAGCATTCATCTCGGAACTTGCCGTTAAAGGTCTCTTCCACGCCGTTCTACCAAGGCTTGCCGGTATCGCTACCATCGCGCCCAGCCGCTCGCAAAACATCACTTTGCCGAGAAAAGAACATCGCACGTAACCGTGCCAGCTGGCGCTCCTGATCCGGCGGCGATAGATGCTGCGCCCGGATCTGATCGCGCTGAGACGCATAGCGGTCGTAAGTCGCATCCCACGCCTGATCTGCCTGCTGCTGCGCAACGAAGCGCTCAGCAAATTCCGCACCCTTGATTTTGGTTACTGCGACTCGCAGCTCCTCCGGCGACAAATTCCGTTTCTGCAATTGATCCACCGAGGTCAGCCATTGTGTCTGTTGTTTTTGCTCCTCTTCTGCCCTCCTCTGCTCCGGCGGCAAGTCGCTCGACAAGGCTTCGATCCTTCGCTTCTTTTCGTCAACGTCGAGTGTTGCGTCTTGGACAATCTCGATACGCTTTAGGTAAACCGACAATGCTGCGTCTTCGTCGCCAAAAAACGGCACCGTCCAGTCGCCAAGCCATCGACTACGTAGCTGGGCACGGCGTGTCAGAATCGAGCGGACCGCACTGGTCTCGATATGGTGATTCGCGACACCTTTGTTGGACATCTCGGAGATACTCATGGCTGGTGCGGGTGGGTCCAGTTTCGCCAATGCATCTAGATAGCTGGTATACCGTTGCCAGAGATCTTGGACTTCCACCGCAGCGAGTTTGCCTCCCAGTTGCAACTCGATCTGTTGGCGAACAAGAAGATCGAGTTGGATAGACTTCAATTGACTACGCGCGGTCAAAAAATAATCGAAGAAATCTCGCACGTCGCGCACATGCAAAAGCCGCCCATGTTCGTCAACTGACAAACGAGGTGCAGTCGTACCTTGCAGTGCGTCGGGCCATTTGGGCACGTTCGCTGAGGATGCCCCCTCAAATCCATTTGCCAGGATAAGCGACGGTCGAGCGGACGCATTCGCGCCAACGCCCTCGTGTGCCTTGTCTATGCGGTATGTCGCAACAACGGCGAGCGCGGCAACCACTACGCCAGTCCCGGCTCGTGCAACGCCTCGCCAAAGCGGAGACATCCGTGTAGCAGCACCGCCTTTCGGCGGTGCATCCCTTTTGTCGACCTTGCCCATCAAAGTTGCGCAGCCTTCAAGCGTTCGACATGTATCCGAATCACTGCAACAGGGTCTTCAGCGTTGGAACCACGAATGCCCGCGATCTGATTGACCTCGTCCAGGTGATTCCAGTGGAATGCCGTCCCAATGACTTCCCCGAACTTGCTCCGGCACACGGGCACCATGCCGTCGTTGTCGCCTAGCCCGAACGCCACAGTAGGCAAGCCGGCGAGCGCGAGACCAGCAGTGGTCGAGTCCATCAGCAATGCGGGATCGAGAGGTCCGTTAATACTCGAATCGTACGGTAACCCGAGCGAGTTCTTTCTAAAAGCGCTCCCGCTCCAAGAGTATAAAAGCTGCTTGTTTCCTTCGATTGTTTGGCTTGACGCGCCCGTTGTGCAGCTCGTCGGATCACCAAGTCCTGCCGTCGAATAGACTTGGTTAAATTGGGCGGCCCCCACGCTGTCGAGTGCGTTCAGTGCTCCCATCGGATCCTGATTTGAATTTCCTTGGATCACGAACCCCACCGCCGCCGCAAGCGGCTGGAGAATCGCACGAATCGCTGCGCCGAAAGTTAAGCCGCCTACGCCGATCTTGTCGCTTACACCGACTACGCCGTTGATTACATCCGCCGTCGGAGCGCCCCAATGGGGAGTGCCAATGGTGGTCACCGACGCGACGCGGTCCGGAGCGATTTGAGCGACATAGCGCACCGTGAAGCCACCTTGGCTATGCCCGATTAGATTCACCTTCTGGCCAGGGGCGACCTTGTTGATAAAATCGAGTAGATCCTGCCCACGTTCTGCCTCACTCCCGACTGTGCGCACCGATGCGACATAAACAGTCGCTCCGTGCTTTTCCAAGTCTTCCTTGATACCAAACCAGTATGGGTACACGCCGAGATAATCGTTTGTACCGAACAACCCGTTCACGAGAATCACCGGGTACTTTGTTGCAGCTGACGTTGAAGAGTCCGCTACTGTCTGCTGCGTCGCGCCAGGGAGAGTGGCTGCCACTCCCGAATTTCCTGCTCCAATCAAAATCCCGAGCGCGAATAAACCCGCCGCCGCCAATTTGCACCCCTTTCTTATCGTATTCATTATGGCTCCAATGTAGTTTTTTCCGTTTCTTTTCTCGATTGCGACTGGTTCGATGAGATAGAGGTGCGCTCCTTTATCCTCCTCGTGCCTTCCAACAAGTCACGCCAAAAAGCGTAAGTTACATCTCTGTAACTTACAACAGAGAAACTAGAATATTTCCTCTAGATCATTTGCTCCGTCGGCACAAGTGAGGGGCAACGAGGCACTCCTTGGCCCAGCCAACGTATCGTTGAACTAGCAACAAAAAACGTGACTTGGACCGCAATATGCGGGGCAGTGACAAGCTGTGGCTGATGGCCTCGCCAAGTTCAGCTACTCGCTAAGACTGCGTCTGTCCACTGCCCCGCAAAAGACCGAACTCCTGACGAATGATGCGCGTCCCTGCCTTGGCCCCTCATGCGCCCTTGAAATTCAGTTGCTTGTCGGCGAGGCTGCGGAGCAGCAAGCCGTCTCGCATCCCCTACCGCGGGAGATGGTGACCAATGTGCCGAATCCTAGGAAACCACAGATTTGCTGACCTGCCTTGATCCGTCAGACTGGGTCGTGTCGCCTAAGAGCTGTCCTGAATTCGGACAGCGGAAGTTACTGATCCAACTGGGTGAGGTTAATCACCGCGAGCGGCCCACCCGGAAACTGGATGAGCCGACCTTCGTCCACACCACCAAGATCGACCGGCGCGAAACCGAGGCGAACGATCAGGTCGATGACGGATTTCTTTGCATCAGCATCTTGTCCGGCCAGGAACAGCACTCGTCGACCACCGTCGACCTTGGGGCCAGAGGCCAGCGGCCCGGCACTCAAATGATTGAACGCCTTCACAACCCTTGCTCCCGGCGCCCACTGCGCGACCAGCTCGCTGGAAGCGCGACCGCCAAAATCGATAGCATGGAACGACGGTACGTTGTCGGCACCGATTCGTACTTCTACCGCGTTGTTTGCGTCGACTAGAACGCGGGCGTTCCACGGACCGAGATCCTTCAAGACAGTGGCCACCTGATCCCACGGTACCGCGAGAAACACGATGTCAGCGCGTGCGGCCTCTTTGACGCTCACCGCCCTAATATAGGGGCCAAGTTCATCGGTCAGTGCCTGTAGCGATTCCGGTCCACGACTGTTGGCGATGGAAGCCGAGATGCCACTACGTGCGAGATTACTCGCGATGGCCGTGCCGATGGCGCCGGCGCCAATGATTGCAATGCTCATACAAAATTCCTCTGGTTGAGTTGAAGATCTGCTATGTAGATGCACTTTATGCTTGCCGAGCTTTTATCGGTAGTTGCATTGAACTAGAATCAGTTTCAACGAATCTTTGAAGCCACGCCTATGGAAACTCTCGCCAACTTGGAATGCTTTGTCCGCAGCGCCGAGTCGGGTAGCTTTTCAGCTGCTGCCCGCAGGTTGGCGCTCACCCCTGCAGCGGTCAGCCGCAATGTTGCTCACCTTGAGCGCAACCTGGGCGTCCAGTTGTTCCAACGGAGCACGCGCGGCCTGACACTCACCGAAGCTGGTGATCGTTTTCTGCTGTCAGTGCGCAGTGGCCTCGACAGTATCCAGGGTGCAATCGCGGATCTCATGGTTAATGCGACACAACCTTCGGGAGTTCTCAAGTTGAGCGTTCCCGCCGGTTTTGGGATGGACTATCTGTTACCGATGATGCCCTCTTTCTTGGAGCGCTATCCTGCGGTGAGGCCAGATTGGTTTTTCGACAATCGTCCGGTTGATTTAATCGGCGAGGGATTTGACGTGGCAATAGGGGGGGGCTTCGAACTACCTGCTGGTATGGTAGCTCGCGAGCTGGGCCGGATTCATCTAATTGCGGTGGCATCTCCAGCGTTCATAGAAGGCAAACTGCATCCGAAAGACCCCGCTGATCTTGCAAGACTGGACAGCGTCGCGATGCGCTCGCCCCTAAACAGCCGTCAACGTGCATGGGTCATGCGCAACGTTGCCGGCGTCGAAATGTCTGCAATACAAAAACCTGTCATGCTGGTTAATGATCCTGACGCGGTCTGTCGGTCGACACTACTCGGTATCGGCGTCGGTCTAGTCTCGCTACCACATGCAACGCCTCACCTCGCCAACGGTGCACTGGTACGCTTATTGCCAGACTGGCATGTGGATGCAGGACCATTGCTACTATATTTCTCGAACCAAAAGTTGTTACCGACCAAAACACGCGCATTCGTAGACTTCGTCACGGAGGCGTTTCGCGAACAGAAGTTGCCTAGCATTGCATCCAACCATGGGTAGTGCGAGCCATAACTTGAAGCTGGCGTCGTTCCTTACATGTGAGGCACAGGCGGAACGTTGTCTTGCGCTCATATGGAAAATTAGCCAAACTTTGAACTCGCGATTATTTTTTTACTTTATATTCACCCGAATAAAATCGCAATTCTCAAAGGTATCCGTTCAAAATAATTTATCGCTTTCCGACACTTTAAATGTCAAAACTTTGCATCGCAATCTTGCCCATATTAATCATTGCACTCCTAATTCAATTTGCGACCAGTTATGAAACAAACCAGTAAGGCGCGCGTGATCAGTCCGCAACGCATCCGAATGTCAAGCGCTACACGCAAAGAGCAGTTGCTCGACATTGCCGAGCGTCAATTCATTAATCAAGGCTACCAAGGCACTTCGATGGAGGATATCGCGAGCGCCGCCGGCGTATCGAGACCAATCGTCTACGGCCATTTTGGCTCAAAGGATGGCGTCTATCTGGCATGCCTGCAACGAGCACGCGCGCGGCTTGACGAGCGGATACTGGGCGCTGTTTCGATTGTCGATGATCCGATAGAGAGATTGCGTCGCGGGACGCGCGCTTACTTCGAATTCGTACAATCAAACGACCAATCGTGGGATTTGCTGTTCGGTGGTGGCGCGGCGATTGCTGGTGCTGCCGCGGAACGAGCACTTGATTTACGACTTGCAACAGTTCGGCAGATCGAGAGGCTAATCCGACAAAGCCTGCCCCGCGCCGACGCGCTAACTGTCCAAGTCTATGCTCAAGCCGTATCCGGCGCGGGCGAGCAGATGGCGAAGTGGTGGCGGCATCACCCCGAGTTGACCGCAGACCAACTAGCCGAACAGCTGACGTCATTCGCCTTGTATGGCATGGCGCCTTTCCTCAATTGACGGCCACATGTGACGCCGACATTTCGACTGCTCGCTCACCCCGTCACAAACGCGATGTTCGCTACGGTGACCACGCGATTCGTTACGTTGATCGGCAAGCTGCTGGCAGCCGCGGCACGCAGCGCGAAGTGGACACCGGAACGCCGGCAGCTACGGCATACCCGATACGGCGCCCGCATACTCGGGAACGGATGCTGGTCAAGCATCTGTCCACGGTGGTGCCATCGAGCCGCCCGGCAAAACATTGCACTACATTAGCGGAAAATGACCGGCCTCGAACAACCAGTGTGGCAGCACGATCAGACTGTTTGTCGTCGGCCGCAAGGACTGGACTGTTCTCCGAAACTGTCGCCGACGCGCAGGCAGCGTCAGCGCGGTGTTCTGTACTTCAGGGCGGATATACCGCCCCGATGCGGGCGGCGCTTGTCCGCTGCGACGAGCACTATCTTGCAGCGTTCGAGGAATACGAGTCCGCGTCCGCGAAAGCAGATAAAAGCGAGCCCCAGAAGGCCTGCCCCATGCATTGGTTTTACGAGGAAGGCGCGGACCCTGTTGCCTTCGACAAAATGCCCGGCTTACCTAGTCTACCCAAGGATCTTCCAAGCGACTCGATTCTCGTATCGAATACAACGAGCACTGCCCATAAGTTCGCGGCGGGATTCTACGAATTCTCCGCCTTCTGCCTCGAGGACTCGTAGCAGCGATGGGCACGCGAGGCCTCGACGTCATGGTGTTCACGTTGCCGCGCCGTTTGCCCTACTCTGCGCTGGCACGTTCGAGAAGCTCTCCGCGGTGTTCGCCGTAGCCGTGCCTACCTTCCATGGGCACGCAGGCTATGAGGTAAATGTCCCACCGATGGGTCGACGACCAAACGAAACAAGCGAATATTTCCGGGGCGGTTGTACGGCCCGGGAATCGATGTCGATGATCCGATGCGTACTGGCTTGCGTGACTTGGTGGAGAAGATCAGAACCATCGACTGGCTCGTGGCACTGAACGGCGATCTAGTTCAGCGGGCAGGAGGCACTGGTCATCTGATGCTGCGGCCGGACTGGTACCGGAAATCGCCGCTAGGCGATGGCGGCCCGATCATTCAGGCCGGCGTTGAGCCTGTTGCCGGTGTTCCGATTGGGAAAGGGGTTCCATCCGCGCTGCCCGTCACATACGTACTGCTCAACTACGTACTGCGTGCGATTGTCGCCAACAATCTCAACAGCCTGCAGAGCGGTACGGCCAGCAGCACGCGCCGCTGCTAAAAACGAGTGTTGTCAGCAAAGCATGGCTGCGACGCTACACTGAGCGATACCACACCAAGTCATCGATCGACAGACGCACCACCGGAACAGAAGGTTGTACGAGATCTGCTCGACCAGCTGCCGCTCGCTGCGAATGCTATACAACACCTGAAGCAGCATTGCCCAACCCGTAGTGTTCATATAAGCCGACACCGGGGATGTTCGCCTTAAATGAATCTCAGGGTGACGGAGACTTGCGTAGCTCCTGCCGTGCCAATTTTGCTACGTACCGCTTAAAGTAACGATGCGGCGCGTTGTCCGCACCGCATAACCTTACTTCACGGAACTCGCGCTGATCTTTGCGAAATCGAGGCTGCCGAAACCAGTATCGTCGTCCCAACCGGCCTTCGCGTTATAGCCGTGACCGCCGTAGCCGTTGTTGCCCGACGTCACGTCGTGAAGCAGCGACGGATTGCTCGGGAGGCCCTGATAGAACGCCGAAGTCGGCAGGCCGAGGCTGTTGTTGTTGGCCGATTCGACGCGCGCCCAGCCGCCAACGAAGATCGGCGACGCGAGGCTCGTGCCGCCGACGAGCTGGTTCGTCCGCCCGTTGATAACGATGTATGCGCCCGTCGATTGCGCGGCATCGAACGCCACGTCGGGAAGCACGCGCTTCGTCACCGTGCGGCCGAGCGCCGCGGTCTGCCAGCTCGGTGCGGGCTCAAACCCGCTCACGCCGCCGCCCGTCGCCCAGATCCGTACCGCGTTGTCGGCCGGATAGCCGTTGCTGTCGAAGTCCGCGTACGCGACACCTTCGTTCCACACGGTCTCGCCGGCCCACGTCGTGGTGCCGGTCGTCGAGAGCGTCGTGCCGCCGACCGCGACGACATACGGTGAACTCGCGGGAGACGAGACGCTGTACTTGGACAGGTTGATCGTGGGCGTGACCGACGTGCCGTTGTACGTGCCGATATAGCCGGGCACGCTGTACGGCACTGGCGACGTCGACCACTGATAGACGCCCGCGTCGCCAGACGCGACCGAGAAGACCTGGCCCTGCGCGACGGCTTGCTTAAACACCGCGTCGGCGGCGGCGAGCGAGCCGTCCGAATTAGCGGCCGTTTCGTCCATGCCCAGCGACACGTTGATGACCGTCGCCTTGTTGTCGGTCACCGCCTTGTTGTACGCATCGGTCAGCGTCGCGTCGGTAAGGCCGCTGTCTTTGCTATCGCCGTTGACGGCCGAGTAGAAGATCAGTTGCTTGACGCCACCCGAGGTGCCGACGATATCCTGGCTGTCGAGATCCCATTCGCTCGGATCGCCGTCGTTGGCTAACGTACCGGAGCCGCCCGCGACTACCGCCGTGTTGACGGTCGCCAGGCCCGCGTTCCGCGTGAACGTATTCAGGTCGGCGATGGTCTGGGTCATGTCACCCCACGTGATAATGCCCACGGTGGTATTGGTCGCGGCGGGCAGGCCGCTCGCATCATAGATCGCCGCGAAATCGGTCGGCTGATGGCCGACTTGCTGCGAGCCGGTGACCGCATTCTTCGAGACCGCGCTGGGCTCGACAACGGCAGCCGGTTCGAAGCGATGAAGCAATCGGTGCGGCACGGCGGCATTTTGCAGGCCGAGCACCGAATCGACGATCGAGCCGAGCGACGCCGGGACCAGTGCGGCCGAATCGTTCGCGTAGGCCGGCTTGCCGCGATAATTGAAGCGTTTGATGCTCGCCTGGAAGCCGCGCTGAACGTTGCTGGCATTGCCGTCCGCGGAGATCAGCGTGTTATTCTCCGAGACCGCAATGTTGCCGAAGCCGCTCGCTTTCAGGTGGGCGACCACGGCCGCTACCTGCGCATCGGTCGGCGCGAAGCGCGCCTTGAACTGGGCCGGCGTGAGGTACCTGCGATAGCTCGCGCTACCCGGCTGATTGACGTCGCGCAGGAAGGCGTCCAACTGGTCTGTGTTGCGGTTCTTCAGGACCACGGTGACGTGCAGCGGCTGGCTCAATTCGAGCGGCGTCACGTGCGTATCGGTGAGCGCCGGCGTGCCGATGCTGCTCAGCGAGTAGTTGGGTGCGGCGGCGGACGCGGCCAGTGCCTGCGAAGCGGCCGTCGCCTGTGCATTCGACAGGAGGAACGCGCTGGTGCGAGTCTGGACCCACTCGGCTGCCGCCTGGGCGGATAGCGGGACCATCGTGGCTGCTACTCCAACAGCAATTGCCGTCAACGCAAAAGGTTGCAGGAAAGTGCGATTGACATGTTGAGTTCTCTGCATTGTGAGCTCCGAGATTTCGACGAAGAACGGGTGCAGCGCGCGGCCCGGATCGCGGGTAGCGAAGGGCGGCCGATGCTACCTGACGCAGGTCAGAACGATCAGCAGGATTCAAGGCGACATAAGTATTCCTCCCCAATGCACCATCATGATTGGAAACCGGTCACGTATCGCGCTTGCGTATCGTGTGCACCGATCCGGCGCACGGCCTCTTGTATGTCGAACCGTGCCGCGGTCCAGCGTACGGCGGTCCGGCAATTACTTTGGCTACGGTCCGCCGTACGCAGATACATCGACTTCGATTCGTTATACATTTATTAGTAATCCGATTCATTATATGCGACCAAGAATCTATTGCCGCGCCATCAAGCAGGTTGCGATGCCGACGCCGTTTCCTTCTCAGAGTCGTCGGTGCATCATGACAGAGCGGTCCAGTCTGAAGCTGAGCCGGACGACGATGAATCGAGCGCCTTTGCTTGGCGAAAGCAATCGCAGTATTGCGAATCGGATATCGCCCTCGTGATGACGTAATTCAAATGGAAGTTATTTGTCGGGAAATTGATTTATTAGTGCCGGTCAAGATCCCACCGGTATTTCTTGCAGGGAAAGATAGCAAGGAAGAAAACCCGCAGTAAGCTTTTTTGATCTTATCTAAAAATTTATATTGATATCCAGTATGCCATAATTTTCCACTTCCAAATGGGCCTGTTTTGTAGGCTATGGTCACCTCGGGGCGCTTTTACGCTGACCGCCCTAATATAGGGGTCTAGTTCGTCGACCAGCTCCTTTAGCGACTCCGGTCGACGGGTGTTAGCGATGGAGGTCGTGATACCGTTACGGGCCAAGTTGCGGGCGATGGCCGCGCCAATAGCACCAGTGCCAAGGTTTGCAATATTCATGCAAAGCTCCCTAAATTGAACACTGATTTGCGGACTTTATGTCCATCAATATTTTATCGGTAGTTGCATTTAACTTGAATCAGTTTCAATAGATTTTTGAAGCCACGCTTTACCCTGAACCGCCCCGAGTTTTGTGGCGGCTCCAACTATTGAGAGAAATGGTATGGACGCCTCTCTCCCGCATCGTGAGGCGTAGGCCATCGACATAAGCGAACGCATAGCGCAAGATCACATGGATCTTCACGACGAAGCGGAGGCTAGCGATGAATCTGACACCAGTTGGAATCGACATTGCATAGACTGTTTTCCACGTGCATTACGTAGACCAGACACTGGCGAGGTTGTGAACAAGCCAATCGGACGCGCTGCGTTTCTCGAACATTTCGCGAACTGGTCCCCTTACCTTATCGGAACGGAAGCGTGCGGCGGAGCGCATCACTGGGCACGAAGGCTGGTGCAGATGGGGCATCAGGTCAAGCTGATACCAGGGGAATTCGTGAAGGCGTTCAACATCCGCAACAAGAACGATGCGGCGGATTCACGAGCGATCTGGCTTGCTGTGCAGCAGCCCGGCAAGGCAGTCACGGTCAAGACCGAAATGTAGCGAGCAATGCTGACGCTACATCGGGCACGGGAGCAACTGGTGAAGTTCCGGACAATGCAGATCAACGCCCTGCGCGGATTGTTAGCCGAGTATGACGTAGTGTCGGCAAAAGGACGGGCTTCACTCGACAAGGCGATACTTGTAGGAGTTCACAACCAATTCTAGCCGAGCCAAAAGGAGTGCTAGCAATGTTCACTAATACCACTAGCGCAGTGTTTTGCTCAGCGTAAGCCGTGCGCATCGATAACGTGATATCGCCCGCAGCGCGGCGTCGAAATTCGGAGCGCTGGCGAAAATCGATTGCGGAACAGTCTTGAGCAGGCTGTGGTGCACCCGGCAGTAGTCGGTTGACGGATCGAGCCACTTCCTCTTCCACCGTGATGCAGTGACATCGGCGTCGTTCAGAACAAGACATCGGAAGCAATACACCAAGTACTCCTGGTCGAAGACCCACTCATGCGGCGTCTGGATCATGCTTAGAATGCCGTCGTTGAGCCGCGCTGCGCGAGATTGACGCCTCGGGGTTGGGGATGGACTAGGGGAAAGAGGATCCAGCCGGCCTTGGTCAGGCTAGGCATCGCTACGCCTGTGCCCGATTCCCAGATCAAGTCTACGCTCGTCAGATACCGCACCACGATACGACCCAAGCGCTCACCGATACGCTATCACGTCGCGTCGGTCGGGCAAGCTGAAGAGGCGCCACGACATACTTGCTGTCCAAATGTGTTCCCAGGGTGCTTACGCTTCGTTGCGGTCGTGATGCTGTTCATCGTCGTCGTGATGGGCATCGTAGCGAAGCTGGCCGGCTTCAGCATGTGGCGCTTCATGCGCTACATCAAGGACGAGATCCTGATCGTGATCGGCACCCCGTCGTCGGAAAGCGCGTTGCCGCGCCTTCTGATCAAGCTCGAGCGACACGGGTGCGCGAAGCAAACAGTCGGTCTCGTGCTGCCGACCGGCCACGCGTTCAATCTCGACGGGACGTCGATCTTCATGGCGATGGGCGTGATGTTCATCGCGCACGCGTACAATGTGCCGCTCACGTTCGAGCATCAGATCGGGATCCTGCTGCTGATGCTATTGACATCGAAAGGTGCCGCGCCGGTAACGGGCGGATCGTTCGTCGTGTTCGCAGCGACGGTAACATCAACGGGGCAGCTGCCGATAGAAGGACTCGGACTTATCTTTGTGCGTCTACCGCTTCATGTAGATGACGATCGCCACGTGCAATACGATCGGCAACAGCGTGGCCACGGTAGTCGTTGCGAAATGTTCTGGTACGTTCGACGAGTCGGTCGCCCGACGCCATCTTTACTCCGACCGTTATCTCGAAACGGCGCGTGCTGATGCGAAGCTTGACGACTGCAACCTGCTTCCCGAAGATACTGACGCACGTAAACGTCACCGCCGAAGGCAGGATTAATGCAACAACGTCGCTTCGCGCGTTTGATCGGCTTGTTTACGACCTCTCCGGTTTCTTCATCGACGTAGTGCACTTGAAAGACGTTCTTTGCAATGTCGATCCCAACTGGCGTAAGCTTCATGGCGGCCCCGCTGGTTTGCCTAGGTAGATCGACATGATCTTCCTTCTTGGGCACCTTGATGCCGTCGGCCCGTGAGGGTCCGTCCTCGCTATCTTTCCCTTTCCTCATTCTTGCCACCTCCGCAATTCACGGGGTGGGAGGCGTCCATTCCATTGGAACCTGTCCGCCATTTTCGTGGGCAAGGCGGTTGAACAACGTGTTACCCACGCGCCTGCATAAATCACTCGCCGAACAGAATAGCAAACTGGTTCATCGCTAATTTCCAGTCGAACGCGGACCGCACGGTCTTGGCCAGTACGTTGCGCAGCGCCAACCAGAGCAGCTTGATGGCCGCCTCGTCGTTCGGGAAGTGACCGCGGGTCTTGATGATCTTGCGCAACTGCATGTTCAAACTTTCTATGGCGTTCGTAACCGGCATGATATAGCCGGTGCCTTGCGGTCCCGCGCCGAGTGGTTTGAGCGTATGGTGTGACCATCCGGGACAGGGGCACTGGGGAGCACTTCGGGTGGGCAGGCCGTTGTTACACGGTGAGCCGCGAGCTCGTGTTTGTAGTTGGCCGCCCCTGCGACCCGCCCGGTTGCGCTGTGAGCGCGAATCCGTAGTTGTCGTGCTGTCCCACCGGCTCCCAACAGTGATCTGATACGGGAGACGGTTATGCGAATCGTGGGGTTTGATGTTTCGCGCTCCGTGGCCGAGATCGCGTACCTAGAGGATGGCACGCTGCATGCAGGCGGTCGTACCGGGTTGCGACGCGACGAACTGGAACGCTTTGCCGAGAAGCTGCGTGCTACCGATCACGTGGTGCTCGAGGCAACCGGCAACACTGCTGCCATCGTCAACGTGATCCGCCGGCACGTCGCGCGTGTAGCGATTGCGAATCCGCTGCAAGTCCGGCTGATCGCCGAAGCCCGCGTTAAGACAGACAAGATCGACGCGGCCGTGCTGGCGCAACTGTATGCAAGCGGCTTTCTGCCGGAAGTATGGATGCCGGACGAGCGCACGCTAGCGTTGCGTCGGCAGATCTCGCGCCGTTCACAGCTGGTACGACAACGCACACGGCTGAAGAACGAGATTCACGCGGTCCTGGCCGCGCATCTGATCGAGCGGTGTCCGGCCACTGACCTATTTGGCAAGAAGGGACGTGCGTGGCTCGGCGTTCAACCGTTGCCACTGGATGAACGACTGGGTGTCGAGCAGCGATTGCGCGAACTGGACCGTCTCGGCGAGGATCTGCGTGAGGTGGAGCAAGAACTTGCGCAAGCGACCATCGACGACGCTCGACTGCGCGTGATGTTGACGATCACCGGCGTCAACATCACTGTGGCGATCGGGCTGCTATCGGCCATCGGCGACATCGAGCGGTTTCCGAATCCGGAGAAGCTGGTGAGCTACTTCGGGCTCAATCCGTCGGTCTATCAATCCGGTCCAACACCGGCCAGGCATGGCCACATCACCAAGCGCGGCCGGTCTTACGCACGGGCGATACTGGTCGAGGCTGCCTGGGGCGCCACGCAAGCGCCTGGACCGCTGCGTGCGTTCTTCCTGCGCGTGCGCGATCGCCGCGGCCAACAATTTGCCGTCGTCGCGACCGCACGCAAGCTCGCAGTGATCGGCTGGTATGTGCTGACACGTGGCGAACCGTTCGCGTGGGATCGTCCCGCGTTGACCGCGCACAAGCTGCGCGCGCTGGAACTGCAGGCTGGAATGCCGGCACAGCATGGCTCGCACAAAGGTTCGGCTGCCGCCTACAGTCTGAAGAGCGTCCGCCAGCAGGAGCGGGTCGTGGCTGAGCAGTCCGAGCGAGCCTATCAAAGATTGTTTAACCGCTGAAAGCAGTCGCGACCCAAATCAGACAGCACGCCGATACGGTGGCCGGAAGCGCGGGCATAGCGAACGCGCGAAGTACGGCGTGGGGGCTTGTGTATTTCATCCGTCGTGTAAATGATCTTGCGCACACCCGGAGGGAACGCAAAGAACGGGATCACGCGATCCCAGGCGTTGCGCCGCGCGCTACTGACAGTCGGGAATTTCTGACCCCACGGCCCATCCGCAAACACATCGAGTTCGGCCTGAGCGGCTTCCGCGCTGGGAGCGGCGTAGATCGGCTTGATCGCCGCGGCCAAGCCTCGGCGGTCCTTCCAACTGGCGTAATCGAGGCTGTTGCGGATGAGGTGGACGATGCAGGTCTGCAGCGTGGTGGCCGGGAACACGGCGGCCAGCGCTTCGGGCATGCCCTTGAGCCCGTCAGTGACGGCAATCAGGATGTCGTGAACGCCGCG